>CACYEP010000203.1 GCA_902773425.1 uncultured Erysipelotrichaceae bacterium | reverse complement strand
GTAATCATCGCGGCACACGGCAATTCCTTACGTGCCCTTGTCAAATACCTGGACAATATCTCCGATGAAGACATCATCGGCGTCAACATTCCGACCGGCGTTCCGTTGGTTTATGAATTTGATGATAATTTCAATGTGATCCGTCATTACTATTTAGGCGATCAGGATGCTCTGAAAGCCAAGATGGAAGCGGTCGCAAACCAGGGAAAGAAGAAATAGTTTTCCGTAAAAGGAGATTCGAAGGAATCTCCTTTTTTTATGGGAAACGGTCTTCATCCTGTCCTTCTTCCGGATAACTCCATACCGCTTTTGCGAATGTTTCATCGCGTTCTTTCGCTTTCATGCGGTCATTGGACTTATACCAGATGCCGCAGTTTCCCGAACCGGTATCTTCATCGGAAAACGCGCCGCGGAAAGCTAAATCCGGATACTGTTCGATGGCTTTGCGGAATACGGGCAGCGGCGCGCTCCAGGCCGTCGTGAAGATGTATTCCAGATAGGAAGCTTCACCTGCACGCACAAAGGAAGGTTCTTCGGCATAGGCGGGCCATTTGGTTCCCCAGTTGTCATAGGCCCATGTATACCATGTGCAATGTCCGTACAGTTTGAAGTTTTCCAGATATTTCTTCGCCAGCTGTCTCCAGGATTCCTTTTTATCCTCCGTGACGTTTTCAAACGCGGAAGGATCGGTGTGCGATAAGTGGCGGAAAAACGGATTGAGGGAACGGTAGGCTTCCTCAATGGCGTTTCTTTCCTCAGGCTTGCTTTCCAGCCACAACAGTTTTAATCCGTTTTCCCCCGATGATCCGCTTTCAATCTGAAGATCGGAAGGCATCGGTACCAGCTTGTTGAAGTCGAAGGAATCTTCGGCTGCGGATACGGCGTTCTTGAAGGATTCCAATTCGTTGGCGTTTCCCGCGATGCGGACAATGTTTTTGACCCAATTCGGCATAATATCACCTCGATTACTCTGATAATAAATACGCGGGAAACGCGGGCTTTCCCTGAAATTTGCCAGAAATATAATAGTTTTGTATAATTTATTGGTTCAGGAGAACGTTCACTTGTCAGAAAAAAAATACTCGGCGAAAGACCGGAACTATTTCGATGCGTGCAACGGTGACGCGGATGCGAGGTCCGCACTTTTTTCGCGTGTAAGTCCGAAACTGTTTTTTGCGTCGGAAATGTATACCCAGGATCCTTCCCTGGCGGAAGAAACGGTCAGGGAATTCTTTGAACACGCTTATGAAGAACCCAAAAAGAACCACCGGGTATTTGAAACGGATGCACTTCGAAGTGTCCTGGAAGCCTCGGTTTCGAAAGTTCCTTATGAGTTCCCGGAATTGAGCGAAGACCTTCCCGTTCTCCCTGCGCCGGAAGATGACCCGGAGGAAATTGATCTGGAACCGTTCGAAAAGGATATCATCCTGCGGAATGTGTTTTCTGCGCTGGAACTTCCTTTCCGCGAAGCATTATTGATGCGTTATCTGGAAAAACTGAGTCCGAAAAAAATCGCCGTGCTCAAACATATTCCGGAAGATTCGGCGGAACTTCTGGTGAAGGATGCCGAAGTGAGGGCGGCGTATGAGATGTCCTTAAGCGGGGCGGATTGTTTCGGAAGAACTCCTCTGCAGTTTTTTGCGGACCTGATGGAGGAAAAGCGCACCGGCAGACTTCCCAAGAAAAAAGTACCCGGCAAGGTCATTGTGTTTGATCTTCCGGAAGAAGAAGTCAAACCGGTTTCCGATCAGAAAATCGAACGCACCGTGCAAAATGCCGAGAAGGAACGGGCGCAGAAAGTTCTTTCCTATGCGCGCAGGATCACGCTGCTGTTTACGGTGATCGTTCTTTGCCTTTGCGCAATTCCGGTCCGTTTTGCCATGATCAAGGCGGAAGAGAAGAAGAAGGAAATCGCGCACGAAAAAGCTCTGCAGTCTCTTCAGATTTCCTTTGTGACAGAAGACGGGGAAGAAATCCAGAACTTTGAATACGGTGCCCAAGCGGTGCAGGCGAGGAGTCTGGTGGAATCCCATACCGGCAATCTGGAAATCCTCGGGGACGCATATATCGATCCGTCCTCTCTTACGCCGTATGAAACGGTTTACCGGTTAAGCACGGAAGATGAATACGGCGAACCGGTAAGCTGGGATGTGGTAAGGCATTACTCAGTTTCAGATACAACCGGACCGGTAATCGTGCTGAAAAGCACGGCGGTTGAATTATTTTCAACCGGTTCGTATGATCCGAAGTCCAATATCGACAGCGTAACGGACGAAGTGGACGGTCATCTGGAATATGCGGAAAAAGAACCTGAGGCATTAAGCGAAGACGCGTGGGGAAGAATCTATGAAAACGGCTGGTATACGGTTACCGGAAATGTGAATCCGTCCGCCAAGGGGACCTACAGCGTGAAAGTTACGGCATCGGACAAACACGGAAACCGGACGGAAGAAAGCTACACCGTGGTGGTTTCGTTATTGTGGGAAGGCGCCAGAGATACCAGTATCACCACCGGCTACCAGGCTGCCAATAAGACCTATTTATACAACTATCTGACAGGTACCGTCGGCTTGACAAGGGCGGCGGCGTGCGGAGTATTGGCGAACTGTTGTCAGGAGTCGTGGTTCCGTCCCGAAGCTTACGACAACTACTACGGCCAGGATTACCGCGGAATCTGTCAATGGGGCGGAGGAAGACTGGAAGGTCTCTATTCCTTCTGCGAACGCAACGGGTATGATTGGGAAACCATCGAAGGTCAGGCCGCGTATATCGGCTATGAATTACAGGGTACGTACTCGTTTGTGCTGCGGCAGATGATGGCTTGTCCGAATACGGCGCAGGGCGCATATGACGCGGCGGAAATCTTCCGTTCCCAATACGAGGTCAGTGCCTACAAGGCAAAGATCAGCGCTACCGCGGCGGCTTATTTTATTAACGAGTAAAGCATCGACCAAAACGGCGGAATCATGTATAATGAACGGTGTGAGAATAACGCATGAAATGCGTGGAAAGGTGGACACATACAATGAAAGATTTAGCTGGAACAAAGACCGAAAAGAATCTGCAGGAAGCATTTGCGGGTGAATCCCAGGCGCGTAACAAATACACGTATTGGGCAAGCGTAGCAAAGAAGGAAGGCTACGAACAGATCTCTGCGATTTTCCTTGAAACAGCGGAAAATGAAAAAGAGCATGCGAAGATGTGGTTCAAATTATTGAAAGGCATCGGCAAGACTCCGGAAAACTTACGTGCAGCGGCGGAAGGTGAAAACTTCGAACATACCACCATGTACAAGAGAATGGCGGAAGAAGCGAGAGAAGAAGGCTTCGATAAGATCGGCGATTTATTCGAAAAAGTCGGAGAAATCGAAAAGCATCATGAAGAACGTTATCTGAAACTTCTCGAAAACCTTGAAAACGGCGTTGTCTTCAAGAAAGACGATACCTATGTATGGAAGTGCATGAACTGCGGTCATATCCATGTCGGCAAAGAAGCTCCGACGGTTTGCCCGGTATGCGCACATCCGCAGGCTTATTTCAAACTGGAAGTTCTGGATTACTAGAATACATATCAAAGGCCGCTTGCGTGAAGCGGCCTTTTTTTATTGACTACAGGATTAATTCGGCAATGGCGATCTCTTCGGTGATAAATCGGATTTCGCAAGAGGATTCCTCCGGGAAAAGATGATGGATATAGCCTGCGGAATGAGTCCCCGAAGCGACCGTATGGGTGGAATTCGCTACATATCCGCAGCGTACTCCGTGTTCGGTGAATACGGCGATGGCTTCTTCGTCATAGTAGTTTTTCGGCTCCTTGCGCAGCAGCATTTTCTTCCCCGGGCGGATTGCGGAGAATCCGTTGTAGTCTTCAATATGGTTGATGGTGATAAACAGCTTGTTCTCGGTCATAAGCGCTCCTTTATTTGTCTGCATTATAGGAAACGTGTTGTGCTAAAAATCTGCCAGATGATACAATAAAGCCGGAGGGATTTGTATGGCAGAAAAAAAGCACAGTACGCTGGCATTGCTGGATATTTTACGCGAGTATTCCGATGAGGATCATATTCTGACAACCAAGCAGCTTCAGGAACATCTTCTGAAATCTTACGGCCTGAATCTGGAACGCAGAACACTGTATTCCAATATGGATATTCTCGAACAGGACGGCATCAAGATCAGCCGCTACGAAGACAACGGAAAAGGGTATTATCTGGAAGAAAGACAGTTTGAACCCGGAGAGGTGCTGCTGTTGTGCAACGCGATTCACGCGTCCCATTTTATTTCACAGAATCAAAGCGATGCGATGATTGAAAAACTATTGCACACCCAGAGCCGTTATCAGCGTCAGGATTACCGCTCCAATGTCTATCTTCCCAATAACCGGAAGACGGAGAACTCGGAATTGGTGTATACGATTCATCTGGTGTCGGATGCGATCCGGGAAGGAAAGGAACTGGAGTTTACATATCTTCACTATGATGTGAACAAGAACCTGGTGCCCAAGCGCGCCAAACAGTATACGGTGGAGCCGCGTTATATTGTCTATGCGGATTCCAGGGCATATATGATCGCCACCAGCAAACACCATCCGGGTTTCGGGCATTACCGCCTGGACCGTATGAAACATTCCCATATGACTGCGGACAATGTGATTCCGCTCGAGAAGACAGATGACGCGTATGAGTATGCGAAGAACCAACTGTTCATGTTTGCGGGTCCTTTGGAGAGAGTGCAGTTCCTATGTCATGAACGGATCATGGATCACATGATGGACCTTTTCGGGACGGAAGTATTTGTCATGCCGAAAGATGAAGAGACCTTCACCATCACGGTATCTGCAAGCCGGAAAGGCGCAAAGTTCCTGGCACAGCAATATCTGGAATCCATGGAAATCCTGGAACCGGAGGATCTTCGGGAAGAATTTTTGCGCGAATTGGAGGACGCGGCGAAACGATACCGGACCGAATGAGCAATTCTTAATGACGAAAAGATAAAAATGATTATAATAGAAAGGTATCTTTTTTTCAGGAAAGATACGGAGGTAGATGAATATGAAACATAACCGTACACATGACTTGGTGATTCTTGCCATTCTGACTGCTGTCGTGGTCATCCTGCAGTTTATCGGCGCACAGATCCGTTTCGGACCGTTCTCAGTGTCGCTGGTTTTGATTCCGATCGTCGTGGGAGCCGCGCTGGTCGGACCGGTTGCCGGGCTGTGGCTGGGCCTTGTGTTCGGAGCAGTGGTATTATTATCAGGGGATGCGTCGTTCTTTATGGGGTATAACCCGTTCGGAACGGTTGTGACGGTATTGGTGAAAGGCGCGATGGCCGGATTATTATCCGGATTCGTATTTAAGGCTCTGGAACAGAAAAACCGTTACGGCGCAACCATTGTGTCCGCAGTGACCTGCCCGGTGGTAAATACCGGCATCTTCTTACTGGGATGCGTGCTCTTCTTTATTCCGGCTGTGAAAGATCTTGCGGTCATGAACGGATACGGCGAAGAAATCGTCAAGTTCATGTTTGTGGGACTGGTCGGATTAAACTTTGTGTTTGAATTATTGATCAATGTGATCCTGAGTCCGGTGATCATCCGGCTTGTGGATTACGCGCGGAAACATTAATCTATGTACAATGACTTATTCTCGATAGGGCCGTTTACGGTACACGGCTACGGACTCATGATCGCCATCGGCGTACTGTCCGCTGTACTCATGACCGAATACAATGCCAAGCGCAAAGGCATTTATTCGGAGAAAATCATGGATATGGCAATTGTTGCGGTGGTGGGCGGTTTTGTGTTCGCGAAACTGCTGTACCTGGTGACAATCCTTCCGGATATCATCAAGAATCCGTCCATTCTGGCAAACGTATTGGACGGCTGGGTGCTCTATGGAGGAATCTTAGGCGGGATCTTCAGCGCATGGCGGTATTGCCGGAAACATGATATGCCGTTTTTGAAACTGGCGGACTGTGCCATTCCCGGAGTCGCATTGGCTCAAGGATTCGGAAGAATCGGATGCTTCCTTGCCGGATGCTGTTACGGTGTGCATTACGAAGGGTTCCCGCATATCATCTTCGAACATTCTTCCTATGCGCCGAACGGCGTCGCATTGTTTCCGTCCCAGCTTCTTTCCAGTCTTCTGAATTTCATCCACTTTGTGATTTTGATGATCGTATTCAAGAAGTCCAAGAAGGATGGCACGGTAATCCTGACCTATCTGATGTGTTATTGCGTCGGAAGATTCGCGGTCGAATTTATCCGCGGAGACCTGGAAAGAGGCGCGGTAGGCATCTTATCGACATCGCAGTTTATTTCACTTTTGGTATTCGTATTTACGGCAGGATACATTGTTTACCGGAAATACAAAGAGAAAAAAGCGTAAACATCAAGAGATTTCTCTCAAAAGAAGTCTCTTTTTTTCATGTCCGCTCCGAAATCGGAAAAAAAGATATTTTTTCCGCGGAAGAAACAGGTATAATAGTTAGGTGAATGAATTCACAAACAGAGAAGGAGAAAGGCAATGTTTGAAATCGTAAAGAAAGATTCGTTAAATCCAACGGTTTCCCGTATGGTAATCAACGCTCCGTATGTTGCGAAAAAGGGACAGCCGGGTCAGTTCATTATCTTACGTGTAAACGAAAACGGTGAACGTATTCCGTTAACGATTGCGGATGCGGATCCGAAGACCGGATATGTCACCATTATTTATCAGATCGTCGGCGCGACGACGTTTGAACTGGATCAGCTCAAGGAAGGCGACTGCTTACAGGATTTCGTAGGTCCTTTAGGCAAACCGAGCGAACTGGAAGGCTTGAAGAAGGTTGCGGTCGTAGGCGGCGGCGTAGGCTGCGCAATCGCGTATCCGATCGCGAAAAAGTTGCATGAAATGGGATGCGAAGTCCATTCCATCGTAGGCTTCCGCAACACGGATTTAATTATTCTGGAAGACGAGTTCAAGGCTTGCAGCACCAGATATATCCAGATGACCGATGACGGTTCCAACGGACATAAGGGCTTGGTAACCAACGCGTTACAGGAACTTTTGGATGCCGGGGAACAGTATGACGAAGTCATCACCATCGGACCGTTGATCATGATGAAATTCGTGGTTGCGTTAACCAAGAAGTACAACGTCAAGACCATCGTTTCGATGAACCCGATCATGATCGACGGAACCGGTATGTGCGGCGGATGCCGTTTGACCGTAGGCGGCGAAATGAAGTTTGCGTGCATCGACGGTCCGGACTTCGACGGATTCGAAGTTGACTTCGATGAAGCGATGAAACGTTCCCGCATTTACTTCACGGAAGAACGCAAAGCGTATGATGAAGCGTGCAACTTATACAAGAAGGAGGTCCACTAATGTCTGATCGTCCGGTAATGCCGGTACAGGAACCGGCTGTAAGAGCTCACAATTTTAACGAAGTAGCGTTAGGCTTAACCGAGGAACAGGCGGTTGAGGAAGCAACACGCTGCCTGAATTGCCGTAATAAACCGTGCGTACAGGGATGCCCGGTAGGAATCAATATTCCGGAATTCCTGCAGCACTTAAAAGAAAGAGATTTCAAGGGAGCTTACGATGTAATCTCCGAATCTTCGAATCTTCCGGCGGTTTGCGGACGTGTCTGCCCGCAGGAAAGCCAGTGCGAAAGCTTATGCACAAGACGTTTCAAACAGAAACCGATTGCGATCGGTATGTGCGAACGTTTCGTTGCCGACTGGCATAACGCGCATGATGAACCGGCTGTAAAGCCTGAATCCAACGGTATCAAAGTGGCAGTTATTGGTTCCGGTCCTTCCGGATTGACCGCGGCAGGTGACTTGGCGAAGAAGGGATACGATGTAACCGTATTTGAAGCGCTCCATGAAATCGGCGGTGTATTGGTATACGGTATTCCGGAATTCCGTCTTCCGAAGTATATCGTTGCGAAGGAAGTCGCGAAACTTGAACAGTTAGGCGTCAAGATCGTAAAAGATGTTGTCATCGGACGCAGTGAATCCATCGATGATTTATTCGAACAGGGATTTAAAGCGGTTTATGTAGGAACCGGCGCAGGCTTGCCGATGTTCATGAAGATTCCGGGAGAAAACTATAACGGTGTATTATCCGCGAATGAATTCCTGACCCGTATCAACCTCATGAAGGCATACCGTCCGAACAATGCGACACCGGTCGTTCACGGCAGGAAAGTTGCGGTTGTCGGAGGCGGAAACGTTGCGATGGACGCTTGCCGTTCGGCATTACGTTTAGGTGCGGAACATGTTTATATCATCTACCGCCGTTCCGAAGAGGAATTACCGGCCAGAAGAGAAGAATATGAACATGCGGTGGAAGAAGGAATCGATTTCCGCTTTTTAACCAACCCGGTGGAAATCAAAGGCGATGAAAACTTCAACGTTACGGGAATCCGCTGCGTGAAGATGGAATTGGGCGAACCGGACGCATCCGGAAGAAGACGTCCGATCGCAATCGAAGGCAGCGAATATGACATTGATGTCGACGTTGTCATCATGGCTTTGGGAACCACCCCGAACCCGTTGATCAAGAACACGACTCCGGATATCGAAGTCAACCGCAGAGGCGGCATTGTTGTCGATGATGGTGGCAAGACTTCCAAAGATGCGGTTTACGCAGGCGGTGATGCGGTTACCGGTGCGGCTACGGTTATCAAGGCAATGGGTGCCGGCAAGTTAGCGGCAGTTTCCATTGACGAATACTTCCAAAATAAATAGTCAAACGAAAACCATGACCCGTGCAGGATCATGGTTTTTTTGTACCTTAAAAAGCTTTTTGTGATAATATTTACCCGAAGATAAACCGTCGGAGGGATTACTATGAAAAAATTATTATTATCATTATTATCACTGTTACTTGTGTTTGCCATGGTTATGACGCTTTCAGCGTGCGGTTCAAAATCAAACGAACCGGCAGAGCCTACCGGGAACACAGAAGTTAAAGAACCCGAAGAAATCAAAGAGCCTGAAGCACCGAAGACGCTGGAAGATTTCGCTGCGGCGGATCCCAGCATCCTGGGAAATTTCAAAGCCGGAAACGATTCTGAATATATTACGGCGTCTATAAAGGAGAATACTCTGATTATTTCCTATGATTTTTCCAAGGATACAACGAACGGCCTGACGGAAGAACTGGTAAAAACTGATCTTTTCAGGGATTCGCTGAAGGAAGGTTTGGCAAACGGCAGCTCTACATTCGAAGAAGTTGCTAAATCTATTGAAGATCAATACGGCGTACAAGGTGCTGCCGTTTTGGTCGAATACACTTGGAAAGATTATGTAATTTACAGTGAGACTTACACTGCACCGGGAACGGATAAGTAATACGTACGTATCGAAAGAGCCTTAGAAAACCGGGGCTCTTTTTTTTGCGCTGAAAAACTGCGCTAGGCACTGATTGTAACATCCCTGATATATTTTCCCTTAAGAACTCTTGCGGAGGATATGATGACTTTTACGAAGCAATCACAGCGTAAGAAGAAATACACGTAAAGCACCGGAAGTTTCCACACAAAGGCCGCAAGACATCCCATCGTAAAGCCGATTCCCCACATGCAAAGCGTATCGCACCAGAAGGCAAATGCCGTATCTCCGGAACCCCTCAGTATCCCGACGATGGTTGAATTTTCCAATCCCGAAGGAATCAGAATGATCGAGATGACAGTCATGACGGAGAATGCCAGGGATCTGGTGGTTTCCGAGATATTCGGATACATGGCCAGGATCGGTGTGCGCATCAAAAGGGTAACGGCGCTTGCGAACAGTCCCACGAACCCGGAAATCACAAGGAAGGTATTCCCCGCTTTGCGGGCATACGCGTAATCGCCTTCACCGATGATTTTCCCCATGGTGATCGCGGCGGCCCGGCTTACCGCGTAGACAATGATCAGCGCGAAATTCTGGGCGACGGAGGCGATGGAAGCGGCTGCGACAAAGTCCGAATTCAGATGACCGATGACCGCAACCTGTGCCGAAGTATTTAAACTCCAGACCAAATCATCCGCCAGCACTAGGAAACTGGTCTTGAAGAATGTCGGTATTAAGGCAAAATCAATGCGCGCAAGATCGGATAAACGGAACCGGATATCATTTTCTGCGTAGCGGGCATATAAGAACGCCATCAGAAGTTCTGCGCCGCGGGCAATCACCGTTCCGAGCGCTGCCCCGGCGATTCCCATCGGTTTTGCGCCGAAGTGTCCGAAGATAAATGCATAGTTGGCAACCACATTCACTGCGAAGGATATGACATATACGAATGCGGATACACGGGCATTTTCCTTAGCTGTCATTGAAGAGAAGTACGAGGTTGCCAGAGCGTTGAACAGGTAGGCCCAAATAACGGTTTTAAGATATCCGACGCCTTCCGCAATCAAGACCGGATCATCCGAGAAGATACCGATAATCTTATCCGGCAGGAAGTAGCAAACGGACATATAGGTCACTGAAATCAGGAATACCGACCACATCATGATGGACATGACTTTGCGGATATGGGGAATGTCCTGTTTGCCCCAATACTGGGAAATCAGGATAGAGCCTCCGGAGGTAAATCCGAAAATCAGCGTATTGAAGATAAAGTAGGGCTGGGAAGCAAGTGTTACACCGGAGACAGCGTTATCTCCGAGGGCACCGACCATGACCGTATCCAGCATCTGTACGCAAAAAGAAATTACGAGCTGCACCAACAGAGGCAGGATGATTTTAAATAATCGTTTGTAGAAAAGCTTATCTTTGATCATGGTTTCTCCCTTACAGCCTGAATATCATAACAGATGTTTCAAAAGAAAGCGATGCAGGGCCCGCAAAAAGATGAATTTCCGTTTTCGTGTTATACTGAAAATATACGGAGGTATCAGTATGAATAAAATCGTAGAAGAGTTAAAGAAGACCGGAGTATTCTATCTTGCGACGGTTGAGGGAAATCTGCCGCGGGTGCGTCCGTTCGGGGCAATTGCGGAGATTGAAGGAAAAGCGTATACCTGCACCAACAATACCAAGGACGTTTACGCGCAGCTGATGAAAAATCCGAATGCGGAACTCTGCGGAATGGAGAAGGACGGAACCTGGGTGCGTGTCAAAACAAAACTGATCCGCGATGACCGGGATGAAATCCGTGCCGAAATGCTGGAGAAGAATCCGTCCCTGAAGTCGATGTATCATGTCGGTGACGGAATCTTTGAGGTCCTGTATTTTGAAAAACCGGTTTGCGTAAAATATTCGTTTACGGCAGCGCCGGTTGTCGTAGAGGAGTAATGAAGTATATACGAGGAAAAGTCGGACAGAACATCGGATATCTGAATGATATCGGGGGTCAGATCCAGGCGTTTCATCTGCGTAAAGGTATGGTAGGCTGGTACAATAAAGGCTCCGACATGACATACGACAGGTCGGGAAAAATCTTCGCGTACGGCGACGCGACGGTTGCGCTGATCTTCATCGCGGAATTGTACTGAACGAAAAAACGCGG
>CACYEP010000202.1 GCA_902773425.1 uncultured Erysipelotrichaceae bacterium | reverse complement strand
GATTACGGATCTGATGAATATTTCCTCGCACAATACGGGAATCCGCGGTATACAGGGCTATACGGCACGTTTTGATAAAGATATGGGGGAAGTCACGGAACTGACGGAATCTTTGCGCACGGTGGATGATCTGGCGGCGAAGATCGACCGCTGTATTACTTCGGACGGAAAAATCTCCGATCACGCTTCCCCGGAACTTGCGAAGATCCGCCGGTCCATTACCGAATCCAGAAAAGAACTCGATAAGAGGGCGCACGCGTATATCTCTTCGCACGCATCGTCTTTGACGGATTCCATCACCGCGGAGCGAAACGACCGCGTAGTGTTATTGGCGAAGGTTTCCCAGAAAAATATTCTCGGAGGAATTCAATACGATGAGAGCGCTTCGGGGAATACGGTATATCTTGAACCGGGAGAATTGATTCCCTTCAACAACGCCGTACTGGCCGCAAGGCAAAAAGAAGCACGTGAAGTAGAGAAAATCCTGCGGTATCTTTCTTCTTTAGTCGCGAAGGAGGCATATCAGCTGGAAGCGAATATGGAAACACTGAGTCTTCTGGATGCGTTATTTGCGAAGGCGGAATACGGAAGATCGTTTGAAGGTGTCACGGCCTCCTTGAGCGAAGAAGATGTTCTGGATCTCAAAGGCGCATGGCATCCATTGCTGGATCCGAAAACGGCCGTAAGAAACCATTACCGCTTGGCCGATCCGCACAGAGTCTTATTAATCACCGGACCGAACACCGGCGGAAAAACCGTATCCCTGAAAACCATCGGGCTGTTCGCGTTAATGACGTACGCGGGGATTCCGGTGCCGGCGGAAGAGGCAATCATCCCGTTCTACCGTAATATATTCGTAGATATCGGGGACTCCCAATCCATTGAACAGTCTTTGAGTACGTTTTCTGCCCACATGGCGATTTTGGCGGATATCTTCCGTAAGGCCGATACGAAATCATTGGTTCTGATTGATGAACTTGTTTCGGGGACGGATCCGAAGGAAGGCGAAAAACTCGCAACCGCGACCCTGGATTATTTCCGGGAACACGGGATCTTTTTCATCGCGTCCACGCATTATGAACAATTAAAGCGTTACGCCCTGGAGCATGACGATGTACTGATTGCTTCGATGGAATTCGATCTGAACAGACTGGAACCGACCTACCGCTACAAGGAGGGAACGGTCGGGCAGTCCAATGCGTTTGATATTGCGGAGCGGTACGGATTCCCGAAGGAACTGGTGGATAAGGCCAGAGAAATGAAAAAGGCGGAAGCGACCGATACCGATAAGTTCATGGAACGCCTCCGTAAGGAAGAAGCGCGCAATGAAGCGCTGAGCGAAGAATTAAGCGCGCGTCTTGAAGAAAATACGCAGCTGAACGAATATCTCCGCAAAGAAAAGAACAAGCTTGAAAATGAAAAAGAACGCTACATGACCAAGTTCCGCGAGGACATGGAAAAAGAATACGCGGAACGATTGGAGACTGCGGATGAATTGATCGCGGAACTTCGCGCAAAGTCGGAATATTCCTTGCCGGAGACGGTGCGTTATAAAAATACAATAAAAGAAGTGCTCGATATCCGTGAGGAAGAAGAGGAACAACAGAGCGCCGATACTTTGAAAGTCGGGGATATTGTCCGTATTCTCAAGAACAATCAGATCGGGACCGTTACCCAGATCAAAAACGACCGGGTGACATTGGATGTGCGCGGGTTAACCGTACGCACTACAGCCGACGGACTGAAGAAGGAAAAGGAACTTCCGAAGGAGAAGACAAGGCGGAAGGCACGCAAGGAATTCGTGCCGGAATCTTTCCCGAGCGAACTGAATCTGATCGGTATGACGGTGGCGGAAGCGATGCCGGTATTGGATCAATATATCAACCGTGCGGTCGTGCATAAGGCATCGTTCGTGCGGATCATTCACGGATACGGAACCGGAAAACTGCGCAAGGCGGTATGGGATTATCTAAAACGCAATAAGACCGTAAAGGATTTCGGCGTGGCAGATGCCTCGGAAGGCGGAGCGGGAGCGACCGTCGTTCATTTCGGAGGTTCCAATGGTTGATGAAAAACTGAAGGCCAAGTTGGCGACCCTTCCGAATAAACCGGGTTCTTACCAAATGAAGGACAAGAACGACCGGATCATCTATGTCGGAAAAGCGAAAAACCTTCATAACCGGGTAAATCAATATTTTGTCGGCGCGCACGACTATAAAACCACGAAGATGGTTTCCAACGTGCGTGATTTTGACTATATCGTGACTTCCACCGAGAAGGAAGCGCTGTTACTGGAAATCAATCTGATCAAGAAACACCGTCCGCGCTACAATATTATGCTGATGGATGACAAGAGTTATCCGTATCTGCGTTTAACCAAGGAAAAGTATCCGACTCTTCAGGTGGTGCGGGATTTGAAAAAACATGCGGACGCACGCTATTTCGGTCCGTATCCGGACGCAACGGCTGCCCGCAATACCTATGAACTGTTACAAAGTCTTTATCCGATGCGCAAGTGCAAAACTCTTCCCAAGAAGGTATGCCTTTACTATCATATGGGTCAATGCTTAGGGCCTTGCGAATATGAAATCGATCCGGATGTCTATAAACAGATGTACAAGGGATTGGTGACATTCTTAAACGGGGATACTGCGGATGTGCGCAGAATGTTAAGGGAAAAGCGCGATGCGGCAAGCGAAGAAATGCGCTACGAGGACGCCAAGAAGTATCAGGATATGCTGGAGTCTATCGACTATGTGTCCGATAAACAGCAGATCGACTTTGATAACCGTAAGGATGTGGACGCGTTCAACTGTTATTTCGATAAAGGATATATCGCGTTACAGGGACTGTTTATCCGGAAGGGACAGTTATTGGACCGTACGTTTATGCTGAAGCCCTTGTATGAAGAACCGTATGAAGCGCTGGAAAGTTTTATCATC
>CACYEP010000201.1 GCA_902773425.1 uncultured Erysipelotrichaceae bacterium | reverse complement strand
TGGCGGAAGGCACGATGTTCGCGGTATTATTCGTGAACATGCTGACACCGTGGATTGATTCCCTGACAGAAAAGAAAGAAAATCCGAAGAGAAGAATCCAGGCGAACCGTCCGTTATTGGTAACGGTCGTCACCTTGGTAGTTTCGCTCATGGTCGTTGGTTTCGTGTCTCCGTCCTTACAGGCGATCGAACCGGCGGAACCGGTGGAAGAACCGTTCCTGAACCATGATAAACCGCAGGTCATCAGTGCGGACTTCTCCGACTTTGAACCGGTGATCCTGGAAAAGGTACAGGAAGGCGACAACACGGTTTACACGGTGGAAGCTTGGGGATATGTTCTTGAACATTCCGAAAATCCGGATAAAGCGAAGAACGTCTACAAGGTTACGGTCAATGCGGATAAACAGATCGTTTCGCTGGAATATGTCCAGTTCAACGATTCGAAGTATATCGGTGATATGACGATGGAACCGGAATTCCTCGATCAGTTTGCGGGATTGGATCTTGCAAACCCGGATTCCTCGGTTGATTCGGTCACCGGAGCTACATTTACATCCCGCTCCGCGATGGCGGCTTGCAGCGCGGTTATGAAGGATGTAACGGAGGCAGGCGAATGAAAAAGATATTGAAATTGGCACTGGTCTTAGGACTGGTCGCAGGTCTGGCGGCTGCCGGTTTATCTCTTACCAACAGCCTTACCGCACCGGTGATCAATGCGCGTGAAGTCGCGAAAGACAGAGAAGGTCTTGAAACGGTCATGCCGGGTGCGGAGTATTCGAAGATGGAAGTGCAGGGCGATACGGAAGGTTCCATTGACGCGATTTACGACTGCGGAAACGGAACATACGTCTACAAGATGAAGGTAAACGGATACGGCGGAGTCGGTTCCATTACCTTCATGATTGCGCTGGATCCGGAAGGAAAAGTTGTCGGTTATACTGTTACCCAGCATGGGGAAACCAAGGGCTACGGTTCGCAGGTCGCGGAGCAGAAGTTCATCGACAGCGTGATCGGTTTAACGAATCCGGAAGAACTTGATACGATCTCGGGCGCGACGATTTCAAGCACCGCAGTGAAAAACGGATTAATCTACGGCATGAAGCATTACCGTCTCCAGGCCGGACTGGATTATGAATAGGCAGGGGGTATAGACACATGAAAAAACCTAATTTCTGGCAATCCCTGTTACTGGAAAACCCGTTATTCATTCAGTATTTGGGTGTATGCGCGGTCTTGGGTGTTACTACATCCTTAGATAACGCGTTAGGCATGAGCGTCATCGTATTGTTGGTGCTTCTTTGCTCGAATGTATTGATTTCTCTTTTACGGAAACTGATCCCGAACGAAGTCCGTATTCCGGTATTCATCGTTGTCATCGCTACCTTCGTTTCCATCGCGGAAATGCTGGTAAAGGCGTATGCGCCGATTCTTTATGACAACATGGGTTCGTTTATTTCCTTAGTCGTTGTTAACTGCATCATCCTGGGCCGCGCGGAAGCGTGCGCGTCCAAGTCGAATATCGCAGACAGCGCCAAGGACGCATTGGTACAGGGCTTAGGCTACGCAATTGCGCAGTTCTCGATGTCCATCATCCGTTCGTTCTTCGGAAACGGCGGATGGAGTTTATCCAACCCGTTCACCGGAAATCAGATCTTCGAACTGACGATCCTTCCGGAAAGCCTGCGCTTAGGATTCTTCACCAAGGCGATGGGCGGATTCTTAACCTTCGGTATCCTCGCGGCAATCTTCACCGGTTACAAGAACCGCTGGGACGATGCACGCAAGGAAGAACTGCGTCAGGAAAGAATCAAGGCGGCATTAAAACTCAAGGCAGAACGTGAAGCAGCGAAAGCGGCGAAACTTGCCGAAGAAAAAGCGAAGGAAGAAGCGGAAGCTGCGAAGAACGCGGCGAATACAGCGGAGGCAGCAGCATGAACTACTTATCTTTATTCTTAAACACTGTATTGATCGATAACGTCATCCTGGTGCACTTCTTCGGATTCTGTCCGCTGTTGGGTGTCACCAACAAGAAGAAATCCGCATCCGGCATGGGCCTCGCGGTTATCTTCGTTATCGTGGGAAGCTCGGCGATCACCTGGTCGTTATACCGTTACATCTTACGTCCGCTGCATCTGGAATATCTTGAATTGGTGACCTTCATCTTAGTCATCGCAAGCTTCGTCCAGTTCATCGAAATGTTCTTAAAGCGTTTCGTTCCGGCGTTATACAAATCCTTAGGTATCTTCTTACCGCTGATCACAACCAACTGCGCGGTCTTATATGCGACCATGCAGAACATCTCCAAGGGTTACGGGTTCACCGCAACCATGGTCAACGCGTTAGGTATCTCTGTAGGATTCTTCTTCGTAGTCTATGTGTTCGCCACCTTGCGTGAACGCTTAAACAACAAGAAGCTCTACCGCAGTTTCCAGGGAAATCCGATTGCGCTGATTATCGCGGCATTGATGGCCTTAGCGTTCAGCGGATTGGCAGGACTGGTATAAACAATGACTCTTACGCAGATTCTGGCAGCCCTCGCGGTTGTCGGGGGATTGGCCGTATTGAACGGATGGATTTATCTGCAGAATAAGAAGACTCCTTTGCCGGAAGGGT
>CACYEP010000200.1 GCA_902773425.1 uncultured Erysipelotrichaceae bacterium | reverse complement strand
GGAGCGAAGCCGTACAGAGGCGGAAGAAGGTAAAACTTCTAACTAGATACAAATCGTCGAAACAGCAAAAATGATAATTAGAGAAAACGGAAACGACATGATTAATATAGTTGTGAATGGCAAAATCCGGGGCAGAACCAAAGAAGGATATGAACAGGCGACCCATTTTATTAACGAGGATAAAATAGATGATTGACGATTTTCAAAGACACATAGCAGTTCCAAAAAATCAAAAGGGAATTGAGGAGTGCTTATCTGCAGAATACAGCAAAGATAATGTTGCTGTGTTTACTATTTCTCAAGAAGAAATGGATCAATTGTTCAAAACTGGTATTATGGGGAAATTGAACTCAATTAAAGGGGTTTTGATTGATGATTATGAGAGTGACTTCATCCCTCGAGATAAATTGAGTGATTGCTTGGCTGTTTTCAAAGAATCGAACATAATGAAAGACTCAAATTTGGCGTTGGCTATGAAAGCGGGATTGAATTATGGATTTGGAATTTATACAGAGTTTTAAATTGAACACTCTCCGGAGTGCTTTTTTGATGGAAAGGAGGAAGTATGAACACCTTACGGATCATTGAGAAAGAAGGCTATACCGAACGAAGGAAGAAGCGGAAAAGGCGTTGAAAGATATAGAGAGGGCAAGACGATATCACAATTGATACTCTTCGTGTTTTCCCTATATTACGAGCGGGAAATCAACATTCCCAACGGCTGAATTCGGGGTGGGTGTCAATCGGGTGTTACTTTAACGCTTCGGGTTTTATAAACAGAATACCTTCTGCGCTTTCAATCTTGATGTTTTGGGCAAGAGAAATATCGTAAGGATCTGATGGGGAATAATAACCGTAGGAAAGGTAGGTAATGTCCAACTTCGTTAAGTAATCGCTCTCTTTACGGTCTGAGAAAGAACGGAAGTAAAAGTTCGGATAATCGCGGATCGTGAATATGACCGCAGGTGTCCGCTCGTTTTCTTTGGAACCCATTTGGAAATGCCGGTAGGAATAAGTGACTTCGGAATAGGAATAAGAGGCGGAAACCGTATTCAGTTCGTTTTCATAATCAAAGACCGGTTTGATTTCATCACGTAAATGAAGATAGAAAGTAGTGCCTTCCCCGGTATCCAGGTTCGGATGAAGTTCCTCGTTGAAGAAGAAATAATCGTCAAAGTTTTCCGCGGTGATTTTGACGGGGATATATTCCGGGATGTCTTCTTCGGAGAGGTTCGGGTCTTTGAGATTTTCCTGAATTCCGTTGATGAAATCATCTGTTTGGATCAACTCCTGTAGGTGTTCACGCTGGGTGCGGGTCATTTTAGACATGGATTGATACATCTTCAGTGCCTTCAGATAGTTTCCTTCTTCCAGAAGTTTCTTTGCATATTCGCTGTAGGTTTCATCAAGGTAAGAAAGCGATTCCTCGGTATTGATCTTCTTGTAGTACTTGATGATGTTTTCGTAGTCTCCGGTTTCTTCATAATGATACGCGAGTTGATAGTCGACATACTCCGTGAAAGGAGTGTTTGCCTTGTACATGAAGAACAGCGCAGCTCCCGCAAAAAGGATCAACGCGAATAGAATGAGAATGATTTTTCCGATCACGGAATGAGAGAATGAACGTGACATATGATACCTCTTTATGAATTAATTATATAGGACACTCAGTTATTAAAAAAGAATGAAGAATTCGGTAAAGTTTATAAAGATGCATATAATCGAGTTGAATAGGATAAATTTTCTAGAGGTACTGGCTGAGTTCAACCAAGGAGTTCAGCCCAGCGGAGAAAAACGAAAACCCAAGTTTAAGATTTCTAAGAACAATATTGATAACTTTATCGTGTTTTCAGACTCAATGAGTGAGATATCAAAACGAATAGGTCAATAAAACACGTTTTTCCTTCCCCGTTTCTCTTCCTATCTGCATAGTAAAATATATGCAGATAAGACCAACCTGATGAAACACCGCTTCTCTTTGAGAAACGCGCAATGATCTATGAGCCGAAACAGGCATTATGTATCGAACGGATTTTTCCGTTCGTTTTTTTGACCGTATAAAAACGGAACGAACACGCAAGCGAGCGGCATCTTCTATCTCGGCGCCATTGTGATCATGAACTGCGTTGCTGCCGGCAACATGCCGGAAACCGGTTCGGCATTTACGAAACTGTTCTCAGCCGGTGCCTTCCTCTTCTTGATCAGTGATATCGTACTGATTCTGAATACGTTCGGTAAAGAGTCCAAGTTCTCCCTGCGTATCACAAATCTCTCCCTGTATTACATCGGCCAGCTGATGATCGCGCTGAGCCTTCAGCTTCTGTAATCGCTGTTTTTCCGGAGTTCCGCGGAATACGGAACTCTTTTTCTGTTTGGATTCTTTTCGTGCTATACTACTGATACGAAGGTGGGATACCATGAAGATTACAGATATCAAGGACCCTTCATTCCTGAAGGATCTTTCCGTCGAACAGCTGGAAGATCTGTCCGATGACATCCGCCGGTTTCTCATCGAATCTGTTTCGAAAACGGGCGGACACCTCGCCAGCAACCTTGGGGTTGTAGAGTTAACTGTTGCGCTTCACAAATCGTTTGACTCTCCGAAAGACAAAATCTTCTTTGACGTAGGTCATCAGTGCTATGTGCACAAGATCCTGACCGGACGCGCCAAGGATTTTTCATCATTACGTCAATATAAGGGAATCTCCGGATTCCAAAAGCGTTCCGAAAGCGAACATGATGTCTGGGAAGCCGGACACAGTTCGACATCTTTATCCGCGGCTTTAGGCATGGCGGTTGCGCGCGATCTGAATCATGAAGACTATCAGATCATCCCGGTCATCGGGGACGGTGCCCTGGAATCCGGCATGTCCTTGGAGGCGCTCAACGAAATCGGCGATGAAAACCGCCGTATGATCATCATTTTCAATGACAACCACATGTCAATTTCCGAAAATGTCGGATTCTTATCCAAGAGTTTTGCGCGTCTTCGCATCAGCCCGTTATACACGGCTCTCAAACAGGATTTAAAGTCCGGTCTGAAGAAAACACAATTCGGAAAAACTCTGTTCTCCCGTCTTGCGAACATGAAAGGAACGATCCGCGACATGGTCGTTAACGGAGGCATCTTTGAAGAGTTCGGCCTGGATTACCTCGGTCCGATTGACGGACACAATATGAAGGATCTTCTGAAAGCTTTGGGAACGGCGAAAGAAAAAGCCCAGGATCATACCGTCGTCGTGCATGTGTGCACCGAAAAGGGAAAGGGATATAAGCCCTGTGAGAACGATCAAACCGGAAAATGGCACGGAGTAGGACCGTTTGACATCAAGACCGGAAAGCCTCTGAAAGTCCAAAACCCGGATGAAACCTCCTGGAGCGCGGTCATGGCGGATCATTTATCCGATCTTGCGCGGAAGAACCGGGATATCGTATGCCTGACACCGGCAATGAAAGTCGGATCCAAGCTGGAGAACTTCTTCAGGGAGTTCCCGGACCGCTCGTTTGACACAGGAATCGCAGAAGAACACGCGGCAACCATGGCTGCGGGGCTTGCGGTATCGGGGAAGCGCCCGTATCTTTGCGTATACAGCACATTCCTTCAGCGCGCCTACGACCAGCTCAATCACGATATCTGCCGGATGGATTTGCCGGTGGTCATCGGTATCGACCGGGCCGGAATCGTCGGTCATGACGGTGCGACCCATCACGGCGTATTCGATATAGGAATGTTACGGGCATTGCCGCACATGATCATCGCGGAAGGAAAAGATGCGGATGAAGCACAGAAACTGCTGAACACCGCATTTGCGCAAAAACATCCGTTCGCGGTCCGTTATCCGCGCGGAAACACTCGGAAACCGGCCGATGTGACCGATGAAACCACGGTTCCGGTAGGCTCTTGGGAAGTCTTCGGAGAGATTTCCAAAGATATTCCGGTTATTTGTACGTACGGTCCGAATGTCAGAAGAGTTCAAAAGCTTCTGGAAGAACACGGAATCCGCGCAGATGTCGTAAATTGCCGCTTCTTTAAACCTTTGGATGAAGAAGTCATGGAAACCCTTTGCAGGATTCAGCCGGAATTGATCGTGTATGAAACCGACATGAAGGCAGAAGGCCTGGGAAGCGCCATGATGGAGTGGGCAAACGATCATGGGTATACCCTTATGATGAAAGACACCGGGATCGGGGATCATTATGTGACGCACGGCGATCAGGCCTCTGTGGAAAAAGAAGAAGGTCTGGATCCCGAAGCGCTCTTAAAATTCCTTATGTAACCGAACCTCAAAACTCTTAACCGGATAAGTGTTAAGAGTTTTTTTGTATTATTCATGATGCGTGCACATCCATCCATTCTTTTAATACAATAATGAAGTACAGAGAATCTATGATTTACTGTGCAGAAGACGACAAAAGCAGCCGCGATCTGATGATTTATACCTTATAAGCAGACGGATTGGAAGCTGCGTGATTGACGCGGAAGCTCACAGCCTGAACGTTCACAAGTCTCTCCGCGAAACCCGTCATAAAGACGCGCTGTTCAATCAGATGTTTCATGATTACTCGGAGAAATATTCTCCCGGCAATTAATTCAACAAAAAAACGGGACTTCTCCCGTTCATCAAACTGCCGTGACACCGGAAACGGTGTTTTTATTTCTTTTCCGGATTGTTGGTCATACCGATGACAACACCGGCGATGACTCCGAACATTACCGGACGGACAATATATGCCTGCGGTGTATAGACAAATTCGGAATGCGTAAAGAATTTCGCCGTCAGCATGTCAAACAACGGCCATAACACCGCACACGCAACCGCAATGATTGCTCCGTATATTAAGGCAATTTTCACAACTTTTTTATTCATAGAGTTCCTCCTGCAGCATGCACTCACTTTTCATGAAACGAAGAAGTCAGATTCCAAAGGGCCGATACTCCGCTGATACTGATTAAACATATTGTATTCCATAATCCCGAAGATTCATAGAGTACATTTGCGTACCAAAATGCCGGAGAAACCCAAGGTTTCAATGCATTGTACACATCATAGCCCCAGCCGGAAGCTCCCGGCACCGGGTATTGCGAATGATAATACGAAACAGCGGCAGCCAGGATCACCAGATTCATCAGAAGTGCGATCCCCGCCGGCATTTTGCGCATCATGCCGCACCACGCAAACACCAGCATAAACATTGCCGACACAACGCTCACCAAGACTTCATTATGAAACAGGGAGCTGACGGACGCGTTATATTCGTTCATGATCAAAACTGCCAAAATATACAGCAGCACGACAACCGCCAGACCGAACAATCCGGAAGATCTTTTCACATGATGCGTCTTCTCAAACAGCATCGTCCGGATTCCCGCAAAAAGAAATCCGGCCGGAATGCACATCTTAACTTTGAACAGCCAATCCCGCAGAAGATTCATTTTCCAATACCCGAAGCCTTCCGCAGCCTCCGTCTTCGTCAAAGTAAGACATGTCATAAGAAAATATGCCGCAAGAAACCCGCAAAGACCCCAAAAGACAGGCCGGAACACAGGCATTTTCTCATACGCAGCAGTCTTCCGTTTCATAATGCACCTCTATTTTGAGTATATCATACGGTTTTACACATATTTTACTTTCGTGATATACTTTTTTTATAGAGAATGATCGCTCTGCACACACTCTATGAAAGGATACAGCGCTTATGACTTTATATGATGCCTTTACTCTTCTGGGAGGGGTCGGTCTGTTTTTGTACGGTATGACGATCATGTCAACCGGTCTTCGCAACGCCTGCGGAGATAACCTTCGTATCATCTTGGAAAAAGCGACCCGCAACAAGATCACTTCGGTCCTCGCCGGAATCGCGGTTACGGTCTTCGTACAGAGCTCCTCCGCAACGGATGTTATGGTCATCGGATTTGTTACATCCGGAATGATGAGTTTATCCAAGGCAATCGGTGTCATCATGGGCGCCAACATCGGTACTACCGTCACCGCGCAGATTACCGCATTCAATATCGGTGCCATCGCTCCGATCTTAGTATTCCTCGGCGCTGTTATCTATCTCTTCGTCAAAAATAAAACGGTTCAGCACACCGGCATGGTCATCCTGGGATTCGGAATGCTGTTTGTCGGCATTACCTTCATGAAATCCGCCATTGCGCCGCTCGCTGAACTTCCTGCGTTTATCGCCTTTGTTTCCGGCCTGTCCAACCCGATATTAACGGTGTTGTTCGGTATCGCGTTTACCGCCCTGCTGCAGAGTTCTTCATCTGCTACGGTCATCTTCCAGGCATTCGCCGTGGAAGGCATCATCACTTATCAAACCGCTGTATATCTGATCATCGGTGCCGCTGTGGGTTCCGTTACCCCGAACCTTCTGGCCGGCTTAACCGCCAACCGCGACGGAAAACGCTGCGCCGTCCTGAATCTCTTATTCAACCTGACCCGCGCAGTCCTCGTATTAACTCTGATCAGTTTAATTCCGGGCATCCTCGAATTAATTCAGAATCTTTCTCCGGGGAACATTGCCCGTCAGATTGCGAATACCCATACGATCTTCGCGATTATCTCGGTACTGGTCCTGCTGCCGGTTTCGGACATCTTCGTACGTCTGTCCGAACGCATGATTCCGTCTTCCGAAGAGGAAACCGAACTTCTCGCGCAGCGCAAGCTGATGTATCTGACACAGACCGACAAGATTCCTTCGGCTCTGGCACTGGACCTTGCGCAAAGAGAAATTACCCGCATGGGCGAATTCGCAATCCGCAATCTCTCTTTGGCGCTGGAGTGCTTCTACACCAAGGATGATTCCAAACGCCATCATGTCGAAATGATTGAAGACACCGTCGATGACCTGGCGCGCGAAATCGTCGCAAAACTTGTAGAACTCCGTTCCGCGGATCTGACACCGCGCCAGCTGACCCGTTTATACCACATGATTCAGGTCGTTGATGATATCGAGCGTATTTCCGACCATGCCGTCAACATCATCAATTACGAATCCATCGTCACCACTTCCAAGGCCCGCATTTCCGCGGAAGCCTACGATGATCTGAAACGCTTAAGCGACGCAACGATCGAGTCCCTGAAGACCTGTCTTTCCATCTTCGAAAACGAAACCTTCGAACGTATGCCGGAAGCCGATGCCCTCGAAGACCGCGTCGACGAGCTCAAGGAAGAAATCATCCAGAATCATATCAAGCGCATGATGGACAACGCATGCGATCCGCAGGGAGGCATTATTTTCTCGGATATGGCCATTGACCTTGAACGTTCTTCCGACCACGCCATCAATATCGCGCAGGCTTTGGCGAACGCGGATGCCGCGGTATAACACACCGTTTATTTAATCTTAATAAAGGCTTAATACAGCTGCCGTTTCCGCTTTATATAATGAATATATGAAGAACCGGAATACATGGGCAGCTTTTTTAATCGGCTTAGCGGTCATCGCCTTCATGATTCAAACCGAACAAGCCTGGCAACCCGCATATTTCATTAAAAGTCTTGTGAAACTCGCCGTGTTCGCCGGCGCAGTTTTCCTGTACATGTTTATTTCCCGGGAAATATTGACGGATGTCCTGCACATTACGCGTAACCCCGTATCCAAGAAACTGATTCTTTTCATGATCGGCGTATATCTTTTTGTTGTCGCAGGCTTCTTCCTGCTGAAAGGGCAGCTCGATCCGGACCGCATCCGGGAGTCTCTTTTCGCAAAGGAACATCTGACCCGGCAAAACTTCCTGTTTGTCTTTGCGTATATTATCGTTGTGAATTCTTTCCTTGAAGAAGCATTCTTCCGGGGATTCCTGTTTCATGCGCTGAAACCGGCAGGGAAGGGATTCGCTTATACCGTGTCTTCTGCCTTGTTCGCCGTCTATCATATCGGCATTGTGGCAAATTGGTTTCAGCCCCTGATTTTCGTTTTGTGCATCGCCGGTTTATTGGGAGCGGGCATCTTCCTGCAATATATCGAACAGAAAAATGACAATCTTCTCGCTTCCTGGATTGTCCACGCATCCGCCAACCTTGCGATCAACACGATCGGAACTTTCCTGATCCTGTCGAAATAACTGTGTTAAGCCATAGAAAAAGCCTTCGTATCGAAGGCTTGATTTTTTTATATTTCGTTGAACTCTTCGTAGACCTTCGCCATGGATGAATGGTTCATGATGGCTTCGATCATCTTGGAGATCATGTGAGAGATGGAAACGACTTCGATCCACGGACGTTTTTTCTCTTCCGGAAGAGCTACGGAGTCGGTCATGATCAATTTCTTGATGCCGGCTTTTTCCAGACGGTCTACACAGTCTCTGGATAATAATCCGTGCGTGCATACGCAGTAGACATCTTTCGCACCGTTCTGTTTCAGCATGTTGATCGTTCCGCATAAGGATCCGCCTGTATCGACGATATCATCCACGATGACGCAGTTCTTTCCTTCGACATCACCGATGATATTTAACGCTTCGGCTACATTCGGTGCCGTGCGGCGCTTATCGATGATGGCGATCGGTGTATCTTCACCGATATATTCCGCCAATCTTCTTGCGCGGGTCGCTCCGCCGTGGTCCGGGGAAACAATTGCGAGGTTCTCGATCTTCTGCCGTACAACAAACTGTCCCAACAGGGAAACAGCGGACATATCATCAATCGGGATATCAAAGAAGCCCTGAATCTGCGGTGCGTGCAGATCGAATACTACGACACGGTCCGCTCCGGCAACCGTCAGCATATCCGCAACCAGCTTACTGGTAATCGGCTGACGCGCATCGGCTTTGCGGTCCTGACGCGCATATCCGTAATAAGGAATGATACAGGTGATTTCTTCTGCGCTGGCACGTTTGCAGGCATCCAGGCACACCAATACTTCCATCAAATGTTCGGAAACCGGTGCGCAGGTGCTCTGAACGATAAACACATGTTTTCCGCGGACACTTTCTGCCGGCTGTACCATGATTTCCCCGTCTGCGAAATGCCGTACGTTGCATTTGCCGAGCGGAATTCCGAGGTCTTTTACGATCCTCTCCGCGAGATCCACGTTGGATGTCAGCGCAAATACTGTAATGTCATCTTTGTTTTTCAGCATATCCCTTCTCCTTTATTTATTCAGATATTTCTCTCCGAAACCTTCTTTATTCGACTGACGCACTCTTCCGATTCCCATGCCCCCATCCGGTACGTCTTCCGTGATCGTAGAGCCCGCAGCCAACAGAGCTTTCTTACCGATATGCACCGGCGCGACCAGGTTGACATTTGAACCGATAAACGCTCCGTCATCAATCACGGTACGGAACTTGTGCTTGCCGTCATAGTTGACCGTCACAACTCCGCATCCGAAATTGACCTTGGAACCTACTTCCGCATCCCCGACATATGTCAGATGCGCGCACTTCGTGTTGTATCCGAACGTGGTGTTCTTCAATTCCACAAAGTTAC
Organism: uncultured Erysipelotrichaceae bacterium; assembly: GCA_902773425.1. Classification (GTDB taxonomy): domain Bacteria; phylum Bacillota_I; class Bacilli_A; order Erysipelotrichales; family Erysipelotrichaceae; genus RUG11872. The sequence continues at coordinate 2,161 of CACYEP010000200.1, read as the reverse complement.
CGATCCGGCATTTCGCACCGATCTTACATCCGTTGCGCAGATGGGAATCCGGTCCGACGGTCGTTTCTTCCGCGATTTCGGAATCCGTGATCTCGGATGCATCCACTGTGCACGAATCACCGATCTTCGCATCCCGCAGATAAGAACCGGAAGTAATCACGCAGTCTTCTCCGATTGTCACATGGCCTTCCATGACGACATTCGGATAAATCACGGTGTCTTTCCCGATCTTCGCGTCTTTCGAGATATAGGTATGTTCCGGGTCGATCAATGTGACGCCTTCTTTCATAAGACGTTCATTGACCTTATGTTTTAACCAGGTGTTGGCATCCGCCAGCATCTTCCGGTCATTGATCCCCATCATCTCATCCGGATCTTTCGCGATAACCGCCCCGATCTTTTTTCCGTGAGAAAGAAAAATCTGCACAAGGTCCGTCACGTAATACTCTTTCTGAGCATTTTCATTCCGGATTTCCGGCAGATATTTCCACAACAGCTGATTGTCCGCGCAATAAATTCCGGCGTTGACTTCGGTAATCTTTTTCTCTTCCTCATTACAGTCCTTGAATTCTGTAATACGTAAAAAATCTCCGTTCTTATCCCGGATGATTCTTCCGTACGAACCCGGGTCTTCACAAACCATGGTTAAAACCGTCAGGTCGTAACCTTCCGATTCGTTTAAGAATTCTTTATACGTTTCCGCCGAAATCAGCGGGCAGTCCCCGTTGACGATCAGCGTCTTTCCTTCTTCGTTCTTTAATGCGTCCGCCATCATGACCGCATGTCCGCTTCCGAGCTGCGGTTCCTGTACGGCGTACTCACTGCGTGTTCCAAGATATTCCCGGATTTCCTCACCTTTGTATCCTACAACGGTGACGATCCGGTCGATTCCCGCATTTTCCAGATGATCCGCAATATGACCGATCATCGGTTCGCCCAAAACCTTCTGCATGACCTTCGCGTGTTTCGAAATCATGCGGGTTCCTTTTCCGGCGGCTAAGATAACAGCGTTTCCCATAATCTACCTCGCCTACTTATTGTAGCAAAATTCTCCTTATATGGCTCATCATTTTTCAAAATACGGACCTTCATTCCAAAATGCGCACGACTTTTGTGAAACTGAACCTCTTCGCAAAGATTTTTGCGGCCTCTTCGAGCGGTTCTTTCTCTGTGTGAAGCGCAAATACGGTTGCGCCGGACCCGCTCATCAGCGCACATTCCAGTCCCATCCGCTTCATTTCTTCCTTGATTGGTTCCACTTGGAGGTTTAATGTGAACGAAGCTCTCTCCAAACTGTTTCCCATCGCACCCGCAATCTTCTTTAAGTCGCGGTCGACCAATCCCCGTTTCAAGGTGTGAAGATCCGGATGATCCCCGCCGATTTCATCGTACTTCTTGAATGCCTTCGGCGTGGAAACACCGGAATTCGGTTTCACCAGCAGTACATAATACGGCCCGTGCATGGCAATTCTTGCGCAGTATTCCCCGATTCCTGTCGTATAGCACGGATAATTCAAATACTGGAACGGCACATCGGCACCGACCCGTTTCGCAATCTTCAGCATCGTCTCTTCCGGCGCATTCCACCGGAAATACTTCTTCAAAAGACGAAGCACACTCGCCGCATCCGCACTTCCGCCGCCTAACCCCGATTCAAAAGGAATCTCTTTTTGGACCACAATGCGGAAGTTCTGACGGAATCCGAACTCTTTTCTCGCTTCTTCCATGGCACGGATCAGGGTGTTGTTTACGGGAAGATCCACATTGGAAATCACCTCAAGGTCCGGACTTTCGCACAGGTACACCGTATCGTAAAAATCCAGCGGAAGATTCACCATCTCCAGTTCATGGTATCCGTCTTCCCGCACCTTTGAAATATTCAAAGATAAATTGATCTTCGCGTATGCCTTATCTTTTAACATGCGTACCTCTCATATAACCGGATAAACTCGGTTACCGAACATTCCTGCGGTCTGCGCTTCGCATCAATTCCCGCGTCTTCCAGAATCTTCCCGGCAAGCTCCTTGTCCTTGGTGATCACGCCGAGATTGTTCAATACGGTTTTCCGGCGGAACGCAAACATTCCCTTCACAAACGAGAAGAAGCCTTCCTCATCGGACACCGGCAGTTTTTCCGCACGCTTCACAAATTGGATGACCGT
>CACYEP010000199.1 GCA_902773425.1 uncultured Erysipelotrichaceae bacterium | reverse complement strand
TTCGGAGTGACATACCAGGTGCGGGACTTGTTGATCTTGATGTCATATCCGTCCTGGCTGATATAGTCGGTTTCCGCATCCACATTTCTTTGACCCGAACAGAACCATAAGGTAAACAGGTAGGTTCCGGCAACTCCGGCAACGAATACCGCCAATGTCAGAAGCACTTTCAACAGCGCGCTTAACACCGGATTTTTCTTAGGACGTAAGAATTTCGGTTCTTTCATGGGCACTTCTTCCTTTACCGGTTCTTCTGCGGATGCAGTGTCCGGAGTCTTCTCCTCACCGGATGTCTCCGGCGTGTCTTCCTGTTTTACCGGATCAAATACGAGAGTCTGTTCCTCTTCGGCTTTTGCGGAGAGATCTTCCGCTTCGGCTGCCGAACCTAAGACAATCGTTTTGTCTTCGGCTTCCGGTACTTCTTCGGCAGGTGTTTCTTCCGCCGGTTCTTCCGGGGTTTCTTCTTTTTCTTTTTCTAATGCGCCGGGGATTGCGCCTTCCATCACCTTGCGGATCTTGGAAGTTACGGTAATCGGTTTCTCTTCCGGAACTTCCGTGACTTCGGGTTCTTCGGAATACGCCTTGTCCGATCCCGGAATGGAAATCGGTTTTTCATTACGCTCTTCCTGTTTGGGGAAGGTGGTGTCCACGGCTTCGGTTTCCGGCTGCACACCGAGGGATTCTTCCGGAAGGGCTCCGGAATTCATCACGCCTTCACCGAGCTCCGAATCATACATGCCGACCGGGAGGTCTTCATTCTGCAGCTCTGAGGCAGGATGAAGGCTCGGCTCTTCCTTTACGTCGATGGTTACCGGAACTTCCGGGACGGGCGCTTCTTCCGTGATTGTTTCTTCAATTTGAGTTTCCGCGCTCTTTAAGACTTCATCGGAATGAAGCTGTTTGTGGTTTTTCGCGGATGTATGTTTCTTTTTCTTCGCGTCGGTCATAATACCTCACAAAAATAACTAATATAAAGCGAATGAATTATATCATTTATTTCCTAAGGCTACAATCTCGCAGGTTTGTTAACAGTTTATTAAGAATTATTGAAAGAAAAGACCGGCTTTTCTATAATCTCGTTAAAGGGGGCTGTAAATATGCTCGAAATTAAAGGCTTAGTGAAAAGTTACGGTTCCAAGGAAGTCCTGCACGGGATCGATCTGGAAGTGCGTGACGGAGAAATTTTCGGCTTTATCGGACCTAACGGCGCCGGTAAATCCACCACATTGAAGTGCCTGTCGGGGATTCTTCCGTTTGAAAAGGGAGACATCAAAATCGGGGGCTATGATATTCTGACGAATCCGATGGAGGCCAAGCGCATCACCGCGTATCTTCCGGATAATCCGGATATCTATGAAAATCTGACCGGAATCCAGTTTTTGAATTTTGTCGGCGATGTGTTCAATGTTCCTTCCGATGTGCGCACGCAGCGCATCAATGATCTGTCCCGTGAACTGGAAATCTACGAAAATCTGGGAGATCAGGTCAGTTCCTATTCCCACGGTATGAAACAGAAACTGGCTTTGATCAGCGCGTTCCTGCACGAACCGAAGTTCTTGGTGCTGGATGAACCGTTCGTCGGATTAGATCCGAAGGCTGCGTTCATTCTGAAACAGAAGATGAAACAGTTATGCGAGAGGGGATCTTCGGTCCTGTTCTCCTCGCACGTATTGGAAGTCGTGGAAAAATTATGCGACCGCGTAGGTATTATGGTTGCCGGTGAATTCCGTCAAATCGGTGCCACGGAAGACATCATTGCCGATCAGTCGCTTGAACAGGTGTTCCTGGAGCTCGATAAGAATGAAACTCCTTTGGAAACTCATTAAGATCCAGCTGGCCGGATTTTTAGGCGCATCGTCCAACGGGACTTCACGGAAGAAAAAACCGTGGCCGTTATGGACGAGGATGCTGGTGCCGGCAGCTGCGTGTATCTATCTTTCCGTGGTGTACAGCACTCTGTACTTTGACGGAATCGGCGGAAAGATGGGCGATTATTCGATGTACATGATTGCCTTCTTTGCGGTCATGATGACGATTCTGGGCGGCTTGTCGATGGCCTTGGGTGCGTTATATGAATTCAAGGACTATGATTTCCTGATGTCTTTGCCGCTTACGAAAACTGTCATCGTCGCATCGAAACTGATTGCGTTTTATCTGATGGAACTTCTGTATTCGTTCTTCATCATTATGCCGGCGCTGTTTATCTTCGGCATCCGGTACATGATGGATCCGGTATATTACATTCTCGGTGTCATCGGAACGTTGTTCTTCCCGATGCTGCCGATGGTGATCGCGTGCTTGATCGCGTTATTGATCCGGATCGTGACGGCCGGAAAGAAACATCAGAAGCTCTTTACAAACCTGATTACGTTTGCGGGGCTCGGTGTATACATGTTCGTAGTATTCCGCATGAATATGGATGCGGCGGCTTCGGGCATGCGCTCGGATTTCATCGACGGAGTCGTAAAGTACATTCCGACGGCAGGCCTGTTCTTAAGCAGTATCCTGGAGCCTTCGGTTATTAAAGGACTTCTGGCAATCGCAATCAATCTGGCGGCGCTGGGATTGTTTGTCTGGTGGTTATCTCCGCGCATTATCTCGACCAATGCGAAAATGCGCTCGGCAGCCTATCATGACAAGAATTTCCGCTTAAAGGAAACCAAGTCCAACAGTACCCTGATGTCTTTGTTCAAGCGGGAACTTGTGAAGACCTTCGGGAACTTATTCTACCTCATCAATATGGCAATGGGGCAGGTGATGCTGGTGATCGTGGCGGTTGCCATGATGATCTACCGCTCCGATATTGAGATTCTGATTTCGCAGATCGGTGCGGGATACGGCGTACAGGTGATTGCGTTAATCCTGATGATGGTAATCATTGCGGCGGCTTTCATGGCTCCGGTATCGTCGGTATCCATTTCCCTGGAAGGAAAATACTTCTGGCTGTTGAAGAGCCTTCCGATCCACACCGAAGATGTCTTCTTCTCTAAGATTCTGGTGAACTTCGTGATCATTGCGGTGCCTTCGGGAATCTCATGGATTTTATCGGCCATCGTATTTAAGATGACTGCGGTGACCGTACTGGAAGGAATTGCGGTGGTCTTATTGACGGCATATCTGGTATCCGCGTTAGGCATTCTGATCAATTTGCTGTTCCCGAAACTGGTGTGGGACAGGGAAGCCGTCGTCATCAAACAAAGCATGTCTTCGTTTGTTGCGGTGCTGTTGGGTTTAGGTTTGTCGGCAGGCATGTTCGTATTGTACTTCGCTAAACTTTATACCGTGGAACCGGGAATTCTGACGCTGGCTCTGATTGGTTTGCTGGCAGTTTTGGTGCTTGCTGTCACGGCGTTATTGATGACCTGGGGCAAGAAACGCTTCGGCAGATTATCGAATTAAGCGTCGGCATGAAAGTTTTCCCATAATTTGATTAGAATCAATAAAATTGATAATATCTGGGAATATTTCACAAAATCTATTGCCTTTTACGGCATGAACCGATAAAATTCAAGTTGTAATGGAGGAAATTACTATGAAGAAATTATTAGCTGTATTATTAGTTCTTTGCACGCTGTTAACAGCTGCTTGCGGCGGCAAGAAGTCTGTTACCGGTGAAGCTCAGACACAGCCGAACGATGAAGGTCAGTACACAACCGCTAAGGTTACGTTAGTTGACGGCAAGTTCACGGAAGTCGTTTTGGATACTTGGTATCCGGATGCTCAGAAGTTCAAGAAGGAACTGGGCAACGATTACGGCATGAAGGCTCTTTCCGAAAAGATCGGTATCGGCAAAGAATGGTATGAACAGTGCGAAGCTTTCGAAAAATGGTGCGTAGGCAAGACTCTTGATGAAGTTGTCAACTTGGCTACCAAAGAAGGCGCTGAAGGTTCCCCGGTTCCGGCGGATGCTGATTTAGCGACCGGCTGCACCATCTATGTCGGACAATTCCAGGAAGCAATTCAGTTAGCTACTGAAGCTGCGAAATAAGGATTGACATTCGATTTTTAGGGAGCTGATACTGTCGGCTCCCTTTTTCTTTTGCAACTTCCTTCAAAACAGTCTATATTCATATCATCGGAGGCATGATGAAGAACCTTTGGAAATACGCACGGATGAATAAACACGATCTAATCTTTCTGGTGATCGTGTGCATAATGACCGTTCTCCTGTACGGAGGACTGGCCCTTTTCCGCATGCGTGATGCGGGAGGCGATAAGGTTGCGGTGGTGCGATACCGCAATGAAGAAGTCATGCGTCTGGATTTAACTAAGGACGGAGTGTATACCTTTGAGGCGACTTTGGGAACCGTGACGATTGAAGTCCAAGACGGCGCGGTGCGGGTCGAAAAGGAAACTTCTCCGTACCATTACTGCTCGCTTCGGGGATGGGTCAAACAGACGGCCGATCCGATCGTGTGCCTGCCCAACGAATTGGTGATCACGATCGAAGGAGCGGACGAAGGGAACGACATTAACCTGCGATGAAAACGACAAGAACGAAAAAGATGGTGACGGAAGCGCTTCTGTTGGGGGCGGCGATTCTGTTCCAGATGATTGAACCGGCATTGCCGGTTGCGGTGCCGGGAGTAAAACTGGGCTTGGCGAATATTATAGGCTTGATTGCGTTATTCATGTACGATTGGAAATCGATGCTGAAGATCAATCTGATGAGAGTTCTTCTGGCGTCGTTATTAAGGGGTACATTCTTGGGAACGGCATTCTGGCTGAGCTTATCCGGGGTATTACTGTCCTCCTGTGCGGTAATCTTATTGCGGAAGTTTTCGAAGCTTTCCGTGATCGGATTATCCATGGCGAGCTCGGTCTTCCATTGCTTGGGACAGATTCTGGCGGTATCGGTGATTTATGAAAACAGTTATCTGATTTCATATTTGCCGATGATGTGGCTTTTAAGCATCCCCACCGGAATACTGACCGGAATTCTGGCGCGTCTTACATTTACGCGCATTCGAAAAGGAGGAATTGAACATGACATACAGTTATAAACCGAAGGGGACTTGTTCTACCAATATGACATTTACCGTGGAAAACGGCATCATTGAAGATGTTGTCGTGGAGAACGGATGCTCGGGAAACCTGAAGGGACTCCGTGCCTTGTTAATGGGAATGCGCGTTGAGGATGCCATTTCCAAACTGGACGGAATCCGCTGCGGTTACAAAAACACTTCATGCCCGGATCAGATTGCCCAGGGCCTGAAGTTATATTCAGAAAACTAAACTTTTTGGGAGGGGATTGAATGAATAACCTGCGATTTTTATGGAAAAACGCAAGCCGTTCAATCCGTATCCGGCAGATTCTTTTGATTTTCGTTGTGACGGGCTATGTCCTTCTGGGATTGCTCAGCCCGCTTGTTTTCAGTTATATCATCGACAACGTGATCGACTTACAGCCGATCACAAGTCCGGTTACACAATACTTCTCCGATCTTCTCGGGGGACCTATGTACATCCGGGAGCACCTTTGGGTCGGTTCGCTGGTCCTTTTAGGCATCAGTGTTCTCTACGCGGGGTTCATGTTTGTCCGGGGAAGATGGAATGCGCTGATTTCGGAATCGGTGAGTGAGAGTATCCGGAACCGTCTTTACGCACATTTACAGATGCTGCCGTACGCGTATCATGTGCGCGCGAAGACCGGGGACTTGATCCAGCGATCCACATCCGACATCAACACGATCCGAAGATTCCTCGCGGGACAATTCTCGGAGATGTGTTACGCGGTGCTGACTTCAGCGATTGCGGTTTCGATCTTATTCTCGATCAATCCGCATATTGCGTGGTATTCCTTGGTCAGTCTTCCTCCGATTTTCCTGTTTGCGTTCATTTATTTCAAAAAGATGCACAGGGATTTCGAAAAGGCGGATGAGGCCGAGGGACTGTTATCTGCGAAAATTCAGGAAAATCTGTCCGGCATGCGGGTTGTCCGGGCATTCCATAAGGAACAATTTGAAATTGAAAAAGTGGACGAAGCCAACCGTACATACCGTGATCTGATCCATAAGGCGATCAAGAACAACGCAATGTACTGGGCTTTGTCAGATTTGTTATGTATCGGGCAAATCCTGTTGATCGTAATCATCGGAATCTTCGCGTGCCGCAGAGGAGACCTTTCGGTCGGAAATTTCTGGGTGTTTACGACCTATGAGTCGATGATCGTTTATCCGATGCGCCAGCTCGGAAGGATCCTTTCGGACTTCGGAAAGATGACGGTTTCCATACGCCGTATTCAAGAAGTCATGAATGAGAAAGAAGAGGATACCCAAACCGGATGCGAACCGGATATGCGGCAGGATATCGAGTTTGATCATGTCTCATTTAAATATGATGACGGAACCAACCATGTCCTGGAAGATGTTTCGATGAAGATTCCGTACGGGAAGACGGTCGCCATCATGGGACCTACGGGTTCCGGGAAATCTTCTCTGGTGCACCTTTTGACCGGGTTGTACAAACCGACTTCGGGGGAAATCCGGGTCGGGGGCGTACCGGTCACCCGGATGAAACAGTCGTGGCTTCGCCGTCATATCGGCATCGTTTTACAGGAACCGTTCCTGTTTTCGCGTACGATCAAGGAGAATATCCGGATTGCACGTCCGGGAGCGTCCGATGAAGAAATCTATGAAGCCGCGAAAAAAGCGGATGTGCATGATGTCATTATGGGATTTGACAAGGGATACGATACGCCGGTCGGGGAAAAAGGTGTTACTTTGTCCGGCGGGCAGAAACAGCGCGTCGCGATTGCGCGTACTGTTTTGAATCAGTCTCCGGTCATGATATTTGACGATTCGTTAAGCGCGGTCGATACCGAAACCGACTACGCGATCCGGGAGTCTTTGAAGAAGATGTCCGGCTCCCTGACGATGATTATTATTACCCAGCGGATTTCTTCTGCGAAGGACGCGGACCGTATTTTCATCCTGGAAGACGGGAAGATCACCGCATCAGGAACCCATGAGGAATTAATCGCAAGACCCGGACTTTACAAGCGGGTTTACGATTTACAGACGAAAGGAGGAGAATCCGATGAGTGAAACACAGGCATTCAAGGAAGAAGAATTTCATAATGAATCACTGGATGTAAAGCTGTGGAAGGAGATTCTTCACCTTTTGAAACCGATGAAGCCGATCATGATCAAGGTATGCGTGATCATGGCGGTATTGGCGATGTGCGATGCGTGCTATCCGGTTTTCAGCCGGATCGCGGTCAACCATTTCATCATCGAACACGGTACTGATACTGAGCTCGGATGGTTTATCGCGGCGTTTGCGGCGCTGATTCTGGTACAGAGTTTCTTAGTGTATTGGATGATCGAATACAGCGGACAGATCGAGACAGGGTTCTCGTACGAACTTCGAAAACAGCTGTTTGAGAAGTTACAGTTACTGTCCTTCTCGTATTATGACAAGAACCCGGTGGGCTGGATCATGTCCCGCCTTACCAGTGATATCAACCGTCTTTCAGAGATTCTGGCGTGGAGTTTCTCGGATCTGTTCTGGGGATTGACAACCATGATCGTGATTACTTTGGTGATGCTGGTGACGGATTGGAAGTTAGCGCTGATCGTGCTTGGGACAATTCCGTTTCTGGCCGTTATCGCCAATTGGTTCGAAAAACGGATTTTGCGGAATTACCGCGATGTGCGCAAAACGAATTCCCTGATCACCGGGGCATTCTCGGAAGGAATTGAAGGCGCCAAAACAACGAAAACATTGGTGCTGGAGGAACAGAACTCCCGGGAATTCAGGAATCTTACCAAGCGCATGCGGGTGAAGTCGGTTCATGCCGGAACAATTTCCGCTCTTATGATGCCGACCGTCACGACACTCAGTTACATCGCAATCGGGGCTTTGCTCTGGCAAGGCGGCAACAAGGTCCTCCTCGGTGCCATGCAGTTCGGCACTCTGCTGATGTTCTCGCAATATGCGCAATCCTTCTTTGATCCGTTACGGACCATTGCGGGACTGATGGCGGAAATGCAAATGGCCCAGGCTTCCGGGGAACGCGTGCTGTCGTTACTGAAAGAGGAACCGAAAATCACGGATACACCGGAAGTGATCGAACAATACGGCACGATTCTGAATCCGAAGACGGAGAATTATCCGGAAATGACCGGAGATATCGAATTTGAAGATGTTACCTTCCGTTATATCCCGGAAGAAACGGTTCTGGATCATTTCAATCTGAAAGTAAAGGCCGGAAGCACGGTAGCCCTGGTCGGGGAAACCGGTTCGGGAAAATCGACGATCGTGAATCTTCTTTGCCGGTTCTATGAGCCGGTTGAAGGTTCGATCAAAATCGACGGAAAAGACTACCGCGAATATTCCGTGGGATGGCTTCATGATCATCTCGGATATGTCCTGCAGACTCCGCATTTGTTCAGCGGGACCGTTTTGGAGAATATCCGCTACGGAAGACCCGAGGCATCCGAGGAAGAAGTGATCGAAGCCGCGAAAACGGTGAATGCGGACACATTCATCCAAAAGCTGGACAAGGGTTACCAAACGGATGTCGGGGAAGGCGGAAACCGTCTTTCGACCGGGGAGAAACAATTGATCTCATTTGCGCGTGCAGTCTTAAAAGATCCGAAATTGCTGGTGCTGGATGAGGCGACGTCTTCCGTGGATACCGAATCCGAACAAAAAATCCAGGATGCGATTGAAGTCTTGATGAAAGGCAGGACAAGCTTCGTGGTGGCACACCGGTTAAGCACGATTGTCAACGCGGATCTGATCCTGGTCATGAAGGACGGAAAGATCAGCGAACAGGGAACCCATGCCGGACTGATGGCAAAGAAGGGGTATTACTACAAGCTTTATACCAACCGGTTCATGGAAGAAGAAAACCGGAAGATTATGTCGAAAAAAGAGAACATGTCTCTGTAGGAAACTATGGAGACATGTTATAGTTTACGAAAGGAGGAAACTCTATGATTGAACACTATCTGAGCGCAAAACGACAGGGAGACCGCGCGGTCAGCCAGGCAAACTTTTTAGGTATGAATCCGTATCTTCCGTGTCTTTCCGACCGGATTCCGGATACCGAGATCCGTACGGTGATGCATCTGGGAGTGATGGAGATTCCTACATTTATGATTGCCGGAACCAGGCATGCGAGCCGCAGCCATTCATTTGCGAACAACTATATGCCGATCATGGGGAAGAACACGGAGTTTGCCCAAAAGTGGTCGTTATTATATGATGCCCAGGTAACCGAAGGAATCCGCGAACCAATCAAGGTCTACGAATACAAATGGAAGTTCTATGTGGAAGAGGGAAACAAGCGGGTTTCCGTCCTGAAGTATCTGGAAAATCCCGAAGTATCCGCGGAAGTAATCCGGATCATACCTGCGGCATCGGATGATGAGGAGACAAAGGCGTATTTCGAGTTCCTGGAGTTTTACAAATGCGCGCCCATTTATTCCATCATTTTAAAGAAGCCGGGAGGCTACAAAAAACTGGCAGAATATATGGGGCTGAATCTGACCGACCCATGGCCGCGCGACGCCGTTAATAAATTATCCGGCGCCTATTACCGGTTTGCGCAGTCCTACTTTGAAAAAGGCGTCCGAAATACGGATGTGACGGTAGGGGAAGCGTTCCTGATGTACCTTTCCGTATATCCGATGGAGAGTCTTTTGGATGTTTCCAAGCCGGTATTGAATTACCGTCTGGAAAGGTTATGGGAGGAAATGATCGTAACCTCGGATGATGAGCATCTGACCGTAATTGAAAAGCCGGAGGAAACCGAAGTCAAAACCTCTGCCCTCAGCGCCATCTTTAAATCTTCGTTCGGTTCATCCTATTCCGAAGAAAAACCTTTGAAGGCGGCATTTATGTACCGGAAGTCTCCGGAGGAATCCGCCTGGATGAATTCCCATGAGAAGGGAAGAATCTACCTGGAACATGCGTTCCGCGGCATTGTCAAAACGATGAAATATGAGAACCTCGCGGATGATACGGAATTACGGGCCGCGATTGATGACGCGGTGGAACAGGGCGCCGAAGTCATCTTTACCACATCAAATACCGATATGGCGGAGAGTCTGCGCTCGGCGCTTCACTTCCCGGAGGTACAGTTCTTTAACTGTTCCATCAATGAATCCTACAAGTCCGTTCCGACATACTACGGGCGTCTTTATGAAGTGAAATTCTTAATGGGGGCGCTGGCTGCCTGTTATGCGGAAAACCACAAGATCGGATATCTTGCGGAATATCCGTTATACGGAACCATCGCGAATATCAATGCGTTCGCCATCGGGGCAGGCATGATCGATCCGAATGTGAAAGTATATCTGAAATGGTCCTCCTTACAGGAAAGGGACTGGAGGGATGATATGAAGGCAGACGGAATCAAGGTTGTCTGCGGGCATGACCGGATCAAGCCTTCGTGGCCGAACGATGAGCTGGGACTGTTTATAACCGATTGGGAAGGTTCCCGGAAACGTTTGGCGGAAATTGAATGGAATTGGGGCAAATACTATGAACTGATCATTCAGGACGTGCTGGGAGGAAGTGAGTATCTGCGCATGATGTCCAAACAGCACCAGGCCCTGAATTATTGGTACGGAATCTCTTCGGGAGTATTGGATATCCGCTTAATGAAGGACCTTCCGTACTATTCCGAAAAACTTGTAAAACTTCTGCGGGAAGGCCTGGTGAACGGAACCATTGATCCGTTTGCGGGAGAAATCCATTCACAGGAGAAAACCGTTCAGGGAAGCTTTGCGCCGAGAATGTCCAATAAGGATATCATCCGCATGGATTGGCTCAATGACAATATTGTCGGAGAAATGCCGAAGATCGGTTTATTCGAAGATGAAGCGCAGGCGGTCGTGAAAGTCAGCGGCATTAAGAAAGTGACGGAAGAATCCGAATGAAGATCCTTCTGATGTCCGACAAGGAGGAAAAAGGCCTCTGGGATTACTTTAAAAAAGAAAAACTCAAGGGAGTTGACTGTATCATTTCATGCGGAGATCTGGATCCGAGATATCTGGAATTCCTGGAAACCATGTCGGATCTCCCGCTTCTTTATGTAAGAGGAAACCACGATCAGATATATGATGAGATTCCTCCCGGGGGATGCGATTGCCTGGAAGATACGGTGATCACGGTCAACGGATACAGAATCGCGGGATTAGGCGGATCCATCCGCTACAAGGAAGGCACCTGTATGTATACCGAGAGGGAAATGGAGAAACGGATCCGCAATCTTCGCCGCAAAATCAAAAAAGAAGGACCGGTGGATATCTTGGTGACACACGCACCCGCCAAAGGGTACGGAGATCTTCCGGATTTTGCCCATCAGGGCTTTGCGTGCTTTACGAAACTATTGGAAGAGGAGAATATCCCTTACATGTGTTTTGGCCACGTACACGCGGAATACGGGCGTTTTAAGCGTATTTACGATCATCCGCGCACTAAGATCATCAATGCGTATGAAACGTACGTCTTAGAACTTCCGGATAAGGAAATGACCTCGGAAGAAAGAAAGAGAAAACCCACATGGTTTGACAGGAGAAATGCGTCGTATGAATCCGGAAATTGATATCACAAAGGTTGTTTTGCGGACCAAGCGCCTTATTCTTCGTTCATGGAAGGAATCCGATCTGCAGGATTTATATGAGTATGCGTCCGTTCCCGGAGTCGGGGAATCTGCAGGCTGGGTTCATCATGATTCCATGGAGGAAAGTAAAAGAGTTCTGAAGATGTTCATGGATGGCAAGTATACCTTTGCGCTTGAATGCGAAGGAAAAGTTATCGGATCTCTCGGAATTGATCCGTACAATGAAAAACTCTTTCCGGAAATGGAACCGTTCAAATGCCGGGAAATCGGTTATGTACTGTCCAAAGATTATTGGGGACAGGGTCTTATGACCGAGGCAGTGAAAGAAGTCTTGCGGTATCTATTTGAAACCGAAAACCTGGATGCGGTATTGTGTTCGCACTATCTCAAGAATGCACGCTCGGCAAGAGTACAGAAGAAATGCGGATTCAGGCATCTGAAGAATTTTACCGGAGAAACTCTGTACGGAACTAAGGAGCCTTCAGAGATGAATGTGCTTTTCAATGAGGACCGGAAGATACAAGTCCATTGATGTCTTAGATTGCAGCGGCAAAAGCCGAATAAATCAAACTAACATGAAATCCCGCTTTTACGAGCGGGATTCTGTTTTCATATATAAAGTCTATGTAAAATATGCTCCGGAGAAATTTAGAAAAGATCTGATTTATGACAGAGAGACATTGACCAAATGCAGAAAAGAAAATGTTTATGATAAGAAAAGAGAGCCTGCGCTATCTTTACGGGCATGGAAGAAAAAAAAGGATTGTCAGTGCTCACTGAGAATTAACCGAACGGATGTGTTCCTCCGGAATATCCCGCCGCTATAATACAGGTATACCGGAGGTTTTATTATGGGAACAACACAGAAGCTGGTATTACTGCATTCCAATGATATGCACGGAGACTTTCTTGCGGAAACAAAAGGCGCCAGGAATGTCGGAGGTGTTTCTTTATTGTCGGGATATCTGAAAAAGGTCCGTACGGAAGAACCGAATACGTTATTCGCAATAGCGGGAGATATGTTCCGGGGATCTATCATTGACAGCGAATACCGCGGGTTATCTACGATTGAATTAATGAATTTCCTGAATCCGGATATCGTTACAGTCGGGAACCATGAGGTGGATTACGGGTTGGCGCATTTACTGTTTCTGGAGAAGTGCGCGAGATTCCCGATCGTCAACGCGAATATGTATATCAAGACAAATCATACGCGTTTATTCGAACCTTACCGGATCATTGATGTAAACGGACTGAAGGTGTTGTTTATCGGCATCATCACCGAAGAAGTTCTGGCCTCCACCAAGAGCGAAGAGGTCATCGGCACTTTCGTAGATGTCTGGGAAGCTTCCAAACAGGTCGGTGTCATTATCGATAACTACAAGACCACCCGGATTGATTTAACGGTGTTACTGACACATATCGGATTTGAGGAAGACAAGAAACTGGCAGCTTTGCTGGATCCGAAGTGGGGTGTGGATTTGATCATCGGAGGGCATTCGCATACCTTGCTGAACAAACCGTATGTTGTCAACAATATTCCGATTGTACAGGTCGGAAGCGGAACGGATCAGATCGGAAGATTCGACATTACAATCGATACCGAAAACCACCGCATGGAAGGGTACACGTGGAATGTGATCCCGATTTCGGACGAAGATTGCCCGGCGGATGAAGTCCTGGAAGAAGTTTTACAGAGTTACAAGAATGTGACCGATCAGAAATACATGAAAATTATAGGCACTTTGAAGCGGGAACTGACGCATCCGTCCAGAGCAGAAGAGACTGAATTGGGGAATCTATTCGCGGATATCATGCAGACGGATTCAAGTTTTGATGTGATGCTGCTGGCATCAGGTTCCATCCGCAAGAAAAAACTCGGACCTATTATCCGCTATCAGGACCTTGCCGAATGCCTGCCTTTTGCGGGACCGATCACGATGCTGGAAGTCACCGGGAAACAGTTCCGGCACATGGTTGCGTTCTGGCTCGAACAGAGTGTCACCACCCGCGGTTCTTCGGAGTTCTATCAGGTCTCCAAGGGCGTGAAGGCGGTATACGATTATTACAATCAGAAACTGGAAACCTGTATGCTTCACGGAAAAGAAATATCGGATGATGACCGTATCAAGATCGCGGTTCAGGAATTTCATCTTAATAACTTCACGGAGTTCTTTGATGTGCCGATTGATGAGGTCGAGGCCAACATGAAACGCCGGGTTGTAGTCACAAACGATCTTTCGATTTACGAAGAATATCTCGCGACATCCGGACCGCTGGATGCGAAAGTCGAAGGGCGCTTAATCATCCGGAAGGAACGCCCGAAAGAGTCGGTGAAGATTGAAAAGAGTTTGGTATAATAATACGGACAGATGTCCGTATTATTCTTGGAGGCCGGCAATGAAGAACACTAAAAAGATTACATATCTCGGAATCGGGATCGCGTTATACATCGTATTATCTTTTACCGTGAAAATTCCGATTTTCAACCGCATCAAAACGGACCTGGGATATATTGTATTCGGCGCGTATTGTAATCTGTTCGGACCTTTGGGAACTGTGGTAGGAGTCATCGGGTGCATCGCCGGGAATTTGCTGGCGGGAGGTTCATTTCCTCTTGCATGGGCAATCGGCCAGGTATTTATCGGCCTTTTCGCGGGTTATCTTATTCCGAAGACCGGAAACCTCTGGCTGAAACTTCTGATTGCGGCTGCGGCTGTGTTTGCCGGGATTGCGGGAATCAAAACGCTGCTGGAATCGGTGCTGTTCCGGATTCCTTTGGCAGTCCGTTTTGCATCGAACATTGTCGCATTTGTTGCGGATATGGTTCCGATGTGCATCGGAGTATTCATGAGCACCCGTCTGAAACTGAAAGGATTTGACGCATGAAAAAGGTCTTGGTTATCGGATGTCCCGGCTCCGGGAAAAGCACCTTTTCGCGAATATTGCGGGACAACACGCATCTTCCGCTGTATTACCTGGATCAGATTTGGCACAATCCGGATAAAACGCATGTGACGGAAGAAGAATTCCAGTCGCGCCTTGATGAGATATTAGGGAAAGACGAATGGATTATCGACGGGAATTACGCAAGCTCGCTGGAAAAACGTTTGGCATATTGCGATACTGTGTTCTATTTCTGCCTGAGTCCGGCAGAATGTCTGGAAGGAGTCCGGAAGCGTTTAGGGACTTGGCATGAAGACCTTCCGTGGTTTGAAGACAAAGAAGACCCGGAATTTATTGAATATGTGCGCACATTCCATGAAACCAGGATTCCGAAGATGGAACAGTTGCTGGAAAATGCAAAGCAAGTGAACATTATCCGGTTCAGAAGCCGGGAAGAAGAGAACGACTATATAGAAAACAATTTGCGGAGGCTACTATGAAATCGAAATATTCAGAAGAACGGATGATATTGCCGGGACTGTGCGATGCCCAAGCAAAGCTCGGTGTACCGGATACCTTCGAATTATTTATGGACTTAGCGACTGTACACGCGGACGTTTTAGGCATCAGCGCGCGTTTTCCGAAGATGAAAGGCTTGTTTTGGATCACCGCAAAGACCCGCATCCGTTTTTACCGCCGTCCGGGAATGCTGGAAAAAGTTGTAACGGAAACCTGGCCGGAGACTCCCGGAAGAGTCAAGTGCAACCGTTCCTACAGAGTCTTAAAAAACGATCAGGTTCTGATTGAAGGAAAGACGGAATGGGCTTTATATGATGTAACTCAAAAACGTATTACATCGGCTTCTTCGATTTATCCGGAAGATCTGGAATGGGACGAAAAACCGGTGCTGGAGGACGGATTTGCGCGTATAGAAGAAAATACTTCTCCGGAAAACCGGATCGGGACATATACCGTATCTTCGGTGGATATCGATTTGGGCGGGCATATGAATAACGTGGCGTATGTGCGTATGATTGCGCGGCTTTTTTCTTCTGCTGAATGGAATGCTCTGCAGATCGAAGAAGCGGAAGCTGTGTACCGCGCGCAATGTTTTGAAAAGGAAATCTTATCGGTATACCGAGAAGAAGACGAAAAGGAAATGCGGTTTACCGTTACCAAGGAAAACGGGGACACCGCCTTCCAGATGCGCATCGTGAAAGGAAATCATGAAGAAGAAAGGTAAGGTGTTCATCGCCGGAATATTGGGAATCGTGCTGCTGTTCGGCGGAATTATCGGCCTATTGATTCAAAACACCTCGAAGGGAACATTGGTGCCTTCGAATTTTGAAGAGCGGCAGATAACTTACGGGGAAACAGAATCAAAATATGTCCCCAAAGGTCCTTACGAAGTATCCTCCGAGGATAAGGATTCTTTGGAAATCTGGCTGCCGGTCTCTTCTTCCAAGGTCCCCTGTATCATCTTTTTAAACGGTACCGGCGCGAAAGCCGAACACTATTCTCCGCTTTTCCGCCATATCGCGGGCTATGGGTATGCCGTAATCGGAAATAACTATACAGATGCGATAAAGGCAGAGGAAGAATCCTTGCGTCTGGCACGGGAATATTCTTCAAAGATCGATGAAAACAAAATTGTGATCGCCGGACACGGGGAAGGTGCGTACCGTGCCATCCGCGCCGCTTCCGCATCGGATGCGTACGCGGCAGCGGTATGTTTCAG
>CACYEP010000198.1 GCA_902773425.1 uncultured Erysipelotrichaceae bacterium | reverse complement strand
GTCCCGGATACTGCGCACGGAACCAACCCCGCGAGCTCTTCCATGTGCGGCTTCAAGGTCATCAATATCCCGTCGGCGGAAGACGGATGCGTAGATCTCGAAAAATTGGCAGAAGTATGCGGCGAACATACGGCCGGATTGATGCTGACGAATCCGAATACCCTCGGAATCTTTGATAAGAATATCCTCGGAATTACCCGCATCGTTCATGAAGCGGGAGGACTTTGCTACTATGACGGGGCCAACCTGAACCCGGTCATGGGCATTGCGCGTCCGGGAGACATGGGATTTGACTGCATCCATCTGAACCTGCATAAATCCTTCTCGACTCCGCACGGAGGCGGAGGACCGGGTTCGGGTCCGGTCGGCTGCAAGTCCTTCTTGGCGGACTATCTGCCGGGAAGAAGAGTCATCAAGGATGAGACCGGATATCACTATACGGAAGAAAAACCGGAATCCATCGGAAAAGTACGTTCGTTCCACGGAAACTTCTTAGTCATGATCAAGGCGCTTACCTATGTGGTCACCCTGGGTAAGGAAGGTGTTCCGGAAGTCGCAAAGAACGCGGTATTAAACGCGAACTACATCAAGAGCTTGTTGGAAGGAACCTATACGGTATTCCATAAGGGTACCTGCATGCACGAATTCGTTTTGACCCTGGAAGATCTGAAGAAGGAAACCGGTGTCAGCGCATTGGATGTCGCGAAGACCCTGCAGGAATATAAGATGCACCCGCCAACCATGTATTTCCCAATCAATGTCCATGAGGCACTGATGATTGAACCGACAGAAACGGAGTCCAAGGAAACACTGGATCAGGCGGCGAAGGCGTATCTGGAGATTCACCGTCTGGCATATGAAAATCCGGATTACCTGCACGGCGCTCCGCATCATCCGTACACCTACATCGGAAGACCGGATGAAGTCGCGGCTGCGCGCCATCCGAAAGTCAAATATGACTTTGAATCCTAAATATTTACGTATCAAGAAGGCGTCGGGGAATGATCCCCGACGCAATCTTGCGCTTGAAAGCGTCCTGTTTCAGCATCTTTCGGATGACGAATTGATTCTCTATCTGTGGCAAAACGAACCGACGGTGGTCATCGGAAGAAACCAGAACCCTTTCAAGGAATGCGATTTGGACGCGCTTAGTAAGGACGGCGTGCATTTGGTGCGCCGCATGTCCGGAGGCGGGGCAGTTTACCATGACCTGGGGAATCTTTGTTTTACCTTTTTGGCGCATGATTCAATTTATGATGAAAAACGTCAGACCGGGGTGATTCAGAAAGCCTTGGAATCCGCGGGGATCTTCTCAGAGTTTTCGGGACGCAACGATCTTCTGTTCTGCGGAAGAAAGTTCTCCGGGAATGCCTACTATCATCACAAAGGGTATTCCTATCATCATGGGACATTGTTGGTAAATACCGAATTGACAAGGATGCCGCATTATTTGAAACCCGATCCGGAAAAACTCCGTCTCAAGGGGGTGGATTCGGTGCGTTCCAGAGTCATGAATTTAACGGAGGCAAATCCCAAACTGACGGTATCTTTGCTGGAGGAGTACCTGGAGGAAGCATTCGCAAAAGAATACGGCCTGGTGCCGGAAACCGTAAACGATGATTATGATGAAGAAACCGCCCTCGCGGAAAAGAAATTCTCGGATCCTTCATGGATCATGGGAAATTTCGGAACAGAAGACTGCAGCATCCGCAAACGTTTCCCGTGGGGATCGGTGCGTATCTCTTACACAGCGAAAAACTGCTCAATGGAAAACGTACGCATTGATTCGGATGCGATGGAAACCGGATGGGTTGAAGAATTAGAACGGAATCTCAGCGGAATTCCGCTGAACAAGGATGCCGTGCTGACGGCGATCCGGAATACCGCGGATTTTGACGCAAAGGAAGATCTTTGCGCATGGATCGCGGATAAGGAGACAATACTATGAACTATGATCTGATGATTATCGGCGCCGGACCGGGCGGATACCATGCAGCATATACCGCGGCGGAATACGGTATGAAGACGGCATTGATTGAAGAGCGGGAGGCCGGAGGAACCTGTTTGAACCGGGGATGCATTCCGACCAAAACATGGATCCATACCGCGGATCTTCTGCGGGAAATGCGTCACGCGGAACTTTTCGGCTTGGAAAACATGAATCCGTCCGTATCAAGGGAGGGAATGCTGAAACGCAAGGAGGACGTGGTTTCTTCTCTTCGCAAAGGTCTCGAAGATTCCTTCCGCGCCAAAAAGATTGATTACATAAACGGAAAGGCGACCGTGATTGACGTGTCCCATGTGCGCGTGAACGGAGAAATCTACGAAACAGGGAAGATCCTGATTGCCTCGGGGAGTTTGCCGGCGCTTCCTCCGATTGAAGGAATCGATAACGAAGGTGTCATCACGTCGGATGATATCTTGGAAAAATTGCCGGAAACGGACCGCCTGATTGTGATCGGAGGCGGCGTCATCGGATCGGAAATCGCGGGGATTTACGCAGAACTCGGTACGAAAGTGGTGATTCTCGAAGCTATGGATCAATTGCTTCCGAACATGGACAGCGAAATCGCGCGGAATCTTGCGTTGATTTATAAAAAACGCGGAATTGAGATTCATACGTCCGCGTTCGTAAAGAAAATTGAAAAAGAGGCCGCGGGGCTTTCTGTATCGTATTCCGAGAAAGGGAAAGACGGTTCGGTATCCGGCGGATTGGTATTGGTATGCACCGGAAGAAAGGCGAATATCCGGGATCTCTTTGAAAAAGATATGCCGGAAACCGAACGCGGAAGACTGCGCATTGATGAAAATTATATGACTTCCGCAGATGGAATTTACGCGATCGGCGACGCAGTATCCGGATACCCGCAATTGGCGCATACGGCATCCGCGATGGGCGAAAACGCCGTCCGTGTCATGAACGGGAAACCGGCGTTACGGAATCTTGCGTATATTCCGGCCTGTGTTTATACCTCGCCTGAAATCGCGTCCGCGGGCTTGAGCGAAAAGGAAGCCAAGGAGAAGGGTTACGAGGTAGTAACCGGCAAGGGACTGATGCATGCGAATGCCAGAACCAAAATCGCGGAAGGCGAAAGAGGATTTGTGAAACTGGTCGCGGATAAAAACACCGGAAAACTTCTCGGCGCGTCTCTGATGTGCGAGAGAGCGACCGATATGATCATGGAACTTGTCTATGCCATGATCGATGAAAAGACACCGGAACAGCTATTGGAAGCGGTGCATCCGCATCCGTCCTTTGCGGAAGGAATTGAGACCGCATACAGAACATTAAACGAAAAACTTCATTAAGCTAAAGGGGAGAACATTATGAAACGCGGAGCCGGAATTGTTATGCCGATTACTTCTTTGCCGTCTGACTACGGTATCGGCACCATGGGAAAAGAAGCACGCAGATTTATTGATTTTCTGGAGAATGCGAAACAGACCTACTGGCAGATTTTGCCGCTTGGTCCGACCAGTTACGGGGATTCCCCGTACCAGTCCTTTTCTTCGTTCGCAGGGAATCCGTATCTGATTGATTTGGATGAATTGCGCAGGGACGGGCTGCTGAAGCCTTCGGAATACCGGAAGGGATCTTGGGGAGACGATCCGCTCCGTGTTGACTACGGACTTATTTATTACCGCCGGTTTGAAGTTCTCCGCAAGGCAGTAAAACGCTTATTCGAAGACCTTCCGGATGATTATGAAGAATTCATTGAAAATGAAAAAGGCTGGCTGGAAGATTATGCTTTATTCATGACAATCAAGAATCTTGAAGGCGGAAAGCCGGTCGGAGAATGGCCTAAAAAACTTCACCGTCGTGATCCCGAGGCACTTGAACAGATCCGCAGAGATCATGCCGAAGAGATTGCCTATTGGGAAGCGTTACAGTATTTGTTCTTCCGTCAATGGAAGAAATTACGGGAATATGCGCATTCGCATCATGTGAAGATCATCGGGGATATTCCGATTTATGTAGCGGAAGACAGCGTGGAAGTCTGGGCGGACCCGGATCAGTTCCAGCTGGACAAAAATCTTCATCCGACGGAGATCGCGGGATGCCCTCCGGACGGTTTCGCGGAAGACGGCCAGAGATGGGGGAATCCGTTATACGATTGGGATGCAATGAAGAAAGACGGATATGCGTGGTGGATCCGGCGCGTGGCTCAGCAGTTCCGTTTTTACGATGTATTGCGCTTAGATCATTTCCGCGGATTTGCGGGATACTACGCGATTCCGGCAACGGAAAAGACAGCCAGAAACGGAAAATGGAAGACCGGACCGGGCTATGCGCTTTTTGAAGCTATCGAAAAAGCGCTCGGAAAACGTGAAATCATCGCGGAAGACCTTGGCTTTTTGACCGAGGATGTGTATGATTTGTTGCGCAAGTGCGGGTACGCAGGCATGAAGAATCTTCAGTTTGCGTTCTACCCGGAAAACCCGGGTTCCGAATATCTTCCGCACAACTTCGTGAAAAACTGCGTCGTGTATGTCGGCACGCATGACAACGAGCCGATCATGGGCTGGTTCAAGTACGGGGAAAAACGCTGTACGGACCGCGCGAAGGAATATCTCCACCTGGATCCTTCGGAAGGACTCAACTGGGGCATGATCCGCTGCGCCTATATGGGCGTGGAAGACACCGCCATGGTGCAGTTCCAGGACTTCTTAGGCTTGGGATGGGATGCGCGTATCAATACGCCTTCTGTGCTCGGAGGAAACTGGACCTGGAGATGTTCGAAAAAAGATATCAACAAGCGCTTATCCAACAAGATCGGAAAGTGGACGGCGCTTTATGACCGGTTACCCCGGTAAGGAGATTTATGAGTGAGTTTGTGTTGAATTTGATCCATCGCCCGGAGATGGTTCCGGAATATGCGGAAAAAGTTACGGGCCATGGAAAAGAAGAGGATCTCGGAAGAGAAGGACTTCTGACGGAAAGCCTGGATATCTTCAAGATCCAACAGGAATGCGCCCATAAGAATGGGTTAAAAACGACAATTCAGATGACGTATGCCAGCTTGTTCAATGAAGAAGCGGTTGCGTTAGCGAAAGAACATCATGAAAAATACGGAGACGAAATCGGATTGACTCTGTTGGGGCTTCCGTGCGAACAGTTCCGTGAAAAGTACAAGACCAAAGATTTCTGTATCTGGATGTTCTCGATGGAAGACAAAAAGGCCATCGTGAACGATGTGTTTGAAAAGTTCCATGACTGTTTCGGATTCTATCCGGAGTCTACCGGTTCGTATTATCTGGACGCGGCCTTGATCAATTACATCAAGGAAACCTATCCGTCGGTCAAATGTGCGGTAGCGACTTGTTGGGAAGAGGGCCCGAAGGCTTATCATACCTGCAACAATTCCTGGTATACCTTGATGGACGGAGGTCCGTGGGCGCCATGGATCCCGAGCAAACAGAATACCCATGCGCCTGCTGCGAATAAGGAAGAAGACAGCGGAATCGTCGCAATCCCGCATCTTTCCCGCGACTTATTGGCGTGTTATGACGGCAACGGCTCCAACTTCGGAACGCATCCGCAGAATGTTCTGCGCGGTATGATCTATGATTCCAAGACCTGGGAAATGCCGTATCTTTACAACCTAATCGACCAGTACCGTTATCTTGAAAAATTCAACAACGGTTATGCCTACAACATGATGTTCGTAGGACCGGGCTGGATGAACAAGATGGGAAGATGGGAAGCTCCGTATGAATT
>CACYEP010000197.1 GCA_902773425.1 uncultured Erysipelotrichaceae bacterium | reverse complement strand
GGCTGGGATAAGATGACCAAGCCTTCCGCGAATCTCTGCGCAGCCAATACTCCCTTCGACTTCACGCCGAACTTTTCTTCTTCATAATCTTCCCGGACAAATGTCTTCACGACCCGGATTGATTCGATATTTTCTTTCAGGGTATTGTTCATGGCATCGTACTTGTCCATCATCACCACAAACCGCGGATGCGCCTTGGTTAAGATGAGGTACAGCCCGGTCGCAAGCACCGGAATCGCCACGGCAAACACAAGAGCCAGCCGGTTATTCATCCGATATACCATATATGCGCTGACTACCAGGTTGATCGGCGCCCTTACCAGCATGCGCACAATTGCCACATATGCCATACGCATCATACGCATATCCGTCGTTAAACGCATAACGATCGTGGATACCGGGAAGCGCTCGATGTTCGCAAAATCATAAGTCTGGATGTTTTCAAACATCGCGTTGCGTATATTGCGGACAAATCTTGCCGAAGAGATAGTCGAGAAGATACCCGCCGCAATTCCGGTCAGCGCAGCCCCGATTGCCAGTGCCACCATGATCAAGCCCATCTTTTCGATAAACGCCAGATCTCCGCCGCGCTCATTGATTCCGACATCGATGATCTGCGCCATAATTGCGGGTATCGCCGCTTCAAATATGACTTCTATGACAACAAAAAGCGGGCCGAGAAGCGCAGCCCACCATCCGTCTTTTGTATATTTCGTCAACAGT
The DNA here is from genome assembly GCA_902773425.1 of uncultured Erysipelotrichaceae bacterium. Taxonomy (GTDB): domain Bacteria; phylum Bacillota_I; class Bacilli_A; order Erysipelotrichales; family Erysipelotrichaceae; genus RUG11872. The sequence continues at coordinate 1,290 of CACYEP010000197.1, read as the reverse complement.
CTGAACATATCGTTTTCTTCACCTTTGTAGTCAATATCCTATCACTTTTCTAAAAGAGATTGAACCTTTTTTCCGTGACTTTTTCCACGTATGACATCGGTTTTTCCGATTCGTGCGTATCCCGTCTACATCTTACCTTCTTTTTCTTCCAGATACTCCTTCAATGATGCCGGAATACGGACCGCGAAACGCACGGTCTTTAATCCGTGTGCCTTTAATTCGCTGAGCGGATATTTCTTCGGATCGTACAGTTTTTCAAATTTCAGCGTGGTGGTTATTTCCGGCATCCCGGAGCTTACCACGGTACATTTCATTACGATGGCAGAATACGGCGCCGAATAGTAAATATATACCGTTTCCCCGATACTCATGCCCCGCTTCGCCGGCCACTCCAAGACCTTATATTTCGTCATATTCCCGATGACATCATAGATTTTCGGATTCGCGGGAACCAGCCAGTCATGCGTTCCGGATTTTTCTTTTACCGTAAACATGCGCGAACGTTCGACCAAATGTTCAATCACCGGATCGGCAACGCTGTCATTCATCTCCACGGTGATCCAGGACTTCTTGTTCATATGGTACGCAGGATAAATTCCTTTCATCTTCAAAAGTTCTTCCATATATTCGGGAGGAACTTTCAGATTCATCACCTCGGTCAGGGTTTTATCATCGGTTTTATCCAGTTTCCCTTTTTGCACCGACGCAACCAGCGAATACCATTTCCGGCTTTGTTTATTGCGGAACACAATCCCCTCGAAGTCCTCAAACGGATGATCCGGTTCTTCGCCGAACTCTTCTTTGATAAAAGCCGCAATCCGTTCGGTCTGCGCATAAAGGAAATCGGTTTGTACGAAGCACTTTGCGGCAATCTCTTCCAGCACTTCCAGATAGGCCGAGCGCACAAGGTTCGCGAAAGTATTGTCCGCTATGCGAAGATGCAGCGGAAGGTATTCTTCTTCCGTCTCGGTATCTATCATATCGCCGGATACCGTTCCGTCCCGCTTTACCCGCACGACGCACTCAAACGCTCCGTTCATCGTGACCCGTTTATACGTGAAAACACCGTCCTTCTCTTCAAATCCGAAAGAGCGCAGTTTTTCGTAATCCGGTTTCAGTTTTACAAATAAATCACTCTCTAAACTCATGACACCATTATACCTGTTACATCCCGGAAAGAATAAAAAAACACATCTGACGATGTGTGAATGACAACTGGAGCGGATGACGAGAATCGAACTCGCATAGTCAGCTTGGAAGGCTGAAGTTCTACCACTGAACTACATCCGC
>CACYEP010000196.1 GCA_902773425.1 uncultured Erysipelotrichaceae bacterium | reverse complement strand
TCGCTGTGATAGAAATCCTTCACTTTTTGTTCCAGGGAATCAAGATCGATTTGATTGATTCTGACCTTTTGATCAACTGTTTCCAGCCTTACGATCTGTTCGGGGCTGGACACAAGGTCTTCCACAATATTGTCCAGGTTGGTCGCAATGATGACCGGGTTTCCTTCCGAACGGATTTGTTTCAGCATGGCCGCCATTTCAGCGCGCATCAAAGGATGTGTCATGAGTTCCGGTTCATCGATCAGCAGCATGTAGCGTTCATGTTTCCATGCGCGTAAAAGAGCAATCAGTACCAATCTTCTCCAGGCAAAACCGTCATCGACGACTCCCGATGTCAGCTTCTCATATTGAATTCTGGATTCCAGCATCCTTAACACCGGTTCCGGCGTATACGGTTTGATATAGTTGAAAAGCTCATCTCCGGTGCGTATGCGTGCTTTGATCAATAATTCTTTCGCGGAAGAACAATTTTTCTCAAATCCGATATGATATACCGCATCAATCTGAGAAGAATACTTGTACGTTCCGTGGGCAATTTCATTCAAAAGCGCTGTTTTCCCGTTCCCGTTTTCCGCGACCAAAAGAGCCATGTGATCTACCACACGGATCTTTGTGTTATAAGAAGGAATTTCAAGCACTTCGGTAACGCGTTTCATATTAAATGTTCTTTAAGAATGCGTGATATGCCTTGTAGGCTTCATAAATATCGGCTTTAGAGGTTACTTCCCATGGAGAATGCATGCTCAAAACTGCTACGCCGCAGTCCACAACGTTCATGTTGTAGTTCGCTAAGATGTAGGCAATGGTTCCGCCTCCGCCTGCGTCCACTCTTCCGAGTTCGGCCGTCTGGTAGGCAATCCCTTCGTCTTCCAGGATATGACGGATGCGGGCGATATATTCCGGATTGGCATCGTTGGAGCCTCCCTTTCCGCCCGATCCGACATACTTGTTCATGGTCATGCCCATGCCGAGATACGCTGAATTGTTCTTTTCCATCACCTGCGGGAAATTCGGATCATAGCCGGCACTGACATCATTGGATAACATATCGGAATTTCCGTACAGCTTGCGCATCGCAAACTCACTGTAGTTCCCTTCCAGCGTCATAAGTTCTACCAGGATTCCGTCAAAGAATCTGGACTGCATGCCCGTAGCCCCGATCGAACCCACTTCTTCCTTATCGACCAACAAAACGGCGGCTGTGCGGTCCGTCTTTTCCAGATCCATCAAGGACATTAACGATGTATACGCGCAAACTCTGTCGTCCTGGCCATAACCCATGACCATCGACCTGTCTAAGCCGTAGTCTCTAGCCGGACCTGCCGGTACGACTTCAAATTCCGCGCTCATGAAGTCCTCTTCTTCAAACCCGTACTTGTCCTTGAAGAACTTCAAGACATTCTTCTTCACAAGTTCGGTTTCTTTTTCATCGTTTGAAGTTAACGGAATCGATCCCAGCGTAATATTCAGCTGTTCGCCTTCTAAGGCTTCACGGCTCGTTTTCGCCAACTGATCCTTGGCCAAGTGGATCAACAAATCCGTAATACCCACCACCGGGTCGGACGGATCTTCTCCGATGACTACTTTGACTTTGGATCCGTCCTTGAGGCACACTACGCCGTGAAGCGCCATCGGTAAGGTCACCCACTGGTACTTCTTGATTCCGCCGTAATAGTGTGTCTTACCGAAGGCCATATCGGTGTCTTCGTAGACCGGGTGCTGTTTCAAGTCTAAGCGCGGCGAATCAATGTGCGCTCCCAAAAGACGGATACCTTCGGATAACGGCTTTTCCCCGATCAGGAATGCCGCGAAGTTCTTTCCGCGGTTGGTCACATAAACTTTGTCACCGGCCTTCAGCTTCTTTCCGGATTTTTCGAATTCGTTTAAATCGACATATCCGTGTTCTTTGGCGGTTTTTACCGCGTATTCCGTGCATTCGCGCTCGGTTTTGTTGACGGAGATAAATTCCTTGTAACCCTCCGCAAAATCAAAGACCTTCTTCAGGTCTTTGTCGCTATATTTCTTCCAAACTGTTTCCATAATACTACCTCTTTCTATTTATCGAACAAGTGTTCCGGCATCTTGGTCGGCACTAAGTTAAAGTATTTCATATCATCCGGCACCGGCAATCCCGTGTGGAAGTTTCCGGTGATCACATCCAGCACATGTTCCTCCGGCAAATCGTTTTCCAGGTATTCGTTAAACGCGGTCAGTAATTCCTCTCCCGACGCCCTAGCCTGATCAAACAATTCCCGGAAGGATTCGTGGTGTTCTTCCCCGGTCGACGGATGACGCCAGAGATCATGATCTTCATTCATTACATTCCATGCCGGATCCATCTTTAGCGGAATGACCATAGATGTCGCAAGACCCTTGATTCCCATCAGGCCTTCCAGTCTTGAATACATCTTGATTTTCTTTCCGCTCGGATCGAACAGGATCTCTTCCATCTTGCGGAAATCCCGGACCGACTGTTCCATCTCTTCCGGCTTTAACTGTAATCCCCAGACCTTTTCCAGCACTTCGCTGTAGATCTGCCAGATCGGATACCAGGTATCCGGAAGATAGGATACTACATCCTGCGGTTTAAACTTCGTAATATCAATGCCCTTCCAGTCAATCACGCCGCGGTCCAGCTGGGATTCAAAAGCTCGGTGCGTATTGTCCGCTTCCTTTCCGTGTCCCGTACGGTTATAGACATACGGATGCGCAATGTGATCCAATGCCCAATGCAGCATCAAGCCTGAAACATACGAAATCTGTAAGGGATCCTTGGAAAGATTGCAGCGCTTCACGATTACGCGGAACATATCCTTGGTATACAGCTGATGCATTAAACTTCCGTATTTGGAAACCCTGGCGGCCTTCTTCGAATCCGACCACGGGAAAGATTTGTAGAAAAAGAAAATGTCAGGACCCGAAGTTCCGATGGAGTATAATTCGAACCCCTGATCGATTGACTGCATGACCGTCATGGAAGGATCCAGTTTCTTTAAAACATCATCTCCCAATACACGATGTGTCAGCATACTTGGCATAATATTCAACTCCTTTAACTGATAGTTCTATTGTAAACCTATTTGAGGGAAAAGCAAAAGATGGTGACCACACAGGCCGTGAATTCTATAACAGAAAAACTGCAGGATTCTATGTACAAAGATTAGAGTTTAAGAAGATCGCTGTGCGTACCTGTGCGCACTGCAGTCAGAATCAGCATTTTCTCATCTTTTGAATAAATCAAAAGCCAATCCGGCTGAATATGGCATTCACGAAAGCCTTTATACTGTCCGGTAAGTGCATGGTCACGATACTTAGCATCTAATACAATATCCTTCTCCAGCATGCGGATCACTTCCTGAAGAAGCGATAAATCAAGGCCGCGCTTCTTACAGCGCTCATAGTCTTTTTTAAACATCGAAGTTATTTTTAAGATCATAGCTCAGAATCAAGATCCGCAAATAATTCATCCGCTGAACGGTAGGTCTTTGAAGGAAGTTCACCGGAGGCAATCAGTTTTGCCTCCTTCATAGCTTCAATAGTATCACGGTTATATTGCGGCAATCTGGATTCAAAAGGAAGGCCCCCTACCAGAAGTGACTGGGAAATAAACATATTAATTGCCTGAGGAAGAGTCATGCCTAAAGCACGGAACAGAGCCTCCGCGTCTTCTTTTAAAGATGCGTCGATTCGCATACTGACAGTTGCAGTCTTTGTTGACATAATATATCACCTTTCTCACATTTCAATGTAATTGTAATGCAATTGTATGACATTTGCAAGCAAACCAATTTATTCGCAATCATCAAAAAACCGGAAGAGAATCTCCTCCGGTTCATACTGCCGATTTCGGTTAAGTTATTTCTTGTCCGGAACTTCGCGGTTGATTTCCAGAAGTTTCGCTTTGAGTTCTCCTTCGATCTTCGCAAGTTCATGTTCCGCAGCCGCGCGTTTCGCTCTGCCTTCGTCCTGGATCTTGACAACTTCTTCCAAGGTCGAAATAAGGGCACGGTTGGTCTGCTGGAGAGTTTCGATATCTACTAAGCCGCGTTCGGATTCCTTCGCTGTTGCGATGGTTTCCTGCTTCAATGTTTCCGCATTCTTCTTGAGCAGCTGGTTGGTAACTTCGGAAACTGCCTGCTGGGCTTCAACAGCCTCTTTGGAGTGGTTAATGCCTAACGCGAGAACCATCTGGCTCTTCCATAACGGAATCGTATTTACCAAGGTGGACTGGATCTTTTCCGTCATCAATGTATCATTGTTCTGGACCAAACGGATCTGCGGTCCCATCTGCAGCGCAACGTTTCTGGTTAATTCCAGGTCATACAGTTTCTTTTCGAAACGGTTGATCAGCTGTTCGTAGTCATTCGCCGCCTGCGCATCTTCCGCCAAACCGGACTTCTTCGCTTTGTCCATGAGTTCCGGAAGTTCAACTTCGCGTGCCTGTTTGAGTTTCTTCTGACCGGCTAAAATGTACATCGTGAGTTCCTTGTAGTTGACCAGGTTCTTTTCGTACATCTGGTCTAATAACGCGATGTCCTTCATTAAGACGATTTGCTGATTTTCGAGCGCGTCCGCGATCTTTTCAACATTGACTTCCGCCTTGTCATATTTCGCCTTCATGGACTGAACGGAATTGCCGGCTTTCTTGAATAATCCTAATAATCCTTTTTCCTTCTCGGTGTCAAAGCCTTTTAATTCGACGACCAGGTTGGATAATAAGTTTCCCGCTTCACCTAAATCTTTCGTGCGGACATTGTTTAAGGTTGCGTCGGAGAAATCCGAGATTTTCTTCTGCGCACCTGCACCGTACTGCAGTATGGTGTTGGTTTCATGAAGGTCAATGGTCTTCGCAAAATCTTCCACCTGTTTTCTTTCTTCGTCGGTCAGTACGGAATCATCCACAAATACCGGAGTCTTTGCCGCAGCTGCCGCTTCAGCTTTCTTGCGTTCTTCTTCCGCCGCTAAAGCCGCTGCATCCGCGTTTAATCCGGCCTGCGCCAATCCGGCTTTCGCTTCGGTCTCTTCATCATGAAGTGTTAATACGATCTTATTATCTTCGCTCATTTCAGGATACCTCTTTTCCTCTTGCTAAATTTAATTATACACGATTCTTGCGTTATTCTACGAAGGAAGTATCACTCAAATTGAAATCTTCCTTGGTTAATTCGTTCAATACCGCATCCGGATCTTTTAATGTCCTGCGGGACTGACGCAAAATCGCTTCTTCCACTTTGTTGCGGACCGTACGGCCGTTACCGGACACATGCAGCAGATCATCCTGCATCGCCGTAAAGTATGCCAATAACGGTTCATCGCATTCCGGTAAAATAATATAGTCTTTGGACTTCGCTACCGAATGCGCAATCGCCACCAATTCTTCCGGTGTGTAATCCGGGAAGTTGATGATATTCGGGAAACGGGACTTCAGACCGGTATTCGCGGTTAAGAAGACTTCCATTTCTTTTTCATAACCCGCCAGAATAACAATTAAATCGTCTCTGTAGTCTTCAATTCCCTTGACCAAGGTGTCGATGCATTCCAATCCGAACACGTCGTCCTTGCCTCTGTATAACGAGTATGCTTCATCGATGAATAATACGCCGCCGATGGCGCTGCGCAGCACCTTCATCGTTAACGGTGCCGTATGGCCTACATATTGACCTACCAGGTCCGCTCTTGTAACTTCGACCAGCTGGCCTCCGCTTAATACACCCAAGGCACGCAGATATCTCGAGATAATACGCGCAATGGTGGTTTTACCGGTTCCCGGATTGCCCGTAAAGATCATATGTCTGGATACGCCGACATTCTTGAGGCCCTGTTTCTCACGCATCTGCTGGACATCGTAGTTGTCCTTTAACGCCAATACGTATTCCTTGACTCTTGTCAAACCGACGATATCGTCAAGCTCTTTCTTGATGGACTCAATATCCACCGGATCTTCCTTCTTGATCAGTTCCGCGACATCCGTTTCCTTTTCACCTTCCAGGAAGTAAAGTTTGCCGTCTCTTGCGATGACTTTGACGGATTTTACTTCGGTGTCTGACAATAATTGATGCTGAGTCAGCGCGTCAAAGAGATTCTTCATGACATTCTTGATGCCGTACGCACCGGTCTTCTTGTCATAATGATCTCTTGCGAAGTCAAATACTCCTTCCCCGATTTCCGCAACAATGCCGAATTTCTCCGCGCATTCCTGCACGAAATTCGCGCTTTCGCGGCTGATGATCTTGGTAACGGCATCCTCATCGAAATTCTTTGTGGTTACAATATCCGCGAACGAATTGATAAACTGTGCCCCCATCAGGTCAATGAGCTTGCTGCGGGAAAGATTTGTCTCGAACACCAGGAAATGATTGTTTGCTTCAATCGCATTGACTGCGCTCGACAGCAACGAATTCCCGGATTCCACCAGCTGTCCCTGGTTCAGGAAATAACGTTTCTTCAGGTCCATCTTTCCGTTGATGAAGAAGTCCTGAACATAGGTCAAAAATGCCGTGAAACATGTATCCGCATTGATGAATTCAATGATCTGGCCCTTTGCCTGAATCGCCGAATAAACATCCTGCAGGAACAGTTTTTCATCTTCCGCCGTCGCATATTTCGCCAAATCAACGACCGCAACATCTTCGCTTTCCAAGACTTCCCTGCGGGACAAGATCTTCGCGATATTGTTTAACGCAAAGGTTTTCCCGGTGCCTTTCGGTCCCATCAATAAAATCGTATTCAGGATCTTATCGCCTTTATTCTTCAAAACATACGGGCGCTTGAACGCCACCGTCAGACTGCCGACCATATCGGTTTGTCCGCATACCGCGACATTCAGTTCATCCTTCACACCTTCGAAATTCTTCATGGTAACGATTGCTTTAGGCGCAACCGCTCCGGCCTCATTGACATTGATGTCCACGCCGAAATCTTTCTTGATTTCACTCTGCAGGCGGGATAAATCGACTTCCGCGCTTCCCGGCGCAAACAGGGTCGTCATCGAATTGATCTGATCCAATTGCTGGGAAAGAATCTCGTTGCGCTTGTCGCTCATTTTTTTCAAACGTTCCAAATCATCCGACGCCTTCATCGCGTTCGCCATGATTTCGTCTTCCCTGGATTTCACTTTCTCTTCCAGTTC
>CACYEP010000195.1 GCA_902773425.1 uncultured Erysipelotrichaceae bacterium | reverse complement strand
GGTTCCGCGTCTTTCGAAACTAGGAACCAACGAATGGAAAAACACCAAGAAAAAACTTCAGGAAAATGTGGAAGAGATTGCCGAACAGTTATTGCGCCTATATACGGCGCGTGAACAGAACATCGGTTTCGCCTTCTCCAAAGATACTTCCATGCAGGAAGAATTCGAAGATGATTTCGAGTTTGATTTAACCAGTGACCAGGCCAAGGCAGTCCGTGACGTAAAGGAAGATATGGAATCTTCCAAACCGATGGACCGGCTGATCTGCGGGGATGTAGGTTTCGGGAAAACCGAAGTCGCGATGCGCGCGGCTTTTAAGGCGGCCATAGACGGCAAACAGACGGCGGTATTATGTCCGACGACCATTTTATCGCGCCAGCACTATCACACGTTTATGAAGCGTTTTAAGGACTATCCGGTGGAAGTTGCGGTCATCAATCGCTTTGTAGAACCATCTGAACAAAAGAAAATCCTGGAACGTTTAAGAGAAGGAAAAATCGATATCCTGGTCGGTACGCACAGATTATTGTCGGCGGATGTCCGGTTCAAGGATCTCGGTCTTCTTGTCGTAGATGAGGAACAGAGATTCGGCGTAGAAGCCAAAGAAAAGATCAAACAGCTCAAGGAAAGCGTCGATGTCTTATCCTTAAGCGCGACTCCGATTCCGCGCACCTTACAGATGAGCTTGATCGGCGTACGCTCGTTAAGCCAGCTGAATACACCGCCCAGCGACCGTATGCCCGTACAGACCTACGTGCTCGAAAAGAATTCGAATATTATCCGTGAAGTCATCGAACGGGAACTCGGACGCGGCGGACAGGTCTACTATCTCTTCAACAATGTCATGCGCATCTATGAGGAGGCACAGAAAATACGCCGTTTGGTGCCCGAGGCGAAGGTTGCGGTAGCCCATGGGAAAATGTCCAGGGAAGAGATGGAAGACGTCATGATGCGCTTTACAGACGGCGAATACAACGTTCTGGTTTGTACGACCATCGTGGAAAACGGAATCGATATTCCTAACGCGAACACCATGATCGTAGACCATGCGGACTTGTTCGGATTATCGCAGTTATATCAGATCAAAGGCCGTGTCGGAAGATCCAGCCGGATCGCGTACGCGTATCTGATGGTGCCCGCAAAGAAACAGTTATCCGAAACAGCCGCAAAGCGCTTGGACTCCATCAAGGACTTCACCCAGCTCGGAAGCGGCTATAAGATTGCGATGCGTGACCTTGCGATCCGCGGTGCCGGAGATTTATTGGGTGCCAAACAGGCAGGCTTTATCAATACGGTAGGCATGGATCTGTACGTGGATATGCTGCATGACGCCATCAAGAAGAAACAGGGCGCTGATCTTGCGGTTAAGGAAGAAATCGTTCCGCGCACCAAGATCGGCGTGGACGGGTATATTCCGAAGGAATTTGCGCGCAGGGACTACGAAAAGATTCATCTGTACCAGCGCATTGACGACGCTTCCAAGGAATCGCAGCTTAAGAAATTGGAAGAGGAAGTCGTGGACCGTTACGGAAAGATCCCGGACGCGGTGAAACTGTTGTTCGAAAAACGCCGTATGGAGATCCTGGCGGCGAACACGCACGTCAAGGAAGTCAATGAGAAGCCTTCGGAAGTCGAAATCGTCTTCAACAAGGAATGGTGCGACAACGTGGACGGTATCAAGCTGTTCGAAACCGTGTCCAAGATTTCGGTGGACCTGCGCATGCGGTACACCCGCGGCAACATCATCCTTCAGCTTCCCAAGAAGAATAACTGGCTTGCGTTAGCCAATGAGACGCTCGAAAAGATCCGGAATCTCTGATTCATGGATTTTCCGGAAGGATTATTGTATGATACATATGTACCTATTATGAGATTGGACAAGTATTTAAAAGTATCACGGATCTTAAAACGCAGAACCGTGGCGAATGAACTGGCTTCGAACGGAAGAGTCTCAGTGAACGGGAAAACCGCGAAACCTTCCGCCGACGTGGATGTCGGAGACGAAATCGAAGTCTTTTTCGGTAACCGCCGCATGAAAGTACGCATTTTGAAAGTCAGTGATTCGGAAAAGAAGAGCGAGGCCGCCGGGATGTACGAAGTCCTGGAGGAATCTTACGAGGAGTGGAAAGAAACATTATGAGTCAAAATACAACCCGCCGCAAACGCAGTCCGATGGCTACGCTGATCATATCCCTGGTGTTATTGTTGATATCGGGATACTTTTTGATCAATGTATTCCAGGAAACGCGCATCACGTATTCTCTTTTGGTGGATATCAATGAAGCCAAAAAGGAATATGAGTCTTTGAAGGCGGAAAGCGAACAGTTGGTGAACCAGCGTGATAAGCTGCAGGACCCGAACTACGTGGAGAATTACGCGCGCGGTGAATATCTGATCACCAAGGAAGGCGAAGCAATCTATCACCTGCCTTCGCAAAACAACGGAGAATAAGGCCGGCAACGGTCTTTTTTTGAAAACATGAAGAAATATCTATGGATCATACTGATGACGGCGGCGCTTCTGGCAGGATGCGCACACAGTTCCTCAGACACCGAAACCTACAGCTGTTTATCATCCAAGGAACCTGCCGGGAAAACCCGGACGGTGACCTTTCTTTCCGACGGAGCCAACGTTACGGAGTTATCGCAGACAATCATCTTTGACACATCTTCCGATCCGGAATATACCGTTGATTCCTACATCGAGGAAATTATCCGCACGGCCCCCTTCTACAACGAACCGGTCACAGGAATCACCTATGAGATCAACTCGGTCGGTACGACTGTTACGGTAACCATGCGGGCGGATTTCCGGGAAGCGGCCAAACCGGTCGCGGAAGACCTCGGTATCTTTGATCCGTCCATCATCCGCGGAGATGATTCGGGATACGTGATCCGGGCCGAAGATTTACTTAATGACCTAAAGAAAACAGAAGGCATGAATGCCTCCTGTGAGTTGGTTCCGGAAGGTTGATTATTCCCATCCGTATAAACGGTCCAAGATTTCATAAAGCCGCAGGGAAGGTTCCCTGACCGGCTTTATTTTTTCTCCGAACTCCATCACAATCTCCGACGTGATATTGTTTTCCCAGGTCGGCAGACCGAATTTCTGCGGCTTCCCGTTTTCGCAATAGGACGCAACATACGCCGCCATGTTCTTTGACAGGGATACGTCGGAGTAATGATAGATTTTGGAGTTCTCGAGTTCAGGATCCGTTTCTTCGTACGGAATATTGTGATAGAGGTAAACCTCCTCCCCGCTGTGCCAGGGCCCCAGTCTTCCGTTCTCTTTAGAGAACAGATACTCATACACCGGAATTCCGTTTTCTGCGGCTAAGCGGTTCAGGCAGTAATGCGGATAACTGAAGAAGACAGCTCCGTAGATTTCTCTCCAGTAACGCGAGGCTTCTTCATCCGTGCCTGCAGGATAGAGTTCCAATACCTGATTGGACAGATCTCCGAAATAATTACGGATCTTGGATTCGTAATTTTTCATGTTTGCCTGGGAGAACAGAACGAACGGTCCGGCTTCATCGGAGTTGTACCCGTGAAGAATGGCCTTCTCGTTGTACAGTCCGAGTTTGTAGGACTCATACGGAGTGCGTTCCAGGACATATCCGTCTACCGTGATGTGGTGTTGGGTATAGGCTTCATTTGCCAGCTTCTCTGCGGGGATATTCCGTAAATCGTCGACGTTTTGCGCATTATAGCGGGCTTTTAGCTCGTTTCCCGATTGGATGGCTTCCTCAAACAAACGGAAGGAATGAGGCGGGTTTTTGGAGGCGACCGTGGAACTTTCCAGGATCACCCGTTCGAACAATCCCTTTGCGAGCGGTGATGTGCATAACGCGGAAACTGCGGCGCTTCCTGCGGATTCGCCGGCCAGAGTCACATTCCCCGGATCTCCTCCGAAGTAAGCGATATTGTCCCTCACCCATTCGAGACCTTTGATCATATCCAGCAATCCGTAATTTCCGGTGGTGTGATTCGGTGATTCCGCTGCCAGTTCTTCATCTGCGTAGAATCCGAAGACACCGAGACGGTAGGCAATATTAACAACGATGATACCCTCGTGTTTGGCGAGACCTTCCCCGCTGTAGTCCGCATACCATGGCTGTCCTGTCTGAAGGGAACCTCCGTGAATATAGACCAGCACCGGAAGATCTTTCACATCGCCTGCCGGCTTCCAGATATTCAGATAGAGGGAGTCCTCACTGACCGGTGCCCGGTAATTATCATCCAGAGAGATCTTGTAGTCGTGATAACCGATGACCTGTGCCAGGGAATCATAAATCGGAAGATTCACCGGCTGCATCCCCATCGGCGCAAAATGGTCCGCCTCAAGAATGCCGGTCCACGGTTCGGCGTCCTGCGGTTCCTTCCAGCGCAGTTCCCCGACCGGAGGCTTCGCGTAAGGAATTCCGGTAAATACTTCCACAGTCTGATCTTCATTGAAGACACCGCGGACATCCCCGAGCTTCGTCGTAATTACTTCGGTCTTTACGGGATTCTTGTACGAAACAGCCGGCACGTTTTTAACCGGAGGCCAGCTGATGAAAATCACAGCCGCGGATAACGCAAGGAATCCCAAAAAGAGTCCGGCACCCGCAAGAAATTTATGACCGGTAAAGACCTTGTACGAAAGATACAGGTACACAGCGAATACGGCAATTTCCAGAACCCATCCTAAGACGGTGTTTTTGTTGAACTCCAAGACTGCCAGAAGGATGAAGCAGATCAAAAGCTTCGGAATCAGTAAGAGCGCTTGTTTCATAATGCCTCCTTCGGAAGAACTCCGGAAAGACGGGTTAAGATGTCCCGGACATCTTCCGGCGATTCATCGGTAAACCGCAGACGGAAGAAACGGATGCCCGCATCGCGGAAATAACCAAGGTCGCGGATCCGGTCATACGGAACCGATTCCATGATGTGCATAAAACAATGATCATCGAACCGGATGGGATAATCTTTTGTCGCCGAACGGAGCTTATAGGAATGTTTCTTGCATAGTCCGCACTTCGGTTTCGCGTTTTTGGTGAGATACATATTCGGAGCGCAGTACTTCGTCAGCATCACTTCCCGTCTGCCATAGACAAACAATCCCAAGGAAGGTTCCGATGTATACATCATACGGTAATCCTTCACGATCTTTGCGATTTCTTCATCCGTGAGCTCCCGGGATAATTCGACCGCGTCAACACCATGGTTCAACAGGTAATGCGCGGCATGCGCGTTGGTCACATTGAAGTATTGGGAAGCGTATTTCTTTTCCGCAGACACATTCATCTCCGCAATTTCATGGATGACCGCAAAGTCTGAGGAAACCAGATCTTCCGTATACGAGTATCTCGGGTAGACATGCGCATCCGGTAAACTTTCGGATACCGCGAAGTACCCAAACCGGCGCACAATGTCAAGCTGACGTTCATCCGACACTTCGATAATCACTTCGGGAATCTCACGAACGTAAGTCTTCTCCGGAATGTAGTTACAGAATCTCCGCTTGGGAACTTCCGTCATCTTGAGGAAGATCTGATCAATCAAAGTGCGGCGCAGTTTATTGATGCGGGATACCGGGACAAACGCGTCTTCCGATAATTCGAAAGTCACCGGGTCAAACACATACGGCGTATCTTTCGTGCGTGATAACTGATCGAGGAATACATCTTCGGAAGTTCCGGACTTTTTCGCCTTTTCAATAAGCACATCATCGCAAACTTCAAACTTATGATCCTTATACTGCGCCACAAGAGTCAAAGGCTCGCCCGTGATCGAATGTACGGTCAGGGAAACCTTTTCAAACCGAGTATTCTTTTCGTAAGTTGCGCGGATTTCATCCAGAAGATTCGCATCCGTCGTAAGTACGGCTTTCGAGCCGGCACGGACAGGATACGGATAAGGGATCGTGACATTGGTCCCGGCCTTCGCACTTTCGATGGGACGGTTATTCTGTTCCATGCGCTGAATCACAAGTCCGGCATCTTCTTTTTGAAGGATCCGGATACCGTCGCCTTTATGAAGGTCTTCGTCTAAAGATAAAATAAAACGGTTGTGCTTGGCGGAAATCACGGTGCCCAGCGGAATACCCATATGATTCGGACGGACCGGATTCATAAGTTCATGTCCGCGTGCATTGTATAAATGGCCTTTGGTAAAGCCGCGGTTGAACAATTTCATCGCCGACTTTTGATCCGGAACGAAAGTGTTTCCGTCGAAAGCCGCGTCTATGGCCCTGCGGTATTGGGACACGATAAACGCGACAAACTCCGGACGCTTCATGCGGCCTTCGATTTTAAACGAATCAATGCCGTGTTTGATAAGATCCGGGATCTGTTCGACCGAATATAAGTCTTTGGGACTCAACAGGTAATCCCCGTCCGATTCGACTTTCGATTCATCTTCAATCAATTCATAACGGAGTCGGCACGGACCGGCGCAGGTGCCCTTGTTGCCGGATCGCGGACCGTTGTCGATGCTCATATAGCACTGTCCCGAACAGGAAACACATAACGCCCCGTTAATGAAGACTTCTTTTTCGATGTCAACTTCCGACATACCGTCGATTTCGTCCAAGGAAACTTCCCTTGCGAGCACCGCACGGGTGAATCCTTCGCTCCGTAAGAATTCCAGGCCTTCCTTATTATGGATGTGCATCTGCGTAGAGGAATGTAACGGAAGATCCGGAAACCGGTTCTTGATTTCTTCCGCCAGTCCGAGGTCCTGAATCAGGATCCCGTCCACGCCTTCCCGGCTGCAGAATGCCGCGAAGTTCAATGCGTCATCAAATTCATCCGGCGATAAGACCGTGTTCAGGGTGACATAAATACGCGCCCCGTAGGAGTGCGCGTAGGTTAACGCTTCTTTCAGTTCTTCCGCGGAAAAATTATCCGAGAACGCTCTGGCACCGAATTGCTTGCCTCCCAGATATACCGCGTCCGCGCCGTTTTGAATGGCTGCCCGCAGGGCCTCCATATTTCCGGCCGGCGCTAAGAGTTCCGGCTTTTTCATTCCGGGGTTGCCTCAGACAGGTAGACCTGTAACTCGTATGCCCGTTCGTTGTTATGGAAGACGTCATTCAGCAACTCTTCCTCAATGATCAGCGGATCGTTGATGGAGAGGTTCATGATGGCGCTTAAGAATTTCTGCCAGACCTGTTCGCGGTTCTTTTCGGAATAGGTCGCACATAAATAGTTCCCGGTCGGGATATGGGTAACCGCCGAAGAGTCCGTATCAAAGTCCAGGACAACTCCGCGGTAGATCGAAATCTGTTCCACCTTGTGGTTGATGATGCGGTAGATGGATCCGGAATCGAAGGTCGTGACTAAGGCGCTTTCGCGGATTTCCCGTTCAAGATTCTCGCGCTGTTTGATGAAGCGGTTGTTGACGTCTGCCGGTAAAGCCTTCGCAGTCACCACGTCGCGCTCGGTAATGTTGCGCTGATAGAGATCGCGGATTCCGGAAAGATATTCCCCGGTGGAAATTTCTTCCTGGATGCTGTCAATGTCCAAAAGATTCTGCCGGAGATCTTCCATTTCCGCGGAGATCTTGCGTTTCATCTCATCCAGATAATTTTTGAAGACATTCATGTCTTTGCTGTTGAGAACTTCGGAGAGTTCTTCTAACGGAATATGAAGCTTTCTTCCGAATTGAATGATTTCAAAAAGGAAGAGCTGGTCTTTGCTGTAATAACGGTAATTGGTTGTCTCGTTCACGACGGACGGCGTAACCAATCCGATTTTGTCGTAGTGGCGTAACGCATTGATGGTTAAGCCGGTAATTTCGGAAACTTCTCCGATGGAAAAATAAGAGCGCATATAAATACCTCCGCCTATATTCTATAGAAAGGAACGGAATCTATCAAGTACTATCGTGTAAGTATAGAGTTTGATTGTTTGCGCATTCATGAAGATGCGGCGACCGGCACATCAGGACGCAAAACCTTACCAAACAGGAAGTTTTCGTCTGTTCATGCGGTTTTTCCGCGGCAGTCTGCTTCATAAAGCGACAAAAAAGTATGGACATCAGGTCCATACTCTTGTGTAACCCGAAAGTTATTCGTCTTGGGCAATGACAATGGATGTCGCTAAGTCGCCTTCGGTTGTAATCGAGACAACGAAGCTCTTCACCGCTGTTCCTTCCAGCACGCCTTTAAGATACGCGTTGAAGGATACATACGGAGTGCCATCTTCCTTGCGGAGGATTTCAATCTTTTCCTTGTCCAGGGTCTTGCCTGTAACATGGTTCAATGCTTTCCAAGCCGCGTTTTTCGCCGCAAAGCGTCCTGCCAGGAAGTCCAGCTGATTCGAAGCCTTCTTGGAAAGTTCCAGTTCTTTGACGGTAAAGATTTCCTTTGTATATTCCGGATTGCCGAGGAAACGGTCCACGACGCTGATGGTCACATTATCAATACCTACACCTAAGATCATAATTCAGTTCTCCTTTGCTTGCTGTTATTGTACACTATTCCCTGCTGAATTCCTATAACTGTTCGCCGAAATAAATAGCCGTGCATAAGAACACGGCTATTTGAACAGAATCGCGATGATTAAGACAATGACAAGAGCAATCCCCAACCTTAGAGGATGACTGAATGCCTTCCGGATATCGGTCGTATAAATCGTTTCAACAATCACATGGATCACAACGGTTCCGAAGATTGCTCCGAAGAAGTACCAGAGCGTATGCAGAGTGATTGTCCCGAAGAAGATGGCACCGATTAAGCCGCCGAATACAGACAGGATGATCTGGATTGGTCTTTCGGATACCGGGAAGGCCATTGCCTCGCCTGCGCGTTCCAGGGCCCGTTTTTGATGAAGATAACGGCTCAGGAAGTACAATCCCGCAATCAATAAGAGACATACCGGCACAACGATTTCCATGCGTGCCGGCCGGTTCACATCGTAGTACGAATCCGGATCGTAGAACATTTTACGGAACCATGCGCCAAAGGAAGCGAAGACAGCCGGAACATTGATCCTCATCAGAGATTCAGTCAAGGAATCCACAGGCAGGTACCGCTCAATCAGCGGATTGAAATATCCGTACCAGACACCGCTTAATCCTTCAATCACTACGCCCGAAACATAGAAGAAGAACTGCAGGATCAGCATTCCGAAGATTCCCGTCAAGCTCTTTCCGGTCAATTCGAAGGCCAATACATTCACGGTATAGGACAATACGAACATCATGATTGAAATCGCCAATCCCAGAAGAAGTTTCGGAATGAATGCCGGATTCGCCTTCAGCACGGTCAGCACAATCGGAACCGTAATCAGTTCAAAGGCCAGGAAAGGAATCAGTACTTCCAGTATTCCGGAGATATACCTGGTGCGGAAGATGACTTTACGGCTTTGCGGAAGCGAATGGAAGAAGTCCGTCTCATTTTTGCGGAATAAGAATCCGAATTGGTGAACGGCCTCCGTATAGGAGAACAGAATCAGGAATACCTGCGGAGCTCCGAAGCACATCTGATCCAATATGTGCATGGTAAGGTACTGTTTACTGGTGACCCAGAGGCTTCCGGTCAGCGGACCTAACGGCAATACGACAAAGAAAATCAGGGAATAGATCACAAACGGTGCGATATCACGCCGGAAATCCAACGTGAATCCCCTAGAGAATAAGCGATTTGACGTCATATCCTGCCACCTCCGTTTCGTTGATAAAGATTTCTTCAAGTGTCAGCGGCAGCTTCTCCGCAAACACCGGCGAACATGCGTTGATCTGACGTTCGATTTCATCCGCATCTCCGCGTACGACAAGCGTCTGGAGTCTTCCGGTCACGGTGCGTGAAAGAATCTGAAGATTCTTAAGGGATTCCGGGAATTCCGGAGTGTTCAGGACGAACTGGAACTTATGAAGATTCAGTTTCAGATCTTCGAGATTCTCGGATAACAAGATGCCGCCTTTGTGCAGCAGCCCGATATGATCGCAGATATCTTCCAGTTCGCGCAGGTTGTGCGATGCGAATACCGGAGTTACGGACTTCTCCAGAAGTTTCTCCGCCAACAGGGACTTCATTGCCTGACGGGAAACCGGATCCAATCCGTCGAAGGTTTCATCGAACAGGAGATATTTCGCATTGGATGAAATCGCCGTAATCATGGAGAGCTGTTTCTTCATTCCCTTGGAATAGGTGCGGACTTTCCTTCGCGGATCCAGTCCGAAGTCTTTAATGCGTTTGGCGAAGAAAGCTTTATCGAAGTTTTTATAGAATTTTGCGCAGTACTCACCGATGTTTTCCGCGGCCGCGTTCGGAAAAAAGAATTGTTCATCCGAGACATAGAACACATTTTCGCGAACCGGACTCTCATCGGTCAAAGCTTCGTTATCAATGAGAATGTTTCCGGTATCCGGGCGGTATATCCCCGCGAGGATCCGTAAAAGTGTCGATTTTCCGGCTCCGTTTGTGCCGATCAATCCGAACGCCTCTCCCTCTTTGATGTCCAGTGAAATGGAACGTAATGCGGGAATCTGACCGTAGGATTTGGACACATTATGGATTTCAATCATGGTTTCCTGCCTCCTTTTCTATTTGTGCGAGGATTTCTTCCTTGGAAACCCCCAATACGTCCGCCTCTTCCAACAAGGCATGAAACTTTTTCGACCATTCCGCCTTCTTGGCTTCCGCTGCGGCATGATTTGAGGAAACAACGCTGCCTTTGCCTTGTCTGGATTCGATCCATCCGGCTTTTTCCAGCTCCGCGTAGGCACGCTGGATCGTATTGGGATTGATCGAGAGTTCCATGGCCAGGGAACGCACACTCGGTAAGGAACTTCCTTCCGGCAATGCTCCTTTGAGGATCAGTTCCTCAAAACGCCGGATGATCTGTTCATACAGAGGGGCCGGATCCCTGTAGTCTATATGAATCATAGACGGCCTCCTTTCGTACTGACTGTACTATCTGTATTAATACAATATGACACATTTCTCTTCCGGTCAATGAAAAACCCTCCGTATTCCGGAGGGTTAAAGAATTCTTAAAGGTTATGCCTGAATATGTAACAGAGACATCACCCACTGTACCGCAGGCTGGATCACCGGCGCCTTCATGAGAACCAGTGCCGTAATCACCGCAATACAAAGGATGATCCAAATCGATGCGCAGCGCGCAAAGTTCCGGCGGGAGATGTTGTGGTTGTTGAAAGAGAACACAAATGCCGCGATCCATCCGATAACCGGGATCATAAATAGTAAGGAATACCCGAAGTATCCGAATCCGCCTGTAGGACGGTATGCTGCCGGAATCACAAGGTTCTCTTCGCTGGTGAAATAGATGTACTTCGCGTTGGGATTCTGACGGTGTTTCGGAACGGCCGGTTTATCTTCTTCGTCCTCCGACGGGTCCAAAATGGTGCGTGCCGGCTTTTCTTTCTTAGCCTCCGCCTTCTTCGCTTCTTCCTCTTTCTTCAGTTCTTCGGCTTTCTTTACTTCCTCAGCTTTTCTGAGTTCTTCTGCCTTTTTGGCTTCTTCTTCTTTCTTTAATTCTTCGGCTCTTCTGCGTTCTTCCGCCAGTCTGGCCTCTTCTGCTTTCTTTTCAGCTTCCGCCGCGAAGTCGGTTTCCGATAACACATGAAGCGCATCGGTCGTGTTATCGATGGATGCCGGCGGCAATACCTTCGTGCCGCAGTTCGGGCAATAAACAGCGCCTTCTTTTAATTCTTTTCCGCATGTCGGACATGTCATAAGTTTTCCTCCTTGGATTGCGGGTATTGATGAAAATCATCGGGATCGTCATAGGTTTCACGGAATCTTGCGGCAAACGAAGGAATCATTCCTCCTTTATATAAGTGGGATACGTCTCCCCACTCATCGATCCGCCAGATTGCGGTGCCTTTTTCTTTCTCTTCCGTGTTGAGGGAAGTGACGGATGTCGGCGCCATGACGAAGTTGTGCAGAAACAACATCGGACTGATATGCGTCAGATAGCCTACAATGACCGAAGTAATTCCGTAGTGACAGAAGAAACACAATGTGTCGTGGTTGGGCTTTGTCACGCGGAAGGTTTTCCCGTCATGGACATAGCCGTGTTCCGCCAGGATTCCGTCAATTCCCTGTTTGACGGTTTCAAATTCTTCCGCAACACCGGCTTCTTTCATGATGTCCGTACCGGTCCATGTGTTGATGTCATAATAACGGTCATCGGGAGTCCAGTCATTCGGGAACCAATCCCAGACGATGGACCGTTCGCCTTTTTTGTCAGGACGCAGGATCCGCGGCCAGAATTCCCGGAGCCAGGGTTTTTCCTCGGCGGTGCGTCCGGCTTTTTGAAGCGTCAAAGAGGCTGTGTCTTTCGCCCTCCCGAGCGGTGACGTGTAGTATTCCTTCACCGGTAAAGGTGCGATGCGGTCTGCGAGAAGTTCCGCTTCTTTCCATCCGCGCTTGGTTAGGGAATCTTTGGCATAGTCCGGTTCTCCGTGACGTATAAAAATCAGTCTCATAAATACCTCGTATGCCCTATTATATCATTTCAAATACGGAATGACAGCGTGTGTTTTTCCTGTTATACAGGTATAATGGCTATATGAACGGATATCGCGGCGTGATCGAAGTAAAGGAACCTTCACATGGGTATGATGTGATCGGGGATGTGCACGGATGTGCGGATGAACTGGAGAATCTTCTGGGGGTTTTAGGCTACCGGAATGAAGACGGCGTGTTCGTTCATCCGGACGGACGCAGGGCAGTGTTCCTCGGAGATCTGACCGACCGCGGACCGGACAGTCTTAGAGTACTGGAGATTGTGATGAAGATGACGCAAAGCGGGAACGCGTATTGCGTGCTGGGAAATCACGATGACAAACTGATGCGGTATCTCAAGGGAAATCCGGTCAAGACGATCAACGGACTGGAGACCACGGTGAAAGAATTTGAAAAGACGGATTCGGCGTACCGGGAGAAAGTCTTAAAGTTTCTGGAAGGGCTGCCGTATTATCTTTTATTGAATCAGGGAAGACTGGTCGTAAGCCATGCGGGAATCCGGGAAGAGATGATCGGGAAAGAGTCGTCCGCCATCCGCAGGTTCTGTCTCTATGGAGATATTACGGGGAAAACGCTGGAAGACGGATTCCCGGAAAGAAGAGACTGGGCCAAAGATTATTACGGAGACGGGTTTGTCGTATTCGGACATACACCGCATCCGAAAGTGACGCGTTATCCGAATGCGGTCAATATTGATACCGGGTGTGTATTCGGCGGTAGACTGACGGCGTACAGATATCCGGAGAAGGAATTGTCGCAAGTCTGTCCGAAGACAAGATATGCGTTTAATCCGAGATTTGAGAAGCCGGCGGAAATTCCTCCGGTGAATCCGAAAGTGAAATGGTGAAAGTATGTTAGAGAGAACGATTTGCGCAGTTGCGACCGGATATGACACCGGCGCAATCTCAGTGATCCGTGTGAGCGGACCGGATACATTTGAAATATTGTCCAAAGTCTTTACGAAGGACGTGTCGAAAGCCGCAGGATATACGGCACATTACGGAAATATCGTAAGTCCCGTTACTTCCGCTTTTGTGGATGAAGTTGTCGTAACGGTGTACAGG
>CACYEP010000194.1 GCA_902773425.1 uncultured Erysipelotrichaceae bacterium | reverse complement strand
GGATTCCACATTCCGCAAGGGAGACCATATTGTCATCGTCTCCAACGGACGCACCGTGATCCGTCAGCTCAATGACATCTTTGAGGATAAATAACCTATGAACTATAAACTCATCGGAAAAATACTATCCTACATTCTGTTCATTGAGATCGGATTGCTGCTGCCTCCGCTGATGATTGCGCTGGTCGCGGATGAATATCCTGCCGCCTTCGCCTTCTTAAAAACATTAGGCGTGTTGGCAGTCACCGGAGGCATCTTATTCGCATTCTGCCACAAGTCCAAGCCGCGCTTTTTCACCAAGGAAGCTTTGGTAACGACCGGATTGAGCTGGATTCTGATGTCCTTCTTCGGATGTCTTCCCTTCTATCTCTCCGGGGCGATTCCGAGTCTGGTGGACGCATTCTTTGAAGTTTCTTCGGGCTTTACGACCACCGGTGCTTCTATTCTTCCGCAGGTCGAAGCGCTGCCGAAATCTCTTCTGTTCTGGCACAGTTTCTCTCATTGGATCGGAGGCATGGGAGTTCTGGTCTTCTTAATGGCGATCCTGCCTTTAAGCAATACCGGAAGCGGCTATACCTTAAAGATCTTAAGAGCGGAAAGTCCGGGACCGGTCGTCGGAAAACTGACACCGAAATTATCCCAGACAGCCCAGATTCTTTACCTGATCTACTTTGTATTGACCATTGTGGACGCGGTATTGTTAAGGGCCGGCGGAATCACATGGTTTGATGCCTTCTGTCTGGCGTTCGGAACCGCGGCAACCGGCGGATTCGGTGTGTTAAATGACAGTTTCATGAGCTATTCGCCTTATATTGTCAATGTCACCACGATCTTCATGTTTATCTTCTCGATCAATTTCTCGCTGTATTATCTCTTATTGATGAAACAGTTCAAGGCTTTCTTCAAGGATGAAGAAAAACGCTTATTTATCGGAATCGTTGTTGTCAGCATAGCGTTGATCACCTGGAACATCTCCGGGATGTATTCCACCTGGAACGAGGCATTGCGTCATGCAGCCTTCCAGGTAGCGACCGTTACTTCAACCAGCGGATATTCCTCGGCAGACTTTAACCAATGGCCGGCGTTGTCCAAATCCATTCTTCTTTGCCTGATGTGCATGGGAGCGTGCGCCGGAAGCACCGGAGGCGGATTCAAAGTATCCCGGATCCTGCTGCTTCTCAAGAATATGAAGCGCAATGTGAAGCAATACCAGCATCCGCAGGGAATTGAAATCGTCAAGATGAGCGGTGCGCGCGTAGACGAACAAACACTCGTCAATACAAACGTATACCTCTCGATATATGTCCTGATTGCGATCGCAAGCTTCTTAGTCATCTCCTTTGACGGATTCGACATGGAAACCAATATTTCCGCCGTCATTGCCTGCCTCAACAATATCGGCCCGGGCTTCTCGATGGTCGGCGCTACCGGAAACTACTCGGCGTTCAGTGCCGTTTCCAAAATCGTATTAAGCTTCGATATGCTTCTGGGACGTTTGGAATTACTTCCGATCTTAGTCCTGTTTGTTCCGAGAACCTGGAGAAAACATTAAAAAAACTGAGTTTCACCGAAGAAACTCAGTTTTCTTATTACTCTTCAAATCCGAGGACTTTATAATCGCGGTCTT
The DNA here is from genome assembly GCA_902773425.1 of uncultured Erysipelotrichaceae bacterium. Taxonomy (GTDB): domain Bacteria; phylum Bacillota_I; class Bacilli_A; order Erysipelotrichales; family Erysipelotrichaceae; genus RUG11872. The sequence goes on along the minus strand of CACYEP010000194.1, from coordinate 3,408 downwards.
CGATTGCTTCTTTCAGAAGTTCATTGTCAACTTCCTTGGACAGTTCGACGACTGCTTCGCCTTTGACATGGTCCGCGCTTGCTTCAGTGACACCGTCAATCTTTTTTAATGCTTTAACAACGGTTGCTTCGCAATGCTCGCACATCATGCCTTCCACTTTGATTACTTTCTTCATGCCTGTTTCTTCCTTTCTCTGGTGTTGGATCACCGGGAGTTCTCCCGTGATTTGATTTTTCCGGGGACGGTCTTTAGAGCCGTCCTTCATTTTAAACGTGTTCAGCCGGAGCGCATTGGACACAACCGTAAAGCTTGAAAGGCTCATTGCCGCGGCTCCGATCATCGGGTTCATCTGCACCTTGAACAATCCGGCAGCCAGCGGAATGCACACAAGATTGTAGAAGAACGCCCAGAAAAGATTCTCGTAAATATTCGTCAATGTTGCCCGGCTCAGGCGGATGGCCGCAGGCACATCCGATAACCGGCTTTTCACCAATACGATATCCGCCACGTCGATGGCTACGTCCGTGCCGGCACCGATTGCGATTCCGTGATCCGCCCTGGTCAATGCCGGCGAATCGTTGATTCCGTCCCCGACCATGATGACCTTTCCGTATTTCTGTAATTCTGCCACCGTTTGTTCCTTCTGAGCGGGCAAAACGCCGGCAATGACCTGATTTACACCTGCAGCCTTTCCGATCGCTGCAGCCGTTTTTTCGTTGTCTCCCGTCAGCATTACAACCTTGAGTCCGAGATTCTTCAAAGATGTGATTGCTTCCTTCGCGTCCTGTTTCATCGTATCCATGACCGCGATGATGCCGGCAAGTTTTCCGCCCTTCATGAAATACAGCGGAGTCTTCCCTTCATCTGCCAGACGGCTTGAAACGCTTTCCGCCTCTTCCGGCAAAACAGTCAGCGTCCTGATATACTTCGCGTTCCCGCCGGCAATCTGTTCGCCGTTTACTTCGGCAGACAATCCGTTCCCGGGATATACCCGGAAGTTTTCCGTATCTTCCGGAATCAATCCTTCCCCGTTTCCTTTTTCTACGATTGCCTTAGCAAGCGGATGTTCGGAATGGTTTTCCAATGTATACGCAAGTCCGAGGAGATCTTTTTCGCTCATGCCAAACGGAAGTATATCCGTTACCTGCGGTTTCCCTTCGGTGATCGTACCGGTTTTATCCAATGCGACGATCTGGGATTCGCCTAAGGTTTCCAAAGCCTCGGAAGTCTTAATCAGAACACCGTTTTTCGCCCCCATGCCGTTTCCTACCATAATGGCCACCGGTGTCGCCAAACCCAGCGCACACGGGCAGGAAATAACCAATACCGAGATGCCCCGTGCGAGCGCAAAACCGAATTCTTTACCCGCAATCAGCCAGCCGATAACCGTCACAAGGGCGATGCCGATGACTGCCGGGACGAAGATTCCGGAGATTTTATCGGCTTTGCGGGCAATCGGCGCCTTGGTGGTCGCCGCATCCGAAACCATCTGGATAATCTGTGAAATCGTCGTATCCGTGCCGACTCTTGTTGCCCGGCAAACAAGGTATCCCGACTCATTGGTTGTAGCCGCCGATACGGTGCTTCCCGGTTCCTTATCCGCCGGAATGGATTCCCCGGTCAAGGCACTTTCATTGACCGCAGCGCTTCCTTCCACCACGGTTCCGTCTACCGGAACTGCGTCTCCGGGATATACGGCAAACAAATCACCGACCCGGATCTGTTCCACCGGCACAACAATTTCTTTTCCGTCCGCGATCTTCTTTGCGGTCTTCGGCGCTAATTTCATCAAACCTTTTAATGCGTTTGTTGTTTCACCCTTGGATTTTGCCTCCAGCATCTTTCCGATCGTAATCAAAGTCGGAATCATAGCGGCCGATTCAAAATACAGCTGACTATGATATAACTCATGCGCCACCGTCATATCACCCTTTAAAATCCGGTCCGTGATCATGAACAATACAACCACACTCCAGACAAAGGAAGTCATGGATCCCAACGCAACCAGAGTATCCATATTCGGAGCCCCGTGAATTAATGTCCCGAAGCCGTTTTTGAAGAACTTTCCGTTGATAATCATCACGATCGCCGCCAAAATCATCTGTACAATTCCCATTGCGGTGACATTCCCCTCAAACCAGAAAGGAATCGGGAAATTCCACATATTGTGCCCCATCGAGAAATACATTAAGACGAGCAGGAATCCGGCGGACAGAATCAGTCTTCGCTTCAGCACCGGGGTTTCCCGGTCCTTCAGAACATCTTCATCGGGAAGAGCTGCGGTTTCCGGGTTGTTCCCCTTTGTCATAGCCCCGTAGCCCGCCTTTTCCACGGCTTCAATTATTGCCTGATCCGATGCGGTGCCCTCCACACCCATGGAGTTGGTAAGAAGGCTTACCGCGCACGAAGTAACTCCCTCTACGCCGGACACAGCTTTTTCGACTCTTGCCTGGCATGCGGCGCAGCTCATTCCGGTAACCGTAAACTGTTTCATTTCATCACCTTCCGGATGACTTCCGTAAGTTCATCCACCGCCTCGTCTTTGCCTTCCCGGATATCATTCAATACGCAATGCTTGATATGTTCGCTTAACAGTTCCTTGTTGAAACTGTTCAATGCCGAATTCACCGCCGAGACCTGAATCAGAATGTCCGGGCAATACGCGTTTTCATCCAGCATATTTGAAATCCCGCGAAGCTGACCTTCGATCCGGTTCAGCCGGTTTTTTAATTTTTTATACTGTTCTTCATCCCGGTGTGTCTTCCGGGTGCCGCAGCAACTGTTTTCTTCCATATACTTCACCTCTGCCGGGTTAAATATATACCCTAGGGGGGTATATTGTCAACAGTTCCTGACCTTCGTGAAAAGTTTTACTTGAAACTTTCCAAAATTTCTATATACTAGAATATGCACGTGCTGGTTTAGCTCAGCGGTAGAGCACTTCCTTGGTAAGGAAGGGGTCGTAAGTTCAATTCTTATAACCAGCACCAGGAAACAAAAACGCCGGAAATCCGAATCCATCGGTTTCCGGCTTTTATTATGTCATGTATAAACGCGTCATCCTGTCTGTTCATCCCTATCAAACACGAATTCGCGAAATGAAAGAGACCGCTCCGGTCTCTTATCTTCAAACTATTCTGCCGACATCCGGCGTTCTTTTATTTCTTTTTCTTAAATACCATCGTTCCGTCCTTATCATCCGCAAGGATCGTCAGAGTATCTCCCTTGAATTCAATTTTGTATTCGGCATTGTCAATTTTGATTGTCTTGTTATCCCACGTGAGCTGGGTTTCAAAGCCCAAGACGCTCATCTTTCCGGTTCCGTCTTCATTCAAAGTCAAGGAATAAGCAGTGTTCACCAAGCCGGAAAGCGGAGACTCTTCGTTATTGTAGGTAATCTGTTCGTTT
>CACYEP010000193.1 GCA_902773425.1 uncultured Erysipelotrichaceae bacterium | reverse complement strand
CACCAGGATAAAACACCAGGATCTTTTCCGTTCCCGGTCCGTCAAATAGATAACCTTCGTCTGTCTTTTCCACGTTTACGGCACTGTCCGGTTCAATGGCCTTCATCGCTGTGTCCTCCGCGTGATAATAAATCTCCAGATACACAATTCCCAAAAGCGCAATCACCAAGATCCCGCACAAAGCTGACAAACCGGCTTTCTTTCCTTTCGAAAGATGTTTCTTGCGGCATAAAAGGGATACAATCAGATACCCGATGCCAAAGGAAAACGCCAGTCCCGCCAAACAATACAATATATACTTCATACATCTACCTTCTTCTGTTTATTGTCCGGTCAAGATTTCGACCGCTTCTCTCAATGTAGTATTCTCCCCGACATTTCCCGGGAAAATGATGTAGGGAATCCCCGGGAACCGGCTTTGATCATCTGTCTTCCATACCGGAATTCCCGGACGGATCTGCCCGAGCACCAAAGCTTTCTTTACGTGCAGCGCCTTGACACCGATATCCGAGGAAGTGATGCCGCCTTTCGCAACGACAAAGGCCGGCTTGACATGTAAATCCCGGACAATGCGCTGTAAGGCATCACTGATTTTGACACTGCGCACCAGAGCTTCTTCTTTTGTATCTCCCGGAAAGGACAGAAGGGTTCTTTCGGTGTAACAAACCGCTGTCTTTCCGTCCCGGATCACGGATTCCGCCTCATGAATGCAGCGCATAATTTCCTGTTCCAAAACTTCATCGGATTCAAGGACTGCCGACGAACGGAACGCAATCTCCTGTGTATTTTCCAGCTTCAGCAATTCCTCCAATTGCGCGGTTGTTTTGGCGGTATGGGAACCTACCGCGACGATGCCGCCGTTTGAAGACTCTTCATGAATCATCTCTTCTCTTGTCAGAAGGTGCTTGTCGGGAATGCCTCCGGCGCATTTCACAAAGCCTGCCGCCGTACGGAATACGAAGACCTTATCATCGTGCAGCGCCTTGAATAACGCAATACAGAACGTCTTTACATCGTCGTAGTCCAAACTGTTGACAATCACTTTTCCGAAATCTTTGACCTGCATCAGCTGTTCATAGACGCGATCAATGTTTCCTTCCCGCAGATCTTTTAACGAAATACAGGTCACATCTTCCGCCTTGAATTTTCCCGCGGTCTTTTCCTCGATATATTCCGGTAAGGACGAGGAAGAAAATCCGAAGGTTGCGTCTTTGGCAAATTCCGTTTCAGCACACGGAACCAGATCATCCCCGTATTTCACAAAATGAATATTATCTACGGTGTATCTTCCGCCTTCGGGGAAAAACGGATACAGGATTTCCCCGTCGACATGCGCATAATTCCGTAATAATCCTTCCTTCAGGATCTCTGTCTCTAAGGGAAAATGGCCGCGGAGAGTCGAGTCGCTGCGCGATATATATAAGTAAGGCGTATAAGTTTCTGCGGATACCTTGGAAATCACATCGATGATTTCATGATGGATACGGGTTGTTTCTTCTTCGGTCATGCCGCGGGAGTTGGTCAGAATGAAGAACTGGGACTCCGGTTCTTCGAACGCTTCTTTCATGGATTCATAAGTCCAATCGGTATATACGTGAACACCGTGCACGGTTTGCACGCCGGTCGGATCGTCGTCCAGAACAACAAATTTCAGATTGGTTCGCATCACGGTTTCCTCGTACAGAGACTTCGGATCAAACGTACGCGGATAGGAGCGGATCTCCTTTTCAAAAGAGCGGTGATTGACCATATAGGCACCTCGTTTCCACAAGAATTATAACAAACCTTCCGCAAAATGATGCGCCGAATCCCTGAGGTTGTATAATATTGAAAAAACGGAGGCATATTATGATAATTCAAAACGGTATGATTCATGACGCGGTCAACGAAAAACCTTACAAGGCAGATATCCGCGTAAAAGACGGAAAAATCGTGAAAATCGCAAAAACCATCAAACCTCTGAAAAACGAGGAAGTATACGACGCGGAAGGCAAGGATGTCTATCCGGGATTTGTCGATGCGCACAGCCACCTCGGATTGGACGGCTACGGAATCGGTTATGAAGGCCAGGACTATAATGAATATAACCGTCCGGTAACTCCGGAATTGCGCGGCATTGACAGTTTCAATCCGCTGGATCCGACGGTTGCCCAAGCCCGCAGGGCAGGAGTTACCACCGTGGCGACCGGACCCGGCAGTTCCAACGTATTAGGCGGAACGTTCTTCGCCGTTAAAACAACCGGCGACTGCGTGGATGATATGATCGTCAAGAATCCGGTCGCGATGAAGTGTGCGTTCGGAGAAAATCCGAAACGCTGTTACAAGGACAAAGGCATCACGGCCCGCATGAGCAACGCGGCATTATTGCGCGAAAACCTCTTCAAGGCCAAAGAGTACGCAGCCCGCAAGAAAGCCGCGGGAGACGATTTGTCCAAGATGCCGGCATTTGATATGAAGATGGAAGCACTGATCCCGGTTGTGGAAGGAAAACTTCCGTTAAAGGCACATGCGCATCAGGCCAATGATATCCTGACTGCCATCCGCATCGCGAAGGAATTCGGCGTAAAACTGACTCTCGAACATGTGACGGAAGGTCATCTGATTGCGGATCATTTGGCGAAGGAAGGATACCCCTGCGCCGTAGGTCCGACCCTGACTCACGCGTCTAAATTTGAACTGCAGAATAAGTCCTGGGATACTCCGCGCGTTTTGGCGGAAAAGGGATGTCAGGTATCCATTATCACGGATGCGCCGGTCATTCCCCAGCAATACCTCGCGTTATGCGCAGCCTTAGCCATGAAGAGCGGACTTAAACCGTTTGACGCCCTTAAGGCGATT
>CACYEP010000192.1 GCA_902773425.1 uncultured Erysipelotrichaceae bacterium | reverse complement strand
CCGACTTTTTCGACTTCTTCCTGGCAGAGCGCGTCTTTGGTGATACCGGCGGCCATGTTGGTGATAACGGACATCGCCAATACCGGTAAACCGCAGTGCGCAGCCGTCAGGGATTCGGTCACCGTGGACATTCCGACCGCATCTGCCCCCAAAAGTCTTGCAGCACGGATTTCGGCCGGTGTCTCAAATTGCGGACCTGTAAAGAACATATACACACCTTCATGAATGTGTAATCCGGTATCCTTTGCGCATTCCTTCGCGATTTCCCGGAGTTCCGGTGTATACATGCGGGAAATATCGAAGAAGCGGTCTCCGAATTCCGGAATGTTCGGACCTTTCATCGGCGAGTCGCCGGTCAGTTTCAGGTGATCGTTTAAAATCATGATGTCCCCCGGATGATAGGATTCATTGACGGCGCCGGCAGCGTTGGTAAGGATCAGTTTCCTGATTCCGAGAAGTTTTAATACGCGTACCGGAATGGATAACTGTTCAAAGGTATATCCTTCGTAGGAATGGAATCTTCCGGCCATGCAGACGACTTTCTTGCCGGATATTGTTCCGAAAATCAGTTTTCCGGCATGACCCGGCGCGGTCGATACCAGGAAATTCGGTATATCACGGTAGGGAATCGATACCGGATTTTCAATCTGGGAGGCAAACGGACCGAGGCCTGTTCCTAAAATCAATCCGATTTCCGGCTCAAACGGTGCACGTTCCTTGATGTAATCTGCGCAGACTTTGTAGTATTCGTAAGTAAAGCTCATAGAAATCTCCTTCGTTTGACACGCTCATTATCGCATAGAACAGGTATAATTAGAAAGAATCGGACAAAAAGGAGATTCAAAATGGAAAAAAGAATTTTATTGGAAAAGTATGCGAGACTGGCGGTTCGCCGCGGTGTAAATGTCCAAAAGGGACAGCCTTTAGTAATCCGTGCAGGGGTTGACGGCGCGGAGTTTGTAAGAATGTGCGTAAAGGAAGCATATCTTGCCGGTGCGTCGACGGTTACGGTCGACTGGCGGGATGATGAACTGACCCGCTGTAAATATGAGTATCAGACTCTGGAAACTCTTCAGGAGATTCCGGATTACGAGTATCAAAAGAAAAAGTACGAACAGGATCATCATGCGTGCTATCTCAGCATTTCTTCCGCAGCTCCGGGAAATCTGAAAGATATTGACCCGAAAAAGATCCGTGCGTACGGAGCGGCGTATGCGGAAAAGATGGATGATCTTGATCACTATCTGATGAATAACGAGGGTCAATGGTGCGTGATCGGACTTCCGGGTGTCAAATGGGCGAAGGCAGTCTATCCGGATTTGCCGGAAGATGAAGCGTTCGAGAAACTGCTGGAGGCAATCCTGAAAGTCTCCCATGTAACCCGGGACAATGATCCGGTGAAAGCCTGGGAAGAACACGATGCGGTATTGATCGGGCATGCGAAAAAGATGACGGACTATAACTTCGAAAAGCTTCATTTCACCAGTGAACTCGGCACGGATCTTTATGTCGGTCTGGTGAAGGATCATATCTGGGTCGGAGGAGGAGACTATACGCCGGAAGGAGTATACTTTGATCCGAACATTCCGACCGAGGAAGTTTTTACCATGCCGGAAAAGACCGGTGTGAACGGAATCGTTTATGCGTCAAAGCCTCTGAGCTATAACGGAAAAGTAATCGACGGGTTCTGGTTCCGCTTTAAAGACGGAAAGATCGTTGAGCATGGCGCAAAAGTGGAAGAAGAGACATTGACGGAATTGCTGGAGTTTGATGAAGGCTCCCGGTATCTCGGGGAAGTCGCGTTAGTTCCGTACGATTCGCCGATTTCCAAGATGAACCTGTTGTTCTTCAATACGCTGTATGATGAAAATGCCGCGTGTCACCTGGCCATCGGGAATCCGTATCCCGAAAACCTGAAGGGCGGAAATGAAATGAGCCCCGAAGAACTTAAGGCGCACGGTGCGAATTCATCACGCCAGCACGAAGATTTCATGTTCGGAACCAAGGAGATGTCGGTGGACGGAATCACGTACGGCGGAGAAGTCATCCCGGTGTTCCGAAAAGGAAATTTTGTAATTTAACAGTTTTCGGTTGACTATTTTTTGAAAAACATATATAAATAACACAGCCTATAGAGAGTGCGAACAGGGACTGGCCCTATGACCGCACACCAACCTGCGATACGCAAGGTGGTAATGCCAGGATGATGGGTAACCTCTTTACTTTGGCACCCGTCATTCCGATGGGTGTTTTTGTTATCTCTGTCGGCTTGAATTATAGATAGATGGAGGTAAGAATATGTTTGAAAAAGTGAATCCGGATCATCCGGATAAAGCGGCGGACCGCATTGCGGGGGCCTTGGTGGATCTTGCGTACAAAAAGAGTTCAAATCCGAAGATTGCGGCGGAAGTGCTGGCGGGACACGGTGCCTGTACGGTGATCCTTGAGACAAGTGAAGATTTTTCATTCGATGAAGTAAAAGAGATTTCGGACCGTATTTTGAAATCTCCGGCGGAACTGAAGCTGATCGTTGTTCGGCAGGATCCGTATCTGGCTAAGAATCAGAAAGGGAAACTTCGATGCGGAGATAACGGAATATTCCGGGGAACACCGGTTACGGAAGAGGAAAGAGAACTTCGTGAAATCGCGGAAGATCTCTACCGTACCTATCAAAGCGACGGAAAATATGTGATCAACCGGAAAACCGGCACACTGATCATTTGCCAATCCAATGCGAAGAATGAAGATATCCTGAAGAAATATCCGCATGCTGTGATAAATCCGTTAGGGGAATGGACCGGGGGATTCAATGTGGATTCCGGGGCAACCAACCGGAAACTCGGAAGTGATATGGGAAGCGCAGTCACAGGCGGCGGGCTGCACGGAAAAGATTTATCCAAGGCAGATGTGTCGGTGAACATTTACGCTTATCTGAAGGCACAGGAAACGGGAAAACCGCAGGAATTCTTCTGTGCCATCGGGGATGAATTCATTGACGGAAAACCCTATGACGAAATCGTGAACACTGCGAAAGAATTCATCACGTCCAAAGGAGGATTTGAGAAATTCGCGGAATGGGGATTAATATAAGTGAACCCGGATAACTTTTCCGAATGCACAATGTGAGGTATTATTAAAAAAGCGAGGGTGAAAATATGTTCTATGTGTTTTTAGTCTTGATGATCGGGATATTTGCTGTGGCTATGATCCGTACCGCGATGCAGAATAAGAAAATCCGTGAAAACGGAATCATTACCGACGCCTATGTGAGTCAGATCAAGGAAGATGAACTTCATGATGCGGACGGACTTCCGTCCGGGACGGTTAAATCATTTTTCGTGATCTACCGCACAAAAGACGGTGCAGAAGTCGAAGCGTCCTTAGGAAGCGGAAAAAGTATTGATAATCAGATGACACGCAATAACTGGGCAAGTGATCTGTATGTCGGATGCCCGGTGAAGGTCATGTATCTGCCGGAACAGACAGACTATGTCATCCGGGTAGATTAAATCGCAGAACATAAAATGGGAGGATACCAATCCTCCTTTTTTGAAGCTTATTATATCTTTGTAAGGATTTGTCCGTTACGGTAAGTGTGTTACAATAAAAAAAGAATTTACATAATGATATATAAATCGTGTTGGACATATTGTCCGGGAGGGTATCATGATGAAACTAAAAAAAATACTGTATGTGCTGCTGAGCGTTTTTCTGTGTTTTGCGTTGTTCGCCGGATGTGCGGACCGGAAAACAGATCCGGAACCTTCGCCGGCTCCTTCACCGGAGCCTTCGCCTTCGCCGGAACCGGAAACACCGGATAAGACTGTATATACGATGGATAATATCCGTCAGTATGTTGTAGGTGTGGATGAACCGGTAGAATTATCTGACGGATCAATGCAGCCGCTGATCAACTTTGATAACGCCGCGACCACACCGGCATTGCAGCCGGTCATGGATGCGGTGAATGAAGAACTGAAGATGTACGGATCCATCGGCAGAGGGTTCTCGCAAAAATCCAATCATTCGACCGATGTATATCTGGAAACCAGAGATACCGTATTGAATTTCCTCGGCGCCGATCCGGATTACTATACGTGTTTCTATGTCAATAATACGACCGACGGTCTCAACAAGCTCGCATCCGCGTTGGTTGAAAGCGAGGATGATCTGGTGCTGTGCACCCGTATCGAACACCACGCGAATGATCTGTCCTGGAGAGAAAGATGCCATGTCATCTACGCGGAAGTGGATGAACAGGGAAGGATTATCTATGACGATATCGAGCGTCTGCTGAAGGAAAACGAAGGAAAGGTCAAATATGTCTGCGTAACGGCGGCTTCCAATGTCACCGGATATGTGACCGACGTGCATAGAATTGCGAAGATGGCGCATGAACACGGTGCGAAAATCGTGGTGGACGGGGCGCAGATCGTGGCACACCGTAAGTTCTCCATGAAAGGTGATACCCCGGAAGAGAATATCGATTTCTTTGTGTTCTCCGCACATAAGATGTATTCCCCGTACGGGGGCGGGGCGGTCATAGGTCCGTGGGAGATCTTAAATGAACATATGCCGGAATTCTACGGAGGAGGCATTGTGAAAATCGTCCGCGATGAAGCCGTGAAATATAAAAACGCACCGGATGTGTACGAGGCAGGTTCTCCGAATTATCCGGGTGTTGTAGGACTCGGCAAGGCCATTGAAGTGCTGGAAGAAGTCGGCTTCGATAAGATTTCCGCGCATGAACAGGTGTTGATCCGCCGTATGATCGACGGATTAAAGAAATTGGACGGCGTCATCATTTACGGAGATACCGAAGATATTTCGGACCGTGTCGGGGTAGTTACATTCAACTTCGCGGATATCAATTCGTATGTGCTGGCGAAGAAACTGACGGATACCAACGGAGTGGCTACCCGCCGGGGTGCGTTCTGCGCGCATCCGTATGTCTGGAGAATGATGGGAATTTCCGATGAGGAGGCCGCGAGTTTCGAAAACTGTATTGATATGAATACACCGGGGATGATCCGGGTGAGCTTCGGTATCTACAATACCGAGGAAGAAGTAGACAGGTTCTTACAGATCCTGGAGTCCGTTCTGGAAGAATCTAAGGCAGCTACGAAGTTAAACGCGGAAGCAGTTCCTGAATATTAATGTTCTTTGAAGATGGTCCCGGTACATGGCCGGGATCATTTTAATTATGGTAAACTAAAGAAAAGGACAAATATGGATAATCTGCGCGGATCTCTGATTTGGAAATATCTGAAAATCTTTTTGAAGTACTATGTGCTTCCGTTTTTTGTGCTGTCTTTTGTCTGCGTTGTCTTTACTATGGCGGCGGGCGATGAATTGCTGTCGGCTTTCGGAAGTGTATTGCTGATGTGTGCTGGATTAT
>CACYEP010000191.1 GCA_902773425.1 uncultured Erysipelotrichaceae bacterium | reverse complement strand
TAGTTCGGATCAAACGTCGGCCAGCAATCCCACGCCAGCATCCTTCCGGTTTCGACTTCCATGACGCCTCCCCAGATCCTCTGGCACCAGAACTGCTTGGAGAGCTGGTCAATCAAAACATCCAGCCCTTCCTGGCATGTCTTATCCAGCGTCAGGTAGATGTTGTTGCCGTTTTTCGCTGCGACATATTCGCTTTGCGTGCCGATTAACTGGAATCCCGAAGCGTCCTGGTTATAGCGCGTATACCCGTTTTTTCCCATCAGATAGTCGTTGAAGATTTCTTCGATTCCCATTTCGCCGACCACGACATCATCATCCTCATGGTAGCGGGAATACCCTACCAAGTGGCTCGCGAACGCCCCCAAAGGATAATGCCGGGACGTATGTTCGGTAAAATCGAACCCGTACAATCCGAGCTCTTCGATTTTATCTTTCGTGGCTTTATCGATACCGCGTCCGTACATGCCGAACTCGGTCTGATACAAATCCTGGTTCAGATATTCCAGCAGCACTTCCGGCGGAGCGTCCAGCAGTTCTCCGAGGATCTGCGAATACTCTTCCTTCTTATCCTGCGGGACATAGGCAGGTATGCCTTCATAGCCCGGACGGGATTCATCCAGATACGCGAAGATGCTGTAGGAAGTGCTGTCTTCCGCGATCACGTTACCGTAACGGTCAAAGATATATCCGCGTCTTGCGTAGATGGTCTGGCGGGTCACCGAGATGGCCCCGTAATTTGTGATGTCTGTTCCGGAATTGAAGTGGTATCCCATAACGGAGATCATAAAAACATTGGCTGCCAGAAGAGCCCCGATAATTGCGAAAATGGCGGTAAACACCGCCAAGTTTTGATTTGCTTTTTTTGATTCGAAGATTTTTCGTTTATTCATTTGGAATGTTAAAGATATTTCCTGCGACCCACGTGCCCTGTGCTAACGTGATCGAAGAAATTCTATCATAAGTGCTGAGCTGATTCACTTCCATTCGCACCATTTCGTTCTCTTTTTTCATAGAAGCAATCGATGCGTTGTAGTCATGGATCCGCACATTGAGATAAGAATTGTACGCGCGAAGGAAAATGGAGGTGGCTAAAAAGGCAATCGCGGAGATGACAAAAAGTCTGGTCGCAAATGTATAAACATTCCATTTCTTTCTTCTTTTAGTCTTCTTCGCCATAGTCTTCTCTCCTTTTCAATACACGTAACTTTGCGGAGTGGGAACGGTGGTTCTCCTCCAGTTCTTTTTCATCCGCCGTGATCGGTTTCTTGGTAACCAATTCAAAATCCGGCTTGGGCATTTCGCTTTCCTTTAACGGAAGTTTCTTGAAGTCTTCATCGATGGAAGAAGCTTCTTTGAACACAGTCTTTACGATGCGGTCTTCAAGGGAATGGAAGCTGATGACCGCGATCCTTCCTCCCGGTTTCAATAATCCGAGCGCCTGGTGAAGGCATTCCTCGAGCACTTTGAGTTCATCGTTGACTTCCATGCGGATTGCCTGGAAAGTCTTCTTGGCAGGGTGTCCCTTGGAACGCTTCACGCGTTCCGGCAAACCCGCCTTGATGGCTTCGACCAGTTCGAAGGTCGTCTCCAAGGGTTTGACGGACCTTGCACGGACGATGCTTTTAGCGATCTGCGGTGCGAAAGGTTCTTCCCCGTACTTTCTTATGACATCCGTCAAATCGCGCTCAGAATAGCCGTTTACGACGTCATACGCGCGGATTCCCTTCTCCTGGTTCATCCGCATATCCAGCGGTCCGTCGGTGTTGTAGGAAAATCCCCGCTCGGGACGGTCGAACATCGGAGAACTGACTCCGAGGTCCATCACCATTCCGTCAATTCCATAGACACCGAATTCCGCAAGATCTTTTTCAAGATTGCGGAAGTTATCGTGAACCGGTGTAAATAAATCCCCAAAACACGCCAACCGCTCGGACGATGCGTTGATCGCGTTTTGGTCCTGGTCAAATCCGTATAAGTGTCCGTTTGAGAGTTTCTTCAGGATTCGTTCCGAATGTCCTCCGTAGCCTAAAGTGGCATCCACGTAGGTGCCATCCGGACGAACATCTAACAGCTCTACGGATACTTCCGGAAGGACTGTTACATGTTCATTCATTGATGGATCTCCGGAAGATTCTCCGCGATATCGCTAAGCCGGTCTAAGGCGTCCTCCTTGGTGCGGTCCCAGGTTTCGCCGTCCCAGATTTCCACGTGGCTTCCTACCCCGACAATGGCGCAGTCTTTTTTGAGATACGCATGCCGGATCAGATTGGCGGGAATCATAATGCGTCCCTGGGCGTCCGGTTCGCATTCCCGGGCGGACCCCATGATCTGCTGCATGACGATACGGGAATTCCTCTTCATATCCGGATAATCCAATAAACGCTCATACAGTTTCCCGAATTCCTCTTCGGTATAAATGGCGATGCAGTGATCGATTCCTACGGTTGCGTAAAATACGGTTCCCAAGGCATTACGGAAAACTGCCGGCATCGCCAGCCGGCCTTTCGCATCCATATTGTGCCTATATTCACCGATAAACCCTGGGATCTTCACCGCTTTTCACCACTTTTCACCACTAATATACCGATTTTTCCCTTTGAAGTAAAGAAAAAATGTGATTTTTCCAAAAAAAATCACATGGAAAAGCTATCTCGCGGTTGTTATAATGTCAACGTAGGCAATTATTCCAAAAATCATCCGACAAGCTGACCGAACTCCGTTTCCCGAAGAGGCATTTCCATGAAGAAAAGAGTGTTCCTTTTGGTATTGCTGTTAACGGTTTTTTCTCTTGTTTTCAGCATGAAACAATTCGACGAGCACAATTTCCGTTCCTATTATTTAAACGTCTTATCACCGCAGGAAGACACAGCATTATTAAATCGTCCAATTAAACGATTACAACTGTTAAAAAATCTCTCCGGGAAACGGAGAGATTTACATTTATACAGGATTAATACTCCGGCCTTATCTGGATCCGTTCAATGGATTCGGCACGGTTTGTTTCATCATTGAAGGTAACGAATACCGCGGAGAAAACAGCGGGAGTATCGGCCGGCACAAAATGGGTATGTCTGCCGGTTGTGACCCGTTCAAGAACTTCATCCGCATCTCTTCCGATGATGGAATCATAGCCTCCGCACATACCGACATCCGAGATAAAGGCGCACCCCTTGAAGATACACTCATCCGCGGTTTGAATGTGCGTGTGGGTGCCGACGATCATCTCGACCTTATCATAAAAGTAATGAAGGAAGATGGCTTTCTCACCGGTCGCTTCCGCGTGAAAATCCACGATGTGAATATCTGCCGGATAATACTTCAGCAACCGTTCCATGGCAGGTAACGGGCTTTCTTCCACCGAGTCCATAAAGATTTCTCCGACCAGATTGTATACGCCTACCTTTTTCCCTTTATAGTCGAGATACCGCACCGGTGTCCCAGGTTTATCGGTATCCCGGTTTGCGGGACATACAAGGCGGTCCGCCTGATCGATGAAAGTCATAAGATTATCATTGGAAAACGTATGGTTTCCCATCGTGATCATATCAATTCCCATGGAGAGATATTGGTTGTAGATTTTCTTGGTGATGCCTTTTCCGTGCGCGGAGTTCTCCCCGTTCGCAATAATAAAATCCGGCGCGTACTTTTCCTTCAGCATAGGAAGATGAGCAATCAGGGCTTCCCTTCCGCGTTTGCCGACAATATCTCCGATAAATAATACTTTCATACAAGCCTTTCTAAGTCAGAAAGCTCTGACGAAGATCCTACAAACGTACTTTACAATAAGAACCGGGAAAATGCAAAACAAGACCCTCTTTCGAGAGTCTTGTCTTTGTCTTTTAGCGTGCGATCTCTGTCTTGCGGACTTCCCGGATTACCGTGACCTTGATCTGTCCCGGATAATTCAGGGTAGATTCGATCTTTTCCTTGATCTCGCGTGCCGTGCGTTCGCATGCCAGGTCATCCAGCTGATCCGGAATCGCCATAACGCGGATTTCACGTCCTGCCTGGATGGCATAGGATTTCTCGATACCCTCGAAGGAATCCGCCAGCTTCTCGAGTTCTTCAAGACGGCTGATATAGTTTTCCATCGATTCGTATCTTGCGCCCGGTCTTGCGGCAGACAATGTATCAGCCGCAGCCACCAGATTCGAAATCAGATGAACCGGTTCCACATCTCCGTGATGGGATTCAATCGCGTTGATAACGATCTGGTTTTCACCGTGCTTGCGCGCGATCTTCACACCTAATTCAACGTGGCTTCCTTCCACTTCGAAGTCTACTGCCTTACCGATATCATGGAGTAATCCGGCACGCTTTGCGAGCGCCTGGTTCAATCCCAATTCGGCAGCCATAATGCCCGCCAGGGACGCGACTTCCATGGAATGTTCCAGCACGTTCTGACCGTAACTGTAACGGTAGCGTAATCTTCCGAGAAGTGTCACCAGCTCACGGTCGATCTTACCGATACCCATGCGGAATACCGCATCTTCGCCGGCTTTCTGAATCTGTTCGTTCAGTTCGCGGGTCATCTTGTTGACGACTTCCTCGATTCTTCCCGGCTGGATCCGTCCGTCGCGGATCAGTGCTTCCAATGTTAAGCGTGCGATCTCTCTGCGGATCGGATCGAAACAGGAAATTGTGATGGCTTCCGGTGTATCATCCACGATCAGGTCTACTCCCGTCGCCTGTTCAATAGCGCGGATATTTCTTCCTTCACGTCCGATGATTCTTCCCTTCATGTCGTCATTCGGCAATGCGACAACACTGACGGTGCGTTCAATCGTTTCTTCCTGCGAATATCTCTGGATTGCCAGCGCAATGATATTCCGTGCGTTTTCGGCAGCTTTTGCCTTGGCTTCTTCTTCCTTTTCACGGATGTACGCAGTTGTCTCATTGGCCATCTTCTTTTCTACGATGGCCATGAGTTCTTTCTTCGCGTCTTCCGAAGATAAGGACGCAACACGCTCCAACTCAGCCTGCTGCACATCAATTTTCGCCTGAAGCTGTTCTTCTTTCGTCTTAAGATCCTGCTGTCTCTTTTCAACATTCGCTAACTTGTCGTCCAGAGATTTCTCTTTATTGGTAAGCTTTTCATCACGGAAATTCAAACTGTCTTCACGGCGGATCAGTTTATTTTCTTTTTCTGTGATTTCCTGCCGCTTTTCTTTCAGTTCCTTTTCCGCAGCTAATTTCAGTTCATATGCCTGGTTCTTTCCGTCGATGGCTGCCTGACGGCGCATGCTGTCCGCGTCATCGTTGGCTTTCTTTAAAACCAGCTCCGCTTCCTGACGGTTCCTCTCGAGGCCCATCTTGGAAAGCGTCAACATAATCACGACTCCAATCAAAACTCCCAGTAAGATCCAAACGAAGAAGGGTAATGGTTTATCAAACATTTCTGTTCCCCCTTTTCGTCTTTCATCAAAATACCGCAGATATTATACTTGAAAAGCCGTCATTTCTCAACCCTTTCCCTGAATTAGAGAAAACAAACGCGAAGGGATTCTTAAGGAATCCTGAATTCGGCTTTTGCGCATGGTAATTCCGCAATCTTCGTGATACCATTTTTTTGAGGTAACCACTATGAACATCGCCATTTTCACAGAAACCTATTTTCCCTTCATCAGCGGCGTCGTAACTCATATCGAAACGCTGAAAAAAGGCTTGGAAAAAAACGGTCACAACGTTCTGATCGTAACTTTGAATCCGGACATCAAAGAAAACTATATCGAGGACGGAGTATTGCATTCACCTGCCCATCCGCTCAAAAAGATTTACGGATACGGCTTGGCCAACCCTTACAGCAAGGAACGTTTCGAACTGATCAAAGAATTTAAGCCCGACCTCATTCATGCGCATACGGAATTCTCTTTGGGCTTAGCCGCCATTGATTACGCAAAGAAGCTGAACATCCCGATCGTGTACACGCTTCATACGATGTATGACGACTATCTGGGATATGTTGCGGAAAGTGAAATGATCCAGTCCATGTTAAAGCCGTTTGCCCATCAATACATGCATTTTCTCTCCAACCACTTTACCGAAATCATCGGGCCTTCCAAGAAAGTCGAAGAATTCATGCACCGGTGCGGAGTGGAAAAACCGATCAACCTGATTCCGAACACCGTGGATCTGAGCGCCTTTGTCGAAGATAACGTAGACAAAGAAAAAGTACGTGAAATCAAGGAATCTCTCGGCATCCGGGAAGAAGATATCTGTCTTGGATTTGTGGGACGTCTGGGCAAAGAAAAAAGCATCGATGTCCTGATGGATTATTTTGCGAATGAATGCGGAAGTGATCCGCGTTTCAAGCTCTTCATTATCGGAAAAGGTCCGGAGGAAGAAGAGCTCGCAAAGAAGGTCAAAGATCTCGGCATGGAATCGCAGATCAAACTTCTCGGCTATATTGAGCACGATGACCTTCCGCCTTACTATCATGCCTTTGACCTCTACGCGACCGCATCCACTTCGGAAATGAATTCGATTTCGATGCTGGAAGCGATGGCATCCGGACTCTATATCCTGCAGCGCTTGGACATTTACAACCGCGACCAGATCGAGTCCGGCGTAAACGGAGACATATTTGAAACCGCGGAAGATTTCGGAAAACTGACAAAAGAAGAAGCGGACATGTCCTTGGAAGAGCGTTACAAGCGCCGCAAGGAAGTCGAAGCCTACACCCGCAGATACGGTATTGATGAATTTATCCGTTCCGTCCTGCAGGTCTACGAAAAAGCAGTTGCTGAATACAACGCCCAAAACGAATAAAGGGAACTCAAACGGTTCCCTTTCGTTATGACTTAAAGTTGTCTTCCCATTCCTTCTGACGTTTTCTTTGGTTCAGACGGAACTTCAGGTTGGAGATGGGATTTCCGCCGATATAATCATCTCGGTGCGCGATCATATAGAAGATGATGACCGGAAGCAATGCCGCGGCTACATAGATTCTAGAATACAGATCGCCGGTGATAAACATATAAATATAGATGCCGGCTTCCAGCAATCCCGCATATTTCGCTTTGACCGGAAGTATATACATGATCATGATCTGGTTTTCCGGATATAAGATCGCATAAGCCATAAATACCGAGAAGACTGCGAACGCAGGTGAGAATACATTGTCAAATCCGGTGACCCAATAACCGATGAGACACCCGATCTCCCCGATCAGCAGGCTTCCGAAAAAGTACACATTGAATTCAAACTGTCCCATTCCCCGTTCAACATCCGCCGCGAAGGAATAGAAGAAGAAAATCGACAGCGCCATGAAGAAAATCGAATTCAGAGCCGGAGGAAAGATGATTGCGCTGAAGATTCTCCAAATCTGTCCGCGGAGCACTTCGGACGGAATAAACGCAAGATACCGCAGATACAAATTGATTCCGTCTTCCCTCAGCACCAAAATCAACCCGGCTGCCATACAGAATGTAATGAACATTGCCAGATTCGGAATTGTATACTTTTCACATTTTTGTTTAAGCTTATAAAACCATCTCATAAGATATCCTCTTTCGGAATCATTATACATGGCAATCACGAAAATGAAAAACAGGCATCTTTCCGGATGCCTGTTTCACGGTTTTCGTTATGCGCTCAGTTTCTTTTTACGGTCGATTGCGAACATAATCGCGTAATCAATGGAATTTACCAAGCTGAGTTCATTCGCATGTCCGCTTCCCGCATGGCCGAAGCCGGTGCCGTGGTCTACGGATACACGCACAATCGGTAAGCCCAGAGTCATATTGATGCCGGCTACCGCTTCCCAATGTTTCTCTTCCTTGTTGTAGACAAAGCCTACGACCTTGGTCGGAATATGTCCCTGATCATGATACATGACTACGACACAGTCATACCAGCCGCCCAGTGCCTTGGAGAATACCGTATCCGGCGGGGTCGGTTTCTTTTCCGGAATATCGATGCCTTCCGATAACGCAATATCGATTGCGGGCTGGATTTCATCGATTTCTTCCCTTCCGAACATGCCGTCTTCTCCGCAGTGAGGATTTAATCCGGCAACGCCGATTTTCGGATGTTCAATGCCTAAGGCATGCATGGCATCATTTGCGAGATGGATGCATTCAAGAACGCGCGGGGTCTTTACGCGGTCGCACGCTTCACGCAGAGATACGTGCGTGGATACATGAACAACACGCAGGTTTTCATGCGCCAGCATCATCGCGTACTTCTTCGTATTTGTGTAATGCGCGTAGATTTCGGTATGTCCCGAATAATGGTGTCCCGCCATATTGATGGCTTCTTTGGACAACGCGTTGGTGACCGTCCCCTCGACCTTGTTTTCCATCGCGAGTTCAATCACGGTTTTGACATATTGGAATGCGCATTCGCCGCCGAGCCGGCATGCACCGACTTTAAACGGGGACGGATTTTCCTCATCGAGATGATTCGGAATATCTTCCGGTTTCAACAAGCCCAGATTCAAGAGATCAATTGTCCCGTAGGTATAAAGACCTTCGGACGGATCTTTGACAAGATTCAGTTTCAAATCGATTCCGTTGACTTTTTTCGATACAGCCAGCGCATATTCCATCGCCGCTTGATCGCCGACGACCAACGGACGGCAGCGGTCATAGATTGTCTTATCGTTGAGTGCTTTGACGGTGATCTCCGGTCCGTTTCCGAACGGATCACCCATGGAGATTCCGATAATCGGTAACATGAAATCTCCTAGTGCATTCCGAGTGCCTTGTTTTCTTCAAGGACAGCCTTTAACGCTTCAACGCCTTCTTCACATAAACCGTTGAACGGTCTGCGGCAATCACCTACCGGATAGCCTAATAAGTTGACGGCTTTCTTGACGACCGTGTTCGGGTTTCCGTATTTGAAGACACCGCGTAAAGTCACAATGGAATCCTGTGCCTTCTGCGCATTTTCAAGATCGCCTGCCTTGAAGTAATCATAAATCGACGAAAGAGTGCGCGGATAGACGTTCGCACATCCGGCAATCGCGCCGGTTCCGCCGTGTTTCAGGCAATTCAGGATTAAGCTGTCGTTTCCCGATAATACAGTGAAGTCTTCGCGTTTCTTTGCAACTTCCAGATATGCCAGGATATTATCCCAAACACCGGAAGAATCCTTGATACCGATGATGTTTTCAAATTCCAGAAGACGTTCTACGGTTGCCGGTTCCAATGCGTTTCCGGTTCTTGCCGGAATGTTATACAGCAAAATCGGCATATCGACTGCTTTCGCAACCGCCGCATAGTGTTCGTAAAGTTCATCCTGCGAAGCTTTCGCAAACGACGGTGTGATGATGGATAACACATCCGCGCCGACTTCTTTGGCCATTAAAGACTGTTCGATGGTTTCTGCCGTGGAAACGCATCCTGTACCCGCATAAACCGGTACACGGTGGTTCACGGACTTCACCATGGTTTCAAGAATTTCACGTTTTTCTTTTCCGTTCAGGATATAGCCTTCTCCGTTGGTGCCGAAACAGAAAATTCCGTGAATTCCGTTGGCGATCATACGTTCGCCTTCCTGTTTCAGCACTTCGTGGTTGACGGTCTCATCCGCATTAAACGGTGTGCAAATCGGAACGATAATACCTTTGATGTCTACATGTTTCATTACAGTACCCTCCTATAAATTGCCCGGGCATCTTCCGGGGTTACAAGTTTTTTGTTGTTGACTAATAATCTTTGAACTTTCATGCCGGATTCGACCAATACTTCCAGGTCTTCTTCCGGTACGCCGAACTCTTTCAGACTGGTCGGGATATTCAGATGTTCGACGATCGACCCCATCCAGTTGATCATATATGCGCTCTTGTCTTCGACCGTTTCAAGGCGGTCAGACCCGTGATAGCAGCGGTCATACGCTTCCGCGAACTTTCCGCGCAGCACGTCTTCATTGAATTCCATGACCGGCACCAGCAGCATCGCATTAGATACGCCGTGCGCAATATGATACTTCCCGCCCAGCGGATAACTTAACGCGTGAACCGCGGTCGTTCCGGAAGCCGTAATCGCCAGGCCTCCGTATAAGGCGGCTACCTGCATCGCATTCTTTGCGGCCATCGCGTCCCGGTCATCGCATGCTTCGATGATGTTGTTCAAGATGAGATCCAGACCTTCTAAGGCGAAGATATCGCTGAACGGGTTTGCCTTGTTGGAGGTGAAGCATTCTATGCAGTGGCACAGCGCATCGACGCCGGTCGCTGCCGCAATCTTCCGCGGAAGATTCTTCACCAATTCCGCGTCCAGGATGACATAGTCGCTGATCAGGTCATCATTGACGATACCGATTTTGAGTTCCTGTTCCGGTACGCCGACAATCGCGTTCGGAGTAACTTCCGCACCGGTTCCGGCTGTTGTCGGGATCATCACAACCGGAGTTGTCTTATGACCGCGCTTGGGGTCTGTCAATAATTCCTTGACGCCGTATTCATCCGTTTTCAGGATTGACGCGAGCTTCGCGGAATCCATGACCGATCCGCCGCCGCACGCAACGATCAGGTCATAATTTTCTTTTTTGAACTGGTCGATGACATTCTGCACAGCCATGTAGGTCGGTTCCGCCGGCAGATCGTCAAACACGTCATACGGCACATTCGCCGCATGCAATCTCTGCTCAATCAGCGCGAACAGGCCGAGTTTTTCCAAACTCTTATCCGTAAAGGCGGCCACCTTCTTCGCGCCGGTCTTCTCAATAATTTCTATGATTTTGTCCAGCGAATTGTCTCCGCTGTAGACAGTTTTCGGTAATTTCAGACAATACTGCATAACCTTCCTCCGTTATTTCACGTTGTCTTTCACAATATTCGTAAGATCTCCGATCTGATCGATATGGCAATGAACCACATCACCGTCATGAAGGAATACCGGCGGATTCATGCCGAATCCGATGCCGGTCGGGCTGCCGGTTGCGAAGATCGTGCCCGCCTGCAGCACCATGCCCTGCGATAACGTGGACACAATTTCGTCAATTCCGAAAATCATATCCGAGGTATATCCGTTTTGACGCGGTTCCCCGTTGACATCCAGAGTGATATTCAGAGCCGGCGGATAGGCAATCGCATCCGCGGTCACAATGCACGGACCCATCGGACAGGTTCCGTCCAAGCCCTTCATGAAATAATTCTGTTTGTGGCGGGAAAGTTCTCTTCCTGTCACATCATTGATGATCGTATAGCCGAAGATAAAGTTTCTTACATCTTCTTCCTTGACGTGATCGGTGTCCTTGCCCATGATCACGCCTAATTCACATTCATAATCCAGGGTAGAAATGAAATCCTTGTGGGACGGTATTTCTTCCCCGTCCCCTCTTGCCCGGTCCACCGGTTTTCCGAAATAAATCGGATAATTGCGCACGGCGTCTTTCGCGTTGGATGTCGCCTTGGCCATCTCTTCCGCATGTGCCTGGTAGTTTAATCCCATACAGATCACATCTCTGTGCGGATGTTCGATCGGCGCCCATGTGCGAAGATCTTTCAGACTGCCGGCAGGAACCGCAGTGTTCTTCGCGGTTTCAAAACGTCCGTTCAGGGTTTTGAAATCACAGTTCACCAAGCGGATGAACTCAATCATATCGTCCGTATCATAACCGAGATCCTTCACACGGTAGAGATATCCGGACTCTTCGTCCAATACTGCCGGGAACTTCTTTCCCTCTTTTTCAACGTTATAGATTTTCATTTCTTGCCTCCGTATAAACCGTTCCACTTCGGATGCACAAGGGCATCCGGATTCACGATATTCTCAACTTTTACACCGTCCAGTAATTCCAGCGAAGTCTTTGCGATTTTAAGGTGAATCGCCTCGGATGATTCCTTAGTAACGCCGGCCACATGCGGTGTTAAGATCACATTCGGAAGCTTTGTCAGCGGATTGTCCATGTCAAATGGTTCCTTCTCCATGACATCCAACCCGGCCGCAGCCAATGTCCCGTCGGTCAAAGCTTCGTACAGGGCTTCTTCGTCAACGACCGATCCTCTTGCGCAATTGATGAAATACGAGCCTTTTTTCATGGCACCGAACACATCTCGGTTAAAGATATGATAGGTGCTCGCCAAGGAAGGCATATGAAGCGACAGAAGATCCGAGCGGGATGCCAGTTCCTCCAGGGTTTCCGCATAACCGTACCCAAGTTTTTCCGCATCTTCTTTTGTGCGGAACGGATCATAGATCACTACTTCGCATCCGTTCTTATGAAACAAGTCCGCGGTCAATTGACCGATATGTCCGAATCCGGCGATTCCAGCGGTTTTCCCGGATAACATCGCGTGATTGAACCGGTTTCGCACACCGTAGTTTCCCTTCTTCACTTCCGCATCATCCGACGGGATCCACTTAAGAAGGCTGTACGCCAACCCGACTGCGTGTTCCGCAACGGCTGCAGAATTCATATTCGGACAATACAGCAATGCGATTCCGCGTTTTGTCAGATCATCGACGTCATAGTTCTGATAGCCGCTTCCGGGAATTCCGATAATCTTTAAAGAAGGACAGTTATCCAGGATGTCTTTCGTCGGATGAACATTCCGGGTAATAAACGCGTCCGCCTTTTGAAGACGGTCCAGATACGGCCGCAAATCTCCGTCATTGGACACAAACAGATCGGTTTCTTTCCTTAACAATTCCATTCCTGCCCCGAATAAGGGGTACGACAACATCACTTTATGCATAACTGTCCTTGCCTTTTCTTAATACTCGTCCAAGTGCGCAATGATATTCTTCGCGCGTTCAATCAATTCATCCGCGTAGCGGGCATCATATTCGTCAAACTGCACCGGTTCTCTGGAAACATCGGTATCGAAGATGCCGAATGCCTTGAGGTAACGCTTGTGGAATTTGCGGTTCAGCGACTGTCCCTGACGCGTGAAGGTAATGATCGGAAGAATATCGAAGAACAGTTTCTTCGCTCTTTCACGTTCACCTGCCGCGTATAACTTATAGACGCCGGTGAATAATTCGAACATTCCCGAAGGCATGATCGAATGAATGCCGCGGTCGAACGCTTCAATCATCTGGTCGTTGCCCCAGCCGCTGGAAATATTCAGCTTACCGTCGGTAGCCCGCAATAACTGAATGTATTTTTCACCGCAGTTCTTGGTTTCCACCTTCATGACTTTGAAGGAAGGAATGTCGCGGAATAATTCCGCCATGAAGTCTACCGGCATGCCCGGACCGTTGAAATCCGCATCCTGAATGCATAAGAATTCCGGATGATAGGAATCAATTTCCTCAATGTAGGAACGGTATTCTTCCCTGGTCGTAAACGGAATCAAAGCGTTGATGCCGTCTACACCCAGTGCCATGTAGGTCTTCAGGTTCTTAATGCGTCCTTCCTGCGTATCCGCCGCGATACCGGCGATAACCTTTGCGCGTCCTTTCGCTTCATCAACGACGCACTCGGTCAGCTGAATACGTTCTTCCGCGCTTAACTGCGGCAGTTCGCTCGCCAGGCACGGAACCAGGAATCCTCCCACGCCGGCCTTGCAGGCAGCGTCGATTTCTCTGCGTAACGACACGAAGTCAATGGATCCGTCTTCATGAAACGGAGTAATGACTGTCGTGATGACACCGAATAACGGGTACAATTCTTTTTCCATAGTTTATCCTCTCTTCTTTCCTAAATATGCTTCGACAATACGGTCGTCGTTTGCCAGTTCCTCAGAAGGTCCTTCCATCGTGATCTTCCCGTCGTCAATGACGTATGCGTAGGAAGAATGATGCAAAGCTACCTTGGAGTTCTGTTCAACGATCAATACCGTCATTCCCTGTTGGTTGATCTCATCGATCTTTTCGAACAGTTCGTTGACAACCACCGGAGCCAAACCCATCGACGGTTCATCCAGAAGAAGGATCTTCGGTCTTCCCATTAATGCGCGTCCTACCGCCAGCATCTGCTGTTCGCCTCCCGACAAACTCCATGCCAGCTGGTTTTTTCGTTCTTCCAGACGCGGGAACAGGTTATAGATGAATTCCAGATCCTTGGTGTAATCCCCGTCTTTTAACGGAGAATGCCAGTTCACCGAACCGACTTCCAGGTTTTCATAAACGGTAAGCCCCGGGAATACGTGACGTCCGGAAGGCACGTGCATGATTCCCATCTTCGCAATCTTTGTCGCGTTTAACACAGTCAGATCCTGCCCGTTCCAGGTAATGCTGCCGGTCGTTTTGACCATGCGCGAGATCGAGTTCAGAAGCGTCGTTTTGCCGGCGCCGTTGGCACCGATGATTGCGACTGCCGCTCCTTCATCGACCTTCAGATTGATGCCCTTTAACGCTTCGATCGGGCCGTAATATGCGTGCAGATCCTTAATTTCCAACATGTGCGCCACCTGCCAATGTATCTTCGTCTTTGCCTAAATATGCTTCGATGACCTGCTGGTTCGACTGAATTTCCGCCGGAGTTCCTTCCGCGATAATCTCGCCGAAGTTCAGTACGGAAATGTTATGGCAAACCGACATGACCATTTCCATCGAGTGCTCAATCAATACGATTCCCATGCCCTGTTCAAGGCCCTTATTCAGCAAGTCCTTGACCCGGTTCTGTTCTTCCATGTTTAATCCTGCGCACGGTTCGTCTACCAACATGACCGTCGGATGCGATAACATCGCGCGGATGATTTCCAGAAGTTTCTGCTGGCCGTACGGCAGAGAATTGATGCGTTCATCCCAGTCAAAGGTAAATCCCGCAATCTTGATTAATTCTTCGAATTCCTTGTCAAAATCCGCGCCTTTCTTTCCGAAGAAGGAAGAAAGATATCCCATCTTGTTGTCCAAATCCGTTCCGACCAGAAGGTTGTCACGGATGCTGGAACGCGGGGAGAAACGCGGGCTTTGGAACGTACGTCCGATGCCCATGCGGCTTCTGGTGTACGGAGGAAGCTTCGTGACATCTTCGCCCTTGAAGAAAATCTGTCCGCCGTCCACATCATAGATTCCCGAGATCAGGTTCAAAAGGGTCGTCTTGCCGGCGCCGTTAGGTCCGATCAAGCCGTGGATTTCTCCCTTTTCTACCTTCATATTGACTTCTTTCGCAGTAACAACACCGCCGAAGGCCTTATTCACATTACGGACTTCCAATAATACTTCCGCCATATTATTCCGCCTCCTTTACCGGGGTTTCCGCAGACTGATTCTTTTTCATTTTCTTACGCATCTTATAACGGAAATTATCCACCAGGCCCATGATACCCATCGGCATGACGTTCATTAAGATGATGACGCCGATACCGTAGATCAAACGGGAGTATGCCGCTAAGAAGCGGATACGTTCCGGCAACCAGGTCATAAACAGCGATCCGATCAATGCGCCTCCGGTCGAGTTGACGCCGCCCAGCATGATCATGATCAGATAGATTGCGCTCTGGTCATATTGGAACGGTGCCGGAGAGATATAACGTTCATGTAACGCATAGAGTCCGCCCGCAAACGCTGCGAATGCGCCGGCGATTACGAAGCTGATGACCTTTGTGCGATACGCGTTGATTCCCATGCACTGTGCCGCGATTTCGTTATCTCTTACGCATCCGAGCGCTCTTCCGAGATAACTCTTGCGGATTCTTTGAACGATGAGATAGCACGCCAGCGCAATGAAGAACAGCACGCGGAAGTAATCATAGTAGTTCTGGCAAACCAGGTTTCCGATTCCCAAACGCGGGATATTCTTGATCCCGTCCGGTCCGCCGGTTAAACTCAGCCAGTTGGTTAACACCGTGAAGATCAGCGAGGTAAACCCGATACTCGCGAACGAGAAGTAACTTCCCTTTAAGCGGAATAACGCAAGACCCATGACCACGGAGAACAACGTAACCCATAACACGGATACAAGCAGTGCCGGAATCGGAGCCCATCCCTTTAATGTCGTCAATAACGCAACGGAATACGCGCCGAGACCCATCATACCTGCGGTAGAGAATGTCGGCTGACCGCCCATGCCTAAAATTACGCAAAGACCGGCAACCGCCACGAAGTAGATCAAGCCCAGGTTAATGACTTTCATGATATACGCGTTGACTACGCCCTTATTCGGAACAATGAAGAAGACCAATGTCAGCACAACCGCGCCGATGATCGTTCCGAGATTCTTTTGAACGAATGATTTCGCTTTATCCATAACCGCACCTACGCTTTCTCCGAAATCTTTTCGCCGAAGATTCCGGTAGGCCGTACGACAAGGACGATGATCAATACTGCGAATACGATTGCATCCTTATATGCGTCCGTGATAATCAAGCCGAAGGATTCGATCATACCGATCAATAAGCAGCCGACGATCGCGCCTTTGACATCACCGAATCCTCCGAGAACCATGCCGGCGAATGCCTTCTGCGCCAAGGAACCCAAGGAACTCGAAACTAAGAATAACGGACCTGCAAGCCAGCCGCCGGTTCCCGAAAGAACCATCGAGATCATGTAGGTGGCCATGATGGACACGATTGTCGGAATACCGATTAATTCTGCGCAGTAGCGGTCCTGCGCCGTCGCCTGCATGACTTTTCCCAAGAACGTCTTTTCAAACAGGATATAGACTAACGCCATCAAGCCGCCGCCGATCAGAATAATGAAGATATACTGATAATTTAAATAAACTGTACCGAAGTGGAATACTCCGTTTACAATCGGTTTCATGGTTAACGGGATTGTTCCCCACACGATCTGAACAAACTCTTTTAACGCAATCGACGCACCCAGAGTACTAATGGTTACAGTGACTTTCCATGACGAATTACGTAACGGCCAGTAGACCGAAAACATGTACGCGGCGCCGCAGATTGCGAACACGATAATTCCGCATACGATGACTCCCCACAAGGGAAGATTTAAAGAATAAGTGAGCATCCACGTAAGATACGCACCGAGCATAAACAATTGGCCATGTGCAAAGTTTAAAACGCCTACTGCCTTAACGATCAGGGTTAATCCCATCGCCATCAAGGCATACAGCATTCCCATTGAGATACCGGTGATTGCCATCTGAAGATATAACATTTTTCACATCACCTTTCCTTATTACCTATAAACCAAGCGTGCGCGCAGGAACGCACACGCCCGGTCTTGATCAATCAATTATTATTCTGCGTAAACAATCTGAAGAACGATGGACTTCTGATCTTCGATATGGCAGACATATTCTGCCTTCGAAAGCATCGGAGTTCCCTGGTAGCCGTAGGATGCGACAACGCCTCTGTAGTCAGTCATAGCGTGTAACGCTTCGTTGACCTTTGCCGGATCGGTCGTGCCCGCAGTTTCCATAGCGTTCGCAAGCATCTTTAAGCTGTCATACATGCAAGCGGAAGTCATGTCCGGAAGACGTCCGTAAGTATCGTTGTACTTCTTGATCCAGCTGGCGGTCGGTTCCATCGAAATGGTCGGGGAGAACGCGGTGCAAGCGTACCAGTTATTGGAAGCTTCCAACGCATTCTGAATGGAGGACTGCTGAACGAATGCGGAGTTACCGATGCAGGTAATCGCATTTTCGCCCTGGCTTAAGCCGGCTTCCTGCGCCGCAATCATGATCTGTGCGGAATGGGTAGTCTGCGCAATTGCGACGAAGCAATCGCAGCCGGAAGCGAGAACCTTCGCGATATAGTTCGTGAAGTTCTGGTCTTCGTTTGCGAACTGCTGATCGGAAACAACTTCGATGCCTGCCTTGGTTAAGCCGTCAACAACGACCTGACCCATGGACTGACCTAATGCATCCGGGGAATGAAGGATAGCGACCTTCTTTAAGCCCTGTTCCTTGATGAATGCCACAACAGATCCGCCTGCGCCTGCGTCAGAACGACGGGTGGAATACAGGTTGGAAGTGTCGGAAGCTTCGATCTTGATCGAAGAACCCTGGCAGAATGTCGGCAAACCGTTTTCCTTAACGAACTGTTCAACCGCCAATACGTCGGAAGAATACTTGTCAAGGATAACTGCGTCGAGTTCATGTTCCGAAATTACTTTCTGATACGCGTTGGTCGTTTCGGTTTCTTTGCCCTGACCGTCTTCGTAAATCAATTCGACCTGTCTGCCTAAAACACCCTTCTCATTGATTTCCGCTAATGCCAGTTCAATACCTTCTTTGGAATACTGACCGTTGACCGCTTTGTCGCCGGTGAATGCGTCGATGACCGCGATCTTGATAGTGCCCTGTTCTGCCGGTTCATTGCCGCCGTTGCCGCATGCAGCAAGACCGAAGATCATGAAGCAAACTAAGATGATAGAAATAGCTTTTTTCATATTTTCCTCCTTGTTTCTATCTTTTTCTGTATAAACAAACGCACTTTGCGTTTATTCACCTACTGTAACGGAGTCTTTTCCGCGTAAGCCAATGCGTCCTTGATGGCCGCGTCGATGGTTTCACTCTGAATATCGAACGGAGCTTTGCACGGGCCCATATTCTGTCCCATGAAGGTTGCCGCACGCTTGATTACGGAGTTCGGATTCGAAGATGCCATGACCTTGCGCAGCGGACGGATGCTGTTTTCAATTTCCAGCGCCTTCGCAAAGTTTCCGGCTAAGAAATTCTGATAGATTGCTTCGATCCGTTCCGGGAATACATTGGATAACCCTGCGATTCCTCCGGCGCCTCCTGCCTGTAAGCACCAGAGAATCAAGGAATCGTTACCGGATAACACCGAGAATTCTTCCCGGTCGGTGTTTTCGAAATACTGCAGCATATTATCGAAGTTTCCGCTGGAATCCTTCACACCGATGATGTTCGGGATTTTTGCCAGCTTCGCAATCGTTGCCGGAGCCACATTGACACCGGTTCTTGCCGGCATGTTGTAGATCAGAATCGGGATATCGACAGCTTCCGCAATCGCACTATAGTGCTTAATCAAACCTTCCTGGGAAACAGCCGCATAGTACGGTGTCACGATGGACGCTACCTCCGCGCCTAATTCCTTCGCCTTCTTGGTAAGTTCAATCGTTCCCTTGGTGGAAACACAGCCGGTCCCCGCATATACCGGAACACGGTGATTGACCTGATCAATCACGATTTCCAGGACTTTGACTTTTTCTTCAAATTCCATCGCATAGTTCTCACCGTTGGTTCCCAATGCGAAGATTCCCTGCAGGCCGGCGTTGATCATCCGGTCGCACTGACGGCGGAGTTCTTCCTCGTTGATTGTTTCATCTTTATGGAACGGTGTGGAAATCGGACAAATGATTCCTTTCGGTTTAAACATGTTCTTCTCCTTTTTCATTTCTGAGTATTTTTTCAAGTTTCACGAAGGCTTCCGGAGTTCCGAATCCTCCGCTCTTGGTCACAACACATAACGGTTCCAGGTTTTCTCCTCTTCCGATGCCCAAGACAACCCCGGGTTCGCTTTCGCAAAGGATTTCAATTTCACTGAAGCCCAGGGAATTGAGGACAACATTCGCGGTATCCCCTCCGGTGACCACCATTTTGCGGACACCGTCTTTGTATAATTCTTTCGCCCTTGCGGATAACTCGGTTTCGATTTCCCGGTTGGAGATGTTCGAGGTAACGGTTTTCGCGCAGACCGGATCACCTTTGATGACGCGGGAAGTCGTCACCGCCAGGGATCTCCACTCCTTGGAAACTTCCGCGTCTTTCAAATCAATCGCATCGGCCGCAACACCCGGTTTTCTCAAAAGCCTCTGTACCTGTTCGACGGTAACCGGATTGCCCGATCCGACAATGTACGCAATCCGTTGATCATCGAATGCGGGGGCCGGCATCACGGATCCGCCTTTGGTCTCTTCCCGGAATACGTAGCGCACCAGACCGCCGCTTCCGGAAGGAAGAACCTTCAGACCGGTACGGCGAAGTGTTTCGGCAAGTGTTTCCAGATCCTCGCTGTCCGCGGAATCTCCGATGAAGTAACGGAATCCTTCACGGTACTTTTCTTCGAGAAATCTCCGGGTATCCTCCGGTCCGTTTTTCAGAAGCTCATGCGTAAGACAAACACTCTTTTCTTCAAGTCCCAGTGCTTCGCTTACCTTGCAGGAAACCGGGGAATGGAGTCCTTCCGGATAAAGATATCCGTCCAGCACGATCCGGTTATTCTCCGGATAACCTGGCGCAATCAATACGCAGTCATAACCGAGTTCTTCTTTCAGAAGCTCCAGTTCCGGAAGAATGTTTCCTCTTAACATTGAGTCGATTTTCTTGTAGCGGATCTCTCCGTTGAGTGCGCGGACGGATTTAAGAATCTGACGGATCCTTGCGGTTCCTTCCTCCGGGTCAAGACTGCGGGTATTCGAATTGACGGAGATGTAGCTGTATCCGTTGAAAGATACCGGGTGCGAACTTAAAAGGACAGCGACCCGGCGGTGTTTGTCCAAAATACGCACCGCGGAATCACAGGCTCCGGTCAGATCGTCCGCCAGAATCACTCCGACAGAATTCATTTTCACTGCAGTATTCTCCGGCATGAAGTTATTTTCCTTTCCAGCGTGGATGTTCGTAGACTTCGGGATTTGCGACATGAGGCCATTTCTCGCCGCGAAGAACGGTTAAGGTTGCGTTGGCAGCCATGATAGCCAAAGCCGACGCAGTCTCCTTGGTCTGTGCCGCAGAATGCGGGGTAATAATGAAGTTATTCAATTTGAATAACGGATTGTCATTTTCCGGCGGATCTTTTTCGAGAACGTCTGCCGCAGCACCCGCGAGTTTTCCGTTCACCAAAGCGTTGTACAGCTCGTTTTCATTTACGATGTCGCCTCTTGCGCAGTTGATGAAATACGCGCCGTCTTTCATTGCGGCAAATTCGTCTTTTCCGATCATGCCGCGGGTCGAATCCATGGACGGCATATGAATCGTGACAAAATCACCCAGGCTTAATGCCTCATGGAGATCCGAAGACGGTGTATAACCTAATGCCTTTACGTCTTCCGGTTTTACAAACGGATCGTACGCGACGATCTTCATGCCAAGCCCCGTGCAGTATTCGGCAACTTTTCTGCCGATGCGGCCGAAGCCGAGGATCGAAACGGTTTTGCCTTCCACGTTGACCGCGGTGAACGTATTGCGTACGGCATAGTTGCCGTTTTCGGTTTCATTGTTGTAACGGACAATGTTTTTCGCGATCGACAGCAGTAACGCAACCGTATGTTCCGCTACGGCGCCGGCATTGGTCGACGGGCATAATGCGACCGGGATACCGTATTCGGTTGCGGCCTTGACGTCAACCGAGTCATAACCGACACCCGGACGGGTAATTACTTTCAGGTTCGGGCACTGTTCAATGGCCTTGCGGTCGATTTTGCCGATGCGCAAAATATAGCCGTCCGCTTTTTTCAGATCTTCGAGAATTACATCTGAATCCCCGTTGTTCGGAATGATCAGTTCGTTATCCTTGAGCACTTCCATTCCGTCTTTATACAATGCGTGAGATACAACGATTGTCGACATGTAGGTCCTCCGATTAAATGGTGTTCTATTTTGAAACACAACGTTTCTTAACTACAGTCAAAAGATACTATTGAAATTTGTTTTTCGTCAAGATTCCCCGATTGTCTTTTCTAACAACTGATTTATATAGTTTCAATCTGAAACATATGTTAGTATTACGGACAATTTCACGAATGCCTCACAAAAAAAGACTCCCGCGCCGGGAGTTTCATCGAAATGTGCAAGGTTCGCAAAATCACACCCCTGCGCACATCAAAAATGCCGGAGCGCCGCAGCGTACGGCATTCCGGCAATCATATGAAATATTTCTTCCTATTGGATTTTTAGTTTTCTCCAAAGAGTGCTGCGGCTGATCCCAAGCCGGTTCGCCGTCTTTGAGTAGTTCCCCTTTTCATCCTCCAGAATCACCTGGATAATACGGTTTTCAATATCTTCCAGAGTACCCGAAAGATCGATATTGTTGATGGACTTACGGATTTGTTCACGCATGTTCAGCGAGAACTTGACATCATCGGCCGTGACATGCGCCGTTTTGCACACCAGCATCGCCTGCCGGACAATATTATGAAGTTCCGAGAAATTCCGGCGCAGTTCGCATTGACTTAACACATCCAGCGCGTCGGGTGTGATTCCCGTGATCTGCGTCCCCAGTTTTTCATTGTAGTCCATGATATACAGATTCACGATTTTCCCGAGGTTTCTTCCGGTTTCGTTGATTCCCGCAAGATTGATCACGAACGTGCCGAAGAAATCTTCAAATTCCCCGTCCGCCGAATTGGTCCAGTCTTTGTGATTGGACTTCTTGGAAATTAACGCAATCAGACGGAAATTGCGCGAATCGGTCTTTCTGAGTAAGTGCACCAGATCATTTTGTGTTCCGGCATCCAGACGGTCCACTTCGTCCAGACAGATCGTACCGAACATATTCTGTTCCAGGATCTTGTTGAGTAACGGAATCGGGTTTCCGTACCGGCAATAAATCATAATGAAAGGCCTGCGGTATTGATCGGACGCGCGGTGAATCGCCTTCGCGAGCTTATGCTTTCCTACCCCGACCGGACCGCCGATCAGAATCGGATCATTGGTCTTCGCCGCAGCGCATGCAGCCGTCACCGCTGTTGAATCGAAGGTTCCTTCACTGGAAAGATATTCCCTGAGATTCTCCAGAGGATATGTATAACCGGTGACGGAAACTGCCTTTTCTTTCTCGATGTCTGAACCGAAGTACACTTCTTTTGCGGCAATATAGTACAGCGATTTATCCGACGGACATTTCCGGGCATTCACGTTAACCATGGTTTTTTCCTTCTTGAAGGTGATGTTGGAACCGTGTTCATCCTCGCAGGATCCGATTAAGCGCAGGATCTCCGATTGCGGAATATCCAATTCTTCGAAGGCTCCGGACTTATAGGAATACTGTAAGCGGTCGTCCACCAAGGCATACGCATCTCCCGCCGCATCAATGATTTCGTGGAGGGACTCTGTCTCCGCCCGCGCATTTTCCTTGATACGGATCAATTCCACGGCGCGTTCGATCGCCTCGTGAATACTTTCGGTTCCGGACGTCAGAAGAAGAGCTTTCATTCCGAGTTCTCCGGATACTCTCTTGGTCGCAACGTCGCCGATGATCAAGGCGTAGCCCTCATCGATCAGTTCACGGATCTTCGGCGCGATTTCTTCCTGTGTCTTTACAGTGAACGTATCAATATCGGTCTGAAGTACTTCGTTGACTTCCCTGGCGTGTCCGGTGATCCGCGAGAAGCCGACCACCGCCTTCTTTCCGTCAATGTTTTCGGCAAGCTTGATGGCGCGCAGATAATCGTAGCCGGACGCTTCGATCCCGATGACCGGCAAAGGAATCGATTCACTCAAAAGTTCCGCCGTTCCGCCTCGGGACAGGATCGCATCGTATCCGTCCGTCACCGCATTCTTTGCCAAATCCAG
Organism: uncultured Erysipelotrichaceae bacterium; assembly: GCA_902773425.1. GTDB lineage: Bacteria > Bacillota_I > Bacilli_A > Erysipelotrichales > Erysipelotrichaceae > RUG11872. Next base: position 8,081 of record CACYEP010000191.1, on the reverse strand, counting down.
ACCTGAATACAAGTCACCGAGGAAACAATCGATGGTACATACTTTTTCGTATTGTTTTGCTTCAATTTGAATCGCATCACGTAATCCTTCGTACGGTGCGATCGCCATTAACCGGATTTTTCTCATTTTGTCACACCTCACACGTTTAATTATGAAACATTTTTATTCTCTTTGTAAAGCGTCTGACCATGCGACGGATAAAACTTTGTTATGATACCACTGTGGAACTTATGAAAAACTTCTTACTGACGTTTAACGGCATCATGCCGATTGTATGTTTGATTGCGTTCGGATACTTTTTAAAAAGAATCCGGTTTTTATCCGCCGAAGGCTTTAAACAGATTGATAAACTGTGCTTCAAATATCTGATTCCGATCATGCTGTTCCACAACATCTTTACTGCGGATTTATCCAGCATCCTGAATTGGAACGTCATCCTGTTTATGGAAGCCGGATTGGCTGCGACTTTCCTTTTCAGCATGCTGATTGTTCCCTTGATCACGGACACCCCCGAAAAGAAAGCGACGGTCGTTCACGGATTCGGACACGGAAACCTTGCGGTCATGGGAATTCCTTTGATCAGTTCCATGTTCGGCGCGGAAGAAGTTGCGCTGTATACCGTAATGGTTGCCGCAAGTTCCCCGTTAGTAAACGGATTCATGGTCTACGAGCACACCCATTACGACAAAAAACATCTGAATTTTCCGGAGCTTCTGAAAAAGATCTTCTCGTCCCCGTATCTTTGCGCGACGCTGATCGGTCTGGCATTAAATCTCCTCGGAGTGAAATTTCCTGCATTCCTCAACACGGCTGTCGTCAATATCAAAGGGATTGCGAGTCCGCTTTGCTTAATTTCCATGGGCGGTGCGTTCGAGTTTTCCGGATTCCGCGAATATAAAAAAGAAATCATATGGTCCTGCATTATACGCTGTATCGTAATTCCGGCCGCTGTTCTTTCAGCCGCCGCGCTCGCAGGATTCCGCGGAGCTCCGATGCTCGCATTAACCATCATTTTCACCTGCCCGAGCGCCGTCGCCACGTATTCCTATTCGGTGGGCATGTGCGGAGATCCGAAATGCGCATCGCAGATCGTTGTCTACACAACCGTATTTTCCCTTTTCACAATTTTCGCGTGGCTGTTTGCCATGCTGCAGTTAGGAATGTTCTGATCAAAGGAGAAATCTATGGAACTGAATTTGAAAGATCAAGTTGTTTTGATTACCGGCGCCAGCAACGGCATCGGAAAACAATCCGCACGCCAATTCGCCAAAGAAGGCGCCAAAGTATTTTTGACCGGGCGCAATGAAGAATCTTTACGGTCCGTATGCGAGGAAATCGGCCGTGAAGGCGGTTGTGCAGCCTATATGAGCGCAGATCTTTCCGATACGGATAACGCGGAAAAGCTCGTAAATAAAACCGTTGAAGTTTTCGGGAAACTGGACATTCTGGTATGCAGCGCAGGAATGGCGTTACGCCAGCCAAGCCTTGAAATGACCAAGGAACAGTGGAATCTTGTGATGGACGTCAATCTGACCGCTCCGTTATTGCTTACGCAGTGCGCAATCCGCCAATTTCAGGCACAGGGACACGGCGGAAAAATCGTCTATGTATCCAGTACGGCAGGCAAGAACACCAACCTCGGCGCTTCCCCGTCCTACGGTGCATCCAAAGCCGGACTTCTGTATCTCGTAAGACATTTTGCGAGCGAATTCGCCAAAGATCATATCTATGTCAACGCAGTCTGTCCGGGACCGGTCGACACCGAGATCACAAAGACATGGACGCCGGAACACCGCGCGAATGTATTAAAAAATCTTCCGTTGGGAAGACTGGGAACCCCGGAAGATATTGCGAATCTGATTCTGTTCCTATCCAGCAGCGCCAGTGACTTTATCGACGGAGAATCGGTTTTGATCAACGGTGCCAGATACATGGAATAACTAAGATACATTATCGCCCGCACGGGCGATTTTTTTATTTGATAAAGAATCCGAGAAGCGGAACCGTGATCATGGACAGCACGGTTGACGCCATGACGATCTTGGCTCCGAATTCGTAGTCTCCGCCGTATTGTTCGGCTAAAATGGCAGACATACTGGCAGCCGGCATTCCTGTCATGACAATCGCAATTCCCTTGATCATCGGGTCGGCAGGAATGAAATGAAGAAGAAGCACTAAGATTCCCGGCAAAGCCAATAGCCGGATGAAGGAAAACACCAAGGTTTCTTTTGAGAAAACCGTCCTGAGATCCACACCGGCCAAAATGCCTCCGATCACCAGCATCGATAAAGGTGTCGTGCACCGGCTCATCATCTGAACCGGTTTGGCAATAACATCCGGTAAGGTCAGTCCGAAGCCCATAATGATAAACCCGATCAAAACCGCGATCATGCACGGATGAAGAAGCTGTTTCAGCACGTCTTTCTTTTCGCTTTTGCGGAACAAACCGATTCCGATGGTCCAAATCGTTAACCGGTACGGAATCATGAAAATCGCTCCGTATAATGTTCCCATCGTCCCGTATAGATTTTCCAGAGTCGGAATGCCGATAAAAGCCGCATTGGTGCTTAAAATACCGTAGCGAAGAACCGGATTCTTGTTCGGTTCCGCGTTTCTGTAGAGGAACATCCCCAGGAAATACGTTCCGAATTGCACAAAGGCTGAAACGGCCATCGCGTACAAAGAGTTTGTCAGCAGTTCGGAACTGAAAGAAATATCCTGCATGAACGCGTTTACGATGTTCGCGGGCAAAATGACATACAGCAGCACCGACGACATGCCGCTTCTTGTCTCATTCGAAACAAGCCCGATTTTCCGGATCAAATATCCGACCGACATCAGGATCAGCAGCTGAATCTGAAACTCAATCATCGACAGCGTCACGTTCTTTCCTCCGTATTTACCTTAATAATGTACTCCCAACAGGAGAATCGGGCAATTCATTTATTTCAAGGGCATTAAAAAACAGGCGCAAGGCCTGTTTTCGGTATAGGCACAGGTCCCAGTCACAAGACCAAGTCCATTGGCGAACTGATGGATTATTTGTCGGCTTGATCCAAAAGCGGACACTCCGCTTCCAGACGGCGATTTTTCTTTATTACATTGAAGATCAGCGGGTTCTGTTTTTTCCATTCCGGATCTTTCGCATTCCAGATATCATAAGCCTTCAAAAAGGCTCCGTGGATTTCTTCCTCTGCCTTTTCTCTGGCAGATACCGCTTCATCGAACGTTTCGTAAGAACCGAGATAATAACGTTTTCCTTTGAATCCCAGCATTGCATAATATTTCCCGTCTTTCCGCGTATAAACGCCGGGCATGCCGCTGGTGTTGTCGTTACGGCTTTTCCTGGATTTCAGCCATTCTATGCAGGTGCCGTCCACAAATGTCAGATTATCGGTTACGGATTCATTTAATTCACGTTTCTTGCAGCCGCAGCTGGAATAGGTCCCGTGAACCAATCCGTTCTCATCCACATCTGTTTCGTTCCCGCATTCGCACACACAGTGCCAATATACCGATCCTTTTTTACTTCGGCGGTCGGTAGGGTACACGGCAGTCAGCCTGCCGAATTTCTCGCCGGTAAGATCTACAATGACCGTACCTTTGATTTTTTCCCTTCGGGCCGGTGCTTTCGATACTTCGGACATGAATCATCACCCTTTCGAGACTCTTGTCCCGGAGTTTTCCGAAGTATACTTTCGTGCACTTGTAAAAAAAGGCGATAATTACATATAATGAAGGTGTTCTCGGAGTCTGATTTACCCGTTTTTTTCAGGGTATACTTTAAAAAATATTCTCCTTACCGGGCCGTGTTATTTCCGGCATCACTCATGAGGTTTTTCGCATGTTTGTAGAAGTAGCTTCTGCTGACAGAAAGCTTCTTGGATGCCCCCGAAATCGATATGCGGCGTTCTTTCCAAAGATTCGCGTAATACTCGAATCCTTCCGGTAAAGGTTTCCCGGGATTCCCGAAACGGATTCCCTTTTCTTTTGCCGCGCGAATTCCCTCCGCCTGTCTTCTGCGGATGTTCCGGCGCTCCGTTTCTGCCACATAGGAGAGAATCTGCAGGGTCAGGTCAGCGATAAACCTTCCGGTCAGATCTTCTCCTTTTTCCCGCGTATCCAACAAAGTCATGTCAAACACCACAATATCCGCTTTGAATTTCTTGGTGATGAGTCTCCATTGTTCAAGAATCTCATCATAGTTTCTTCCCAAGCGGTCAATGGAAGAAACATAAATTACATCTCCCTTTTTCAGTTTCCGTATCATACACCGGTATGCGGGTCTCTCGAAATCTTTTCCGCTTTGCCGGTCTATATAAAAACGGTCTACATGGATTTCCCGGTCTTTAAAATCCTGAATCTGCCGGTCCACACGCTGGTCCAGAGAGGAAACACGTATGTAACCATATTCCATTCTTTCACCTGCCTTATCCCTCCTTTCGACACTTGTAACCTTCATTGTAGTAATTTCATCGTGACTAATTCGCAATTTTGACCGAGTTTCATTGCGACACCGTAAAAAAGACACAAGCCTAAAGACTTGTGTCTGTATCTTTTTTCGTGGTTACCGTAAATTCATGATCTATCGAATCCACGGTGATTACCGCGTGATTACTGTTTCTTGCCAGCTCAAACGCCTTCATGACGATACGCTGCAAAGCTTCGCTCAGTTTATCAAAATCCATATTTCACCTCCTAGAAGTCAATGTTCTGGTAGAATGCGTTCAGGATGTTCGCCGGAAGAATCACGTACAGTAAAATCCCCGACATCCCGCTGCGGGTTTCATCACTCATCAAGCCGATTTTCCGGATCAGATATCCGATCGCCATCAGGATCAAAAGCTGTATCTGAAAAGAAATCATGGAAAGTGTTATACAGGTTTATTGCAGGATATTTCTGCCGCTACGGATAATTCTTTTTCAACGCCTGTCATGTTTTGCCGAAAAAAGACCTTCACAGGTCTTTTTTATACGATTCGGAATGTCGCGGTTAATCGCCTTTGTGCACCACAATCTGCGGGAACGGGATTTCGATTCCGTTTTCATCCAGAGCCAGTTTCAGTTCCCGGTTCATGGTACGCCGCGCGGAATAGATATTGGATTCATCTACCTTGGCAATCACTTTCAGATCCACCGAGGACTCGCTGAGATCCTCCACGCCCACATACCGCGGAGTTTCTTCAAACAGACCGGGGTACATTCCGGGGAGTTTTTCACAGAGTTCCTGGATAACTTTCTCCGCCTTGCGCAGATCCGCACCGTACGCGATGCTGACAACGCTGACCGCCACCGAGACAACCTCTGACAGGTTCGTCAGGGTCCGGATATCGGAATTATTGATGATTTTGATGTTGCCGCCGGCATCCGCCAACCGTGTCGATACGATACCGATGGAACGTACGGTGCCGCGGAATCCGTCAACGGAAATAATATCTCCTACATAGAAACGGCCTTCAAAGATGATGAACAGACCGGCAAAAATGTCTTCGATCAAAGACTGTGCGCCGAAGCCGATAACCAACGCCAAGATTCCGAGGCTGGCGATGACCGTCAGGATATCCGCTCCCAGCATGTTCAGTCCGTAGATGATGCAGAAGATTACTACTGCATAGCGAAGCACATTGGCAACCAGTCCCTTGACCGTATCCGTGTGCCGGTTTTTCAGTTTGATAGCATCAAAGGCCATATTCAGCAGCCAGGATACCGTCCATCCTACCGCGCACATAAAGAGAACCGCGATGATCCGCAGGAAATCAAAGTGCCCGTCTTTCGTCTGGAACGGAATATACTGACCGAAATATGTGTTTCTGAACAACGTAACAGCTTCCCGCTGCTGCGCGTTCAGGAAAAACAGCGTTTTCGGATTCACCAAAAACAACAGGAACAATAGGATCACCGCTGCTGCCACGATCCTTCCGACCGGCAGTTTTCCTGTCTTTATAATTTTCTTCGCAGCCTTTTTCGTTTCTTTTTCTTTTTCACTCATCCCGGCATCTCCTTTCGTAATTCATTTCCCCCGTATTGTCGTCAAATATCCTTCCGACCCGTCACGGCGAATATACAATATATTTTCCCTGTGACGGATACACGAATATCACGTCATCCGACATGGTATCCGATTCGATCCGCAGCGTTAATCCGAAGTACAGCGTCTGTTCTCTTTCCCCGTAATCGCAGTTGAACGTTCCGGATAATGCCGTTATATATTCGCTGTATCCCCCGATCCAGTCCGTCATGGCTTCGTCCGTATAGACCACTACGTCAAACTGCAGGGATCCGTATCCTTCATCCGCTGCCTGTTGTACTAAATACGGGTCAATACTGTACTCTACCGTGTAGGAATTCAGTATATTGATTGTCAGTGCGTACTCGCCGCAGCGGTCGCATGTCAAAGGCGTATCTCCGTATAGCACCAGTGTATACGTATGCCCCAGCGCTTCAATATACTCCCGAACGGAACTGATGATTTCATCGCAGACGGTGCACCGGACCACGGAATCATAATACCCCTGTTCCGTACAGGTCGCCTCGTGCATATTCTCGTCCGCAGCCTCTCCCGGAGTATGGCCGGTAGCGTCTATACTCGTTGTTTCCCGGCTGATTTCTTCCCCGCAGACGCTGCAGTAAACCACCTGATCGTAATGACCGTCTTCCACGCAAGTCGCTTCCACACGGTTCTCCTCGCGGGTTTGTCCCTGCGTATGTCCGGTCGCAGCGACCGTAACGGTTCTGCGGCTGATTTCTTCCCCGCAGACGCTGCAGTATACGACGGTATCGTAACTGCCGTTTGTTGTACAGGTCGGTGCCCGGCGGCGTTCCTCTACGGCAGAAGATGCCGTGTGGTATCCTCTGGCAGGGATGACCACCGTGGTGCGTTCCACCACTTCCCCGCATACCGTACAATACACTGTCAGATCATAACTGCCGTCGCGGACGCAGGTCGCTTCCTGCCGGTTTTCTTCCACCGTATCCCCGTGTGTATGCCCCAGCGCAGCCAGGGTAATCTTTTCCCGGCTCAATTCCTCTCCGCACACATCGCAAATTACTACCGCGTCGTAGCTTCCGTCTTCGGTACAGGTGGGGTCGATGCGGTTTTCTTCCGATGCTGCGGAAGGCGTATGTCCTTTTGCATATATAATAACGGAGTCGACGTGATCGCACTGCCGGCAATTCATGATGTATCTTCCGTTTTCCGTACAGGTCGCGTTTTGAATGATAATGGGATGATCGTAATCGTAATCGTGCGGCGCGTTATCTTCATCCTTCCAAAGCCGCACATAGCCTCCGAAACTCTCCGCGGTTTGCGTATGTACGACTTTCCGGTTCATACCGTTCTGTAAGAGTTCCGCCATCTTGCGGGCAATCGCTCCGTCCGGGTCGACTGCCTGCGCAACAACCGACACCAGCGCCAGCGTCGCAAACGCGGAAGCCGCGCCTTTGGCTACGGACTTCAACAGGTTCTGAAGAAATCCCTGCCGTTCTTTCTTCCGGTCTTTTCTCTTCGGAGGTACGTCGCCTTCTTCCGGGTTTCCGTTACCGCTGATGTGTTCGCGGTCCGCCATCGGCATTTCATCGAAAAAATGAATATCCGGCCGAACCTCATTAAATTCCGGAGGTGTCTGGTTGATCTCCGGTCCGTTGTCCGAATACTCATGTGCGCTGTAACGCAAAAACTCGTCATCCCTTGGATGATTCTTCATGAAATTCCCCTCCGAGCGTGTCTGTCCTTTATTTCATTATAAGTTGGATACACAGCGTTTGCCAACAGGCGTTTTCTGTAATTTTCAGAAAACGTGCAAAGAAAAAGACCCTTGCGGGTCTTTTATGCTTCATCCTTTTTCGCGGATACGGTGAACTCATGATCTTTCGCATCCACTGTGATGACCGCGTCTTCCTCGATGGCATCCTCTATGATCTTGTATGCCACCGGCGTTTCCACTGCGTGCTGGATAAACCGTTTCAGCGGTCTTGCGCCGTATACCGGATCATATCCCTGCGCCATGATTTCCTTCTTAGCCTCATCGGTGATCACAAGACGGATATTACGCGTCTCAAGGCGTCCTTTCAGCTGCGACAGG
>CACYEP010000190.1 GCA_902773425.1 uncultured Erysipelotrichaceae bacterium | reverse complement strand
TATGGAAAAACTAACGGAAACGACCCTTCAAACCTACGCGGATCTTTTGGACTCGGATTTACCGGCCCCGGGAGGCGGATCATCCGGCGCCTATCTGGGCGCACTCGGTGTTTCTTTAGCCAGGATGTACGCACATCTTTCGTTTGAAAAGAAAAGCTACCTGTCTTTACCCGAAGAAAACCAAGCGGCATTCCGCATGATGTTTGGCGAACTTCTTGTCATCAAGGAACAATTCATGGATGCCGTCAATACCGACGCGGACTACTATGATGCGGTCATTCACGCCTACCGTCTTCCGAAAACTACGCCCGAAGAAACAAAAGTGCGCACCGAAGCGGTTGAAACTGCCTTAATTGCCGCAACCGAAGAACCTTTGCGTCTTTCCAATCTTGCGTTAAAAGCCATGTCGTGTATTATGAATATGCTTCCGTACGGTAACAGGAATGTCATCGCGGACGCTTATGCGGGGATGCAATACCTCCGCACCATGATCGTATGCGAATCTTATAACATCCGTTCCAACGCGAATTCCCTGCGCAATACGGATGCCGCGGCGCAATATCTTGCGGAATCTGAACGCCTTCTGGAACAGTCTGCGCATATGATCAGCACAATGACACAAGGAGAATCCAAATGAATCCAAACTTTAAATTTGAAATCACCCATACCGACGGGAAAGCCCGCACCGGTATTCTTCATACGCCGCACGGGGATGTGGAAACCCCGATTTTTATGCCGGTGGGCACCCAGGCGACCGTAAAATTTGTTTCCCCGGAAGAACTGTATGACATGAATGCGGGAATCATTCTCGCAAACACCTATCACCTTTGGCTGCGTCCGGGCACGGATATTGTCAAGGAAGCCGGAGGCGTTCATGAATTTATGCAATACAACCGTCCGATGCTGACCGATTCCGGCGGCTTCCAGGTATTCTCTTTCGCGGACAACCGCAAGATCACCGAAGAAGGCGTGCACTTCCGCTCCCATATTGACGGATCTGCCTGCTTCATGTCTCCGGAAATCTCCATCCAAGCGCAAAACGATATCGGCGCTGACTTTATTATGTCCTTTGACGAATGCCCGGGATTTCCTTCCACCCGGGAGTATATGGAACAGTCGGTGGAACGTACACTGCGCTGGGCTAAACGCGGGAAAGATGCGCATAAGAATCCTAAACAGGCTCTTTTCGGAATTGTCCAGGGCGGTGAATATGAAGACCTCCGCCGCCATTCTGCCAGGGAATTGGTAAAAATCGGCTTTGACGGCTATTCCATCGGCGGTACTTCCGTCGGCGAAGACAAGGAAACTATGTACCGGATGATGGATTATTCGGTAGCGGAGCTTCCGGAAGAATCCGTCAAATACCTGATGGGAGTCGGTTCCAAGGACGCGATTCTGGAAGGCGTTTACCGCGGTATCGACATGTTCGACTGCGTGCTTCCTACCCGCATCGCAAGACACGGAACTCTTATGACTTCCCGCGGACGTATCAACATCAAAAACGCGAAGTATGCGCGTGACTTCTCCCCGCTGGATCCGGAATGCGACTGCTATGCCTGCAAACACTACACCAAGGCTTACGTGCATCATCTGATCAAAGAGAACGAAGGTTTCGGAATGCGTCTTCTTTCCATTCATAACCTGCGCTTCTTAATTCACCTGATGGAAGATATCCGCAAAGCCATTAAGGAAGACCGTTTTGCGGAATTCAAGGCGGAAGAGTTCCGCAAAATGAAAGAATACAACATGGATCAAAGAGGCTTCTAAATGAAAACCAGTGACTTTTATTACGATTTACCCAAGGAACTGATTGCGCAGGTTCCCTTAAAAGACCGTCCTTCGTCAAGGCTTCTGATCTTAGACAGAAAAAGCGGCACATATGAAGACAAACACTTTTATGACATCGTAGATGAGCTTCATGAAGGCGATGTTTTGGTGCGCAATAACACCCGTGTCATTCCTGCACGCTTATTCGGCGTCAAGGAAGAAACCGGCGCCCATGTTGAAGTTCTCCTTTTAAAACAGGACGGAGATATCTGGGAATGCCTTTGCGGAAATGCCCGCGTCATCAAACCCGGCACCGTGATTTCCTTCGGAGACGGCAAACTCAAGGCTGAATGCGTATCCGTCGGCAATAAAGGCGTGCGAAAGATGAAGATGATCTATGACGGAGTCTTCATGGAGATTCTGGATGAACTCGGTAATGTTCCGCTTCCTCCCTACATCCGGGAAAAACTGGAAGACAAGGAACGCTATCAGACCGTTTACGCCAAAAACGAAGGTTCTGCCGCGGCTCCTACCGCAGGGCTTCATTTCACCGAAGAAATTTTTGAAAAACTCAAAGCCAAAGGCGTGAAGGTTCTCGACGTAACACTGCACATCGGTTTAGGCACATTCCGCCCGGTGACGGAGGAAGACATTCTGGATCACGAAATGCACAGTGAATGGTATCACATGCCCAAAGAAACCGCGGAGGAATTAAACAAAGCCAAAGCAGAAGGAAGACGGATCATCGCGGTCGGAACCACTTCGGTAAGAACCTTGGAATCCGTTGCTCAAAAGTTTGACGGAGAATTCCGGGAAGATACCGATGAAACATCGATCTTCATTTATCCGGGCTATAAGTGGAAAGCCGTGGATGCCCTGATAACAAACTTCCATCTTCCGGAGTCGACTCTGATTATGCTGGTCGCGTCCTTTGCGGGAAAAGACCTGATTTTAAACACTTACAGGCATGCCGTCGAAGAAAAATACCGCTTCTTCTCGTTCGGAGACGCGATGTTCATCAAATAGTTATGGAACAACGAAAGAAAACCTACTACTACGATCTTGGGGAAGAAACGGTCCGCAAGGCCAAAGAAACAACACCGAAGCCCAAACTTCTTTTGCACACCTGCTGCGCGGTATGCGCAACCGTGCCTTTGGAGAAATGCGCGGAAGCTTTTGACCTGACCTTATACTTCAACAACTCCAACATCTATCCCGAGCGTGAATATGACCGCAGGCTAAACGAATTACGCCGCTACCTCACCGATCATTACCCTTCCGTGAAACTGATCGTAACACCGTATCAACATGAGGACTACATGAAGGATCTTGAAGAATTCAAAGATTCCAGAGAAGGCGGCGTCCGCTGTAAAATATGTTACACAAAGCGCATGAAGGAAGCCTATGACTACGCGGAGAAACACGGCTTTGACTTCTTCTCCACGGTCATGACGATATCCAGGCAGAAGAATTCCCTTGTCCTGAATCAAATCGGAGAAGAATTATCTGAATCCCATCCAAAGACAGCCTACTTCTATTCAGATTTTAAGAAAAACGGCGGACAGGACCGCTCGATTGAACTAAGAAACTTAAACGGGCTCTACCAACAAACCTATTGCGGATGCGAATATTCCGTGCGTGACCATACAGAACACTAGAAAGATCTTCAAGTTATGTGGAATTATATTAAAATCTTCTTTATTTCCATGGTGCCGTTAATTGAACTGCGCGGTGCCATACCGGTATCCCAGTATTTAGGAATGCCGGTGATCCCCTCTTATATCGTTTGTATCCTCGGGAACATGGTCCCGGTGCCCTTCATTTTCTTATTCGCCCGCAAAGTTCTGGAATGGGGAAAAGATAAGAAGTATATCGGCAAAATCTTTACCTTCTTTTTGGAAAAAGGAAAAAAAGCGGGAGACAAGCTCACCGCCAAAGCCGGTAAAGGATTGTTTCTCGCGTTATTGCTGTTTGTAGGCATTCCGATTCCGGGAACCGGTGCATGGACCGGAACCTTAGGCGCCAGCATCCTCGACATGGACTTCAAATCCGCAACATTGGCGGTAATGCTGGGAGTTCTTCTGGCCGGTATCATCATGATGGTTGCCAGTTACCTCGGTTTCTCTCTTATATAATTTCCTTCGCAGTGTCCTTCAGGACACTTTTTTTATTCGGAATCTTTTCGTTTAACACATCATTTAATAATTCTTCGAGGATCTTTCCGATCTTTGCCGCAGGAACCCCCATATCCAACAGATCGTTTCCGTTAATATCCAATTCATGAACCGAACGGACCATACCCGCGGATACCAATCGTTCCAATTCCTTCATGGACTCGCTGTGTTTTCCCAGTTTTACACTGACGGCCTCAGCCAATACTTCATCATCATACCGGACTCTCAGATAACGGATCTCTTCCGGATGTTCCAAATCTTCCCTGTTCCAAAGATTCCAAAGATCCAAAAGGTGCTTCTTAGTCTTCGAGGAGACTTTCAGTCTTCCTGCCGTCTTACGGATCTCCGATTCGTCGCACCGGTTCAAAAGATAGGCCGCGCGGACTTCCGCGTTGACAGGAAAGTCAGTAAAATCGGCCGTAAAGCCTTCATAACCGTTCAAAGCTTCCCGGATGACTTCCCGGTTTTCATTGACCGTTTTATCCGCGTACGCGCCTTCTAAAAGGCCCTGCAGTTCATTCCAGATCCTTTCGCCGGATAAATACTTCATCAGGTGCTTTGTGTCATCCATGGCTTCCTTGGTTTTTTCATCTGCCTTAAACCCGAAACGCGACATGAACCGTAATCCCCGTAAAATTCTCAGCGCGTCTTCGGTGAATCTCTTTTCGGGATCTCCGACACAGCGCAGAATTCCCTTCCGGAGATCTTCTTCCCCTCCGAACAAATCGATCACGCCTTCATCCGGATCATACGCCATCGCGTTGACCGTAAAATCACGCCGGGAAAGATCCTCGCGAAGATTCTTGGTGAAACAGACCTGATCGGGATGACGGTGATCCTGATATTCCCCTTCGGTG
>CACYEP010000189.1 GCA_902773425.1 uncultured Erysipelotrichaceae bacterium | reverse complement strand
CAAAGCACAAGATAAATGATTAGTTTTTTTATGGAATCCCCGGTATTCAGTTTTTTCATCCAAAACACCTCCTTGATAAATGATAGTAACTGTGTAAACGTCGGGCTTTCTTTTTTTCATCATACCATGAGCGCACTGATCATGCCCTGTTTTTTCGTTTGATACCGTTTTTTTATCCGTTCGGCTAAACAAAAAACACCGCCGTAACAGATACGGCGATGTGTTTGATTGTTATTCGGTGCGAAGTGCCTTGATCGGATCTTTCTTGGCAGCCATTCCCGAAGGAATCAATCCGGCAATTAAAGTTAAGACAACGCTGATGGTAACCAAGATGACGCCTGCCCTCGGCGGCAGCATCACCAACAGCGTCGGAATATCCGTAAGACTCCGGATCCATGCGGTCAGCGGAATACAAATCAGTACTGTCACTACGACTCCGAGCAGTCCTGCGGTAAGTCCGATAATGAAGGTTTCCGCGTTGAACACATGGGAAATATCTTTTTTGGATGCTCCGATAGCGCGCAGAAGACCGATTTCCTTGATGCGCTCCAAAACGGAAATATACGTGATGATTCCGATCATGATGGAGGAAACAATCAGGGATACCGCAATGAACGCAATCAACACATAACTGATCGTATCTACGATTTGCTTAACGGAAGACACCAGCGCAGCCGCCATATCCGTATATGAAATCGTCGAGTCTTCCCGGTCGTCTTCCACCATTTGACGGTTGTAGCGGTCCACAAAGTCACGGAACTGTTCCTTGGAATCAAAGTCACGGAAATAAATATCAATCCCCGACGGATCCGATACATCCGCATAACCCAGCCGCGCAAGGTTGCTGTCATAGGTTGCGCTCGATGAATTGTTATTCTGCAGAGAAGACATTAAGCGCATTAATTCTTCTTCGTCATAGTTCATCTTGAATGCGCCGGCGATCGCTTCCGCATCCACATGGAACGAAGACGCAATATCCGAAATCAGCTTGGAAGACATGGTGCCGATGATTTCCGCGACCTTTGCCTTACGGTACGCATCTTCTATGGAAGAAGCCAGCTTTCGGATCCCGGTCTGGATTGACGGAAGGTACATCATTCCGTTTACCGCCGGATCAATCATGGTTTCAGGAACCGGAATCTCCGCGGTTTCCGGATCAAATTCAAATTCTCCGAGATCCAGCGCGTTCCAGTCAAGCTCGTCAAACGCAGAAGAAATCATCTGTTCCATAACCGGTTCAAAATATGAGGAGTCAAACCCGTACGCCGACGTGAATTCCGACAATGCCTGTTTACTCTCGTCTTTTTTCAGATAATCCAGAATTTCATCTTTCAGTTCCGACATTTTAATGACGGCATTGCCCTCTTCATCGACCTTATCATGAAGGAATCCCGAAAGAAGAGTTTTGGCCAGATCCTGTATTTTCGATTCGGTTCCGGTCGTATCCGTCGACACATACGATAATGCCTCGGTCAAAGAGGAACTGATCACCTGTCCCAGGGCACTTGGGTCCACATCCATTCCGATGGCATTCGAAATGGCGTTTGTATCCACCGTCATGATGCTGTTCATATCGAACACAGGTCCTTCGGAATCTTCGTCCCCGAACTTCTTTCCGGTAAATACGTTGGTATCCGGATCCGCCAGCTGTGATTTTACAATCTGGGCATCTGCCGCCTTGCTCATCAAATGGCGTACCAGGTCATCCGTGTAACCGATTCCCGGATTCAAAAGACTCATCTGCGACGAGGATTTCGGCGCAATGACTCCGACAACCTTCAGGGTCTCCGCATTATCCGCCAGCTGTTTGACATATGCCGCATCATTGACTCGGCTCTCGTAGATGTTGTACTCGGCGTTGTACGAATACAATTCATACGAAGGAATGATCTTGTAGGTCAGCTTCGTAAAGTCTTCGTACGAATATTTACGGGGTTCCTCTTCCGACTCAATCGGTTCCCCTTTCATGGCAGCCTGTACCATCTTTTCAAACTCGCTCATATCGCGGAGCCCGATGGCATATTCGGTATAATCACTGATCGTATGCGCACTGGATAAAACCAGAATTGCCTCATCATAGTTCTCCGGCCATCTTCCGTACAGCACATCAAACTGGTTTTCCAGAAGCCCGCGGTCATTTGCGATTTGCTGGAAAGAGGAACCGGACATTCCGCCGTACGAATACGAGGATCTTCCGGTCAGTGATACATAATCTCCCTTGGAATTCTTCGTATAGATATTCGGACTGATTCCGTAGAGGTATTGAATCGCCGCAGTGTATTGGCTCACTTCCGAAGAGTTTTTATCCAGATGCAGTTTAAATTCGGAAAGATTATTGGTGCCGACCATCGAAAACATGTCATTCACAATGCGTTTTTCCACAACCCCGTCGTCTTCGGTTTCGGTTGATTCCTGCCTTGCGGCGATAAAGGAAGATACCATTCCCGACATATCCGCGCTTTGACTGCGGATCATCAAAGGATACGATGACATCGTGTCTTCCTGAATCTTTTTAATGTAGTCATTTACCCCGTTGGATAACGACAGGATCAGCGCAATGCCGATGATGCCGATCGATCCCGCAAATGAGGTCAGGATCGTTCTTCCTTTCTTGGTCCACAAGTTCTGCAGGGACAGCTGAAGCGCTGTGAAAAAGCTCATCGAGGAATGGCGT
>CACYEP010000188.1 GCA_902773425.1 uncultured Erysipelotrichaceae bacterium | reverse complement strand
TTTTTTTACAAGACTGCGAATCTGTCAGATTCTTTGCGCAATCTCCAGAGCCAGCGCGAAATACTTCAGGCGTTCGTCCATCGCGAGATTTCCCAATATTCTCGGCTCCCATGTTTCGGAATGAAGGGAATCCGCGCTGTAGACAAACGGATAGAAACGGTATCCGCGGAATGTGCACATAGCCTGTACTGCCGCAATTTCCATCTCCGCCACCAAACAGCCTTCTTCCCTATGACGGGATACTTCTTCTTTGGTTTCCCGGTAGATCGCATCGGTTGTCCAGGTTCTTCCTTTGACATAGTCAACGCCGAGTTCATCGAGAATCCGGGCGACTTCCATCGAACAGGGAATATCAATCCAATCTTCCGCAGTTTGATAGTGATAACTGGTTCCTTCATCTCGCAGCGCTTTATCCGGCACCACGATTTTTCCTTCCGCCAGATCTGCCAAAGCTCCGGAAGAGCCGTAAAACACGAAATTCTCGGCTTTGCAGCGGTACGCAACTTCCTCTAAGAACGCTACGGTTCCCGCCGCTCCCGGAATCGTCATGAACACACCGATATCCGGATGATCTTTTACCTTGTAGATATCATAGGTTCCGGAAACACTCCGGACTTCCAATCCCCACATCGGCTGGATCAATTTTCTCGCTTTTAATTCCTCGATCGTATCTTTGGAGAATGTCACAATAACCGTGCGCATCGGAAGATCGTACGGCTTATATATCATCTTCGGAAGCAGTATTTCTTCCGAATCGGGCACAAAACTGTGCTCGAGAACCATCCTAGATTTCCTCCAGACGGTAGAATGTCGTATGCTCGACGGTTTCTCCTGCGTGAACGAGCGGCTTTTCATAACGCTCGTAATTGATTGCGTTCGGTACGTGCTGCGTTTCCATGCAGACACCGCTGAACTGCGGATAGAAATGTCCTTCCTTTCCTACGATATTTCCCGGAAGCTTATTGCCGGTATATAACTGCATGCCTTCCAAATCGGTTTCCACCGTCAGGCGCAGTTTATCATTGGATAATACGCAGGCTTCACGCATGCCTTTGCCGTTGATCACGAAGTTATGGTCATAGCCTCCGCCGATATGAATCTGCGGATCATTCGCACGGATTTCATCACCGATACGTTTTCCTTTTCGGAAATCAAACGGCGTGCCTTCCACATTTACCGCTTCTTCCAGCGCGACACCGGTCTTGTTTAACGGATTGTATGTATCTGCGTTGATCTTTAACACATGATCCAGAACAGTCGTATCCGACGGCCCGTTCAGGTTGAAATACGCATGGTTCGTAATCGAACAAATCGTATCTTCCTTCGCCGTTGCTTTCCAGGTAAAGCGTAATCCTTCTTCTTCCAGGGCGTAGATTGCGGTAATGTCCAGATCTCCCGGGAATCCTTCTTCGCCGTCCTTGGAATGATACGTAAAGATCATCGTATTGCCCTTCTGTTCCGCCTTCCAGACTTTCTTCGCATAGGAAACCATTCCTCCGTGCAGGGTATTTCCGCGGTCATTTAACGGAAGCTGATATTCTTTGCCGTTCAATGTAAATTTTCCGTACAGGATACGGTTGCAGACTCTTCCGACCGTTGCTCCCATGTAAGGTGTCGAATAGGTATATCCCCATACCGAGGTATATCCCAACAAAATATCGATGCCGGTTTTCTTATCGATGAAGATTACCAGGGTTGCTCCGTAGTCGGTCATATCTACCCTGTACTTCGCGTTCTCCAGATGATAAATCTGGGTTCTTTCACCGTTCTGTAATGTTCCGAATCCGTAATAACTCATTCTTTGATCTCCTTTGGCCCATCGCCTACCACCGCTTCATAGAACGATGGTTCATAACCTATCTTTTCCAAATATTCTTTCCGGACGGTATCCTTGAATTCCTCCAGATACGCATCTTCAACCAACGCGATTGCGCATCCTCCGAATCCCGCGCCGGTCATACGCGAACCGATTGTTCCCTTAACCGATCTTGCGGCGTCCACCAGCGCATCTAATTCCGGTCCGGTCACTTCATAATCATAGCGCAGAGAGTCATGTGACGCGTCCATGAGCTTACCGAAAGCCGCAATATCATTCTTCTGTAAAACTTCCACGGCTTTCATGGTGCGTGTATTCTCATAAACCGCATGTTTCGCGCGCTTACGGACAACCGGATTTTCAATCAATTCCGCGTTTTGATCAAACTCTTCATCGGTCAAATCCCCAAGCGTCGCAATATTCAATTTGGTCTGAAGGATCCGCAATGCCTCCTCGCACTCCGCACGGCGTTCATTGTACTTGGAATCCTTTAAGCCGCGGGGCTTGTTGGTATTCATGATCACAAGAGTCTGTCCGCGCAGAACAAACGGTACGGTCGTGTATTCCAGAGTCGCCGTATTCAAGAACAGCGCATGGTCCTTCTTTCCGTTCGCAATGACGAATTGGTCCATGATGCCGCAATTCAATCCGATATACTCATTCTCATCCGCCTGACCGAATAATGCCAGGTCGGTTCCGGTAACTTCAAATCCGAACAGTGTCTTTAAGATATAGCCGATCAGGATTTCAAGACTTGCGGAAGAAGACAAACCGGAAGCCACCGGAATATTTCCGTAAACAACCATGTTCCAGCCGGACCGGACATGGAATCCCTTCTTTTCAAAGACATGAATCATTCCCATGACATAGTTGACCCATCCCAGTTTGGGATCGTAGTGATCCGCATGAGAAAGATCGGTCACAACCGTTCCGGCCTTTGATTCATTCAGGGAATAAAAATGCAATTCTTCATCTTCGCGTTTTTCAACCAGCGCGTAGGTTCCGATTTCCAAGGCGCACGGGAAAACATGTCCGCCGTTGTAGTCGGTGTGCTCACCGATCAGGTTTACCCTTCCCGGCGAAAAAAACAAGCGCGCATTTTTTGCGGACCCGAAAAGATCCTCAAATACTTTGCGCATTTCGGTAATATGATGATCCATAAAACACCCTCCGCATCTATTATACCCTAAACAAGACAAAACGATGTGATATAATCGAATCGAAAAGAGGGAACTTTTATGTCTGAAACAAACCGTAAACCGTGTATCCTGGTTACCGGCGGCGCAGGATTCATCGGATCACATACTGTATGTGAGTTATTGAACGCCGGATACGATGTTGTCATCGCGGATAACTTCTTCAACGCGAAGCCCGAAGCTCTCGATGCCATCCGGGAAATCACGCACAAAGATTTTGTCTTCATGGAAGGCGATGTCGCAGATCATGAATTCATGGAAAAAATCTTCTCCGCCCATAAGATCGACGCAGTGATTCATTTCGCAGGCTACAAGGCTGTCGGCGAATCGGTCGCAAAACCGCTGATGTACTACCGCAATAACCTTGACACCACGCTTACCCTTCTGGAAACCATGAAGAAGTACGGATGTCATCATCTGGTATTCTCTTCCAGCGCCACGGTATACGCGGAAAGCGAATCCATGCCGTTATACGAATCCAATCCGCTCGGAACTTCGAATCCGTACGGAGAAACCAAGCGCATGATTGAACGGATCTTAGGCGACACAGCACACGCGGACAAAGACGCAAGCTTTGTGTGCCTCCGCTACTTCAATCCAGTCGGAGCGCATCCGTCGGGACTCTTGGGAGAAGATCCCAACGGCATTCCGAACAACCTCATGCCGTTTATCGTCAAAGTAGCCACCGGAAAGATCGAAAAGCTGCGCGTCTTCGGCAATGATTACGACACGGTCGACGGAACCGGAATGCGCGACTATATTCATGTCGTAGACCTCGCAAAAGCCCACCTGGCGGCCTTGGAGTACGCGTTTAAGCGCACCGGCATTGACTACATCAATATCGGCACCGGAAACGGCACCAGTGTCCTGCAGATCGTTGAAGCATTCAAGAAAGTCAACCATGTGGATGTCCCGTATGAAATTACGGAACGCCGTCCGGGAGATCTTGCGAAAGTCTGGGCAGATACATCTTATGCCAAGAGAGTTCTCGGATTCACAGCCGAAAAGAATATTGAAGATATGTGCCGCGACGCTTACAACTACGGTGTCAAGCATATGAAATAATTCCGGATCACATTCAGCCGGGTAAACAGAAAAAAGCCCTTCGAATGAAGGGCTTTAGTTTTACATGGTCAGAGTGATGGGATTCGAACCCATGGTCTCACGGTCCCGAACCGTGCGCGATACCAAGCTTCGCCACACCCTGATGCGAAAGTTATTATACGCAACCCCCGTAGGAAAGTCAAGGACTAATTTCCGTCAGTTTGCGTATTCTCTTCGCCCGCGTCAAGATGCGCATCTTTATCCGGTGCCACCGGGTCAACCGGATACGGTTCTCTGGAGATTTCTTTTGCGACTACGATCAACCGCTGTTCCTCGTGATATTTCACGCAGGTCTGGAATGTCACGAAGCGGTCTCCGTATTCAATTTCAATTCCGGTATAGACCATATTGTGGGACTTCGGATAATTCATATAACGTTCAAAAGCTTCTTTAGACGAGAAGTTTCCGACAACATAATCATACTCATCGTAATCCGTCAGCTGATAGTGGTACACATAGGCGACCTGATACGAACGGATTTCATCTTCCAGATAAATCTTCAAAGTGTTGTTATCCCAGAACGCAACCTGGTCGGTCAGTAAAGTCAGCGGTGAAAACATCAACGTATTATCGTAATACACCAGATGTCCGTAGATGGTCATATTGGTATCCGATGTGCTGCAGCGGAAATCCATGAACGGAATCCCTACTTCGGAATATGTTTCGTAGAAACTGCGGCGCAGGTAGTAATCGTTGTTGGATGCCTGCATGACCGACTCGGAGATGATTCCGCTGTCAAAACGTAAAAACATCTGAAAATCACTGTTCTGTTCCTTCAGTTTCTTCCAGGAATCCGCGGTAAATTTCCACGTATTGTCTTCCTCTCCCTGGTTCTGGGACGGCGTCGGAATATCAATGATGTTATAGATGGAATCGTGCTCCTTGTTGGCAACACGGCGGCTGATCTGGAACGCAAAAATACGGTAAGAACTGTATCCGAATACAGCGAGACATACCACCAGCAATATATTTGTCACAACCGACAGAATTTTCGTACTTTTCTTTTTTGCCATAATCTTCTCTTTGGTTTTTACGGAAGTTATTATACAATATTTTCCATGGAAAAGCATTTTAAGAATACAGTTCTGTTTTTTGATATCGACGGCACTCTCGTGAACCCGAAGACCGGAAAAATCCCGGAATCCGCCGTGAAGGAAATCGCAAAATGGCGCAAAGAAGGTTATGCGTGCTGTCTTTGTACGGGAAGAACGTACGACACAGCCAAATGGACGGATGCCACGAATTACGAATGGGACGGCTTTATCGGAATCAACGGCGCGGACGTGCGCGGACCGGACGCGGAAATTCTGTACCAGAAGATCATGCCGGAAGAAACAGTCCTGAACATCCTTCAAACCGCCGAAAAACTTCATCACCCGGTCATGTTATTGGAGGACGGCGGATATTCCCTGATCGGAAAACCCAACGGAAATCTTTCAAAAGTCATGACCCTGTTTCCCGGAAGATATCCCATCGGCACGGAATACCACGGGCAGAAAATCTACTACGCAATGGTTGTCGCAGATACCGGCTATGATTATTCGGACTACGAAAAGTTCGGAATTCATGCGGCGAAATCCTATTATCCGTACGCCGACTTGGTTATGGAAGGCACCTCAAAGGCCTTCGGAATCGATCTGTTTATGAAATATATCGGCGCATCGCAATACTATGCGTTCGGCGATTCCCTCAATGATTATGAGATGTTATCCGGCGCGAAAATCGCTGTCGCCATGGGTTCGGGAGACCCGAAACTTTTCCCCGCGGCGGATATTGTGACCGGTCCGATCGATAAGGACGGTCTTGCGGAAACATTGAAGTCCCTGCTGGAAAATGAAAATCGGCACTAGCCGATTTTTTAATACATCGAATGATAACGGTCTATCAGTCTGGACTGAACATCCCGGATCTGAAAGATGCACGCGTCAATTTGCTGAATGATATCCCGGATTTTCGATTGCATGATCGCATCCGCAATGACATTGTCAAAGAAGATATCAAATGCCTGCAAGGTTCCTCCCGTATCAAACGTTACATCGACAAACTCATCTACATCGTCCAATTCATCCGCGAAAACGAGCACGGATTCTTTGGCGTCTTCAAATTTACGGCGTGCTTCGGCAATTCGGGAATGTTTGACCGCGCTGGCGATCAATCCTCCTCCGAGCAAATCAAAGATTCCCCATCCGGAAGCGGATTCCAGACAGGATTTGGCATCTTCAAGTTTCGTCAGTGCTGTTTCGGATGCTTCGATGGCTTCTTTTAATTCGGTATCTAACAATGCCATGACGGGTTCCTCTCTTAATTTGATGATAGTACAGAAATGGATTTGTTGCAAAAAAAAACTCCGCATCAGCGGAGTTCCTGATCCTTAAAGGACGTCGTAATACTTTCTTCTTTCCGGACTCAGATTGTCTACATAGTAACGGACAGTAAGAGCCGCGCTGGTTCCGAGCGGATCAATAATGAAGCAATCGCCTTCAAGAAGTTCATCGGTAATCGCTGTGCAGACCGCTTCGAGGTTTTCTTTTTCTTCGAATTCACGGTTCAGATCACCTGCGTTTACTTCGATGTACAGCCAGTTTTTATCATGCGCTTCCGCTTTCTTGGATTCGATCTTTTCCGAATACTCCGCAGCGCTCATCAGTTTCTTGACGGTGCGTTTTGCCGCAGGCTTTTTCGCCGCAGCTGTCTTCGCGGTCGTCTTCTTCTCAGTCGACTTCTTCGCGGCCGCAGTCTTTGCCGGTTTCTTTACAGTCTCCTTTTCGGATGCTTCTTTCTTAGTTCTGGGCATACTATTCACCTCCTATATTAATATTATATCACTGTTTCTGTTTTTGAAAATAGTTTCATAGAAATATGAAAACGCTTTTTCAAAGAAAAAGCACCCGTTTCCGGGTGCTTAGATTGGAGGTTTAACCTGCGCGTTTTACCAACGCAGCCCAACGCTTCTTCGCGTCTTCTTCCGTCTTCTGGAACATTGCGTCTGCGGCTTCTTTGCCCTTGATTGCAACTAAGTTCGCATAACGGCGTTCCGCTAAGATGAACTCTCTGAACTTGGAGAAATCCGGTTCTTTCTGGTCGATCTGTAACGGCTGTTCCTTACGCGGGTCGAAACGGTACAGGTTGTAGTAGCCGCATGCCACCGCGTCCTTCTGACGTGTCTGGTGGTTCTTCATGCCGCCCTTGATACCGTGTAACTGGCACGGGCTGTACGCTAAGATAATGGACGGTCCGTCATAGGATTCCGCTTCCTGGAATGCCTTGATGGTCTGTAAGCGGTTCGCGCCCATCGCAACCGATGCGACATACGCATGACCGTAAGCCATCATGATCTGGCCCATATCCTTCTTGGACGTGGTCTTTCCGCCTGCCGCGAATTCCGCAATGGAAGCCGCCTGAGAGGACTTGGAAGACTGTCCGCCGGTGTTGGAGTAAACTTCGGTATCGAGTACTAAGACGTTGACATTCAGGTTGTTCGCCATGACATGGTCTAATCCGCCGTAGCCGATATCATATGCCCATCCGTCACCGCCGACGATCCATACGGACTTGGATACTAAGTCATCCGCCAGTTCGAGAAGTTCCTTGACTGCTTCATTGGAGGAAGCCTTAACCGCTGCGAGGACTTCATCCTTGCAAGCTCTCTGCAAGTCACGGTCGCCGTTCGCGTCTAAGTATTTCTGGAACGCGTCATGGCAGTCACCGTCAAGGTTGTCTTCCATGATCTTTAAGATCTTCGCGTTCTTGTAGTTACGGGAGATTGCCATACCGTAGCCGTATTCCGCGTTATCTTCGAATAAGGAGTTCGCCCAAGCAACACCGTTGCCCTGCTTGTCGGTAACGAACGGAGTGGACGGAGTCGCCGAGCAATAAATCATCGAGCAGCCCGTTGCGTTCGCAACTAACATATCCTTACCGAACATCTGCGAAGCCAGCTTGTAGTACGGAGCTTCACCGCATCCGCCGCATGCGCCGGATACTTCGAAGTACGGCATCTGGAACTGCATTCCCATCGGATTGGTCTTCGGGAATACATCCTGCTTGTATTCAACTTCCTTGTACAGGTAATCTGCTAATGCTTCATGATCCTGTTCTTCGAGTGCCGGAACCATCGTTAAGGACTTGGTCGGGCATTCATTCGCGCATAATCCGCATCCTACGCAATCCATCGGTGCGACCTGGATACGATACTTGTAATCTTTGCCCTTGCCTACACCCGGCTTGGTTTCGAATGCTTCCGGAGCGTTCGCAATTTCTTCATCCGTTAATAAGAAGCCGCGGATCGTTGCGTGCGGGCAAACGAATACGCAGGTGCCGCATTCGGTGCACTTCGCCGGATCCCAGCGCGGAACGAACGAAGCGATGTTTCTCTTTTCCTTGAATGCGATATCGTTGTGGATGGAACCGTCCAGAATATCCCACTTACGGAAATCGGAAACCGGTAAATCATCACCCTGTAATGCGTTGATGACAGCTACGTGTTCATCATAGTACGCATCACCGATGGTCTGATGCTTGAAGTCTTCCATTAAATCCGCCCATTCCGGCTTCACGGTTACTTCAACAACACCGTTTCCGCCTTCGTCGATTGCGTCACAGTTGGACTTAACAATGTCTTCGCCCTTCTTCGCATAGGTCTTGCGCGCTGCGTCTTTCATGTATTCCAGAGCATCCGCATACGGCATAATCTGTTCATTCAGTTTGAAGAATGCAGACTGTAAGATGGTGTTGGTGTGTCCGCCCATATGGGTCTTGACTGCGATATCCGTCGCGTCGATGATGTAGAATTTCGCATGTTTCAGCGCTAATTCCGCCAGCATTCTCTTCGGCAGATGCTTTTCGATATCTTCTGCTTTAACCGGAGTATTCAGTAAGAATGTTCCGCCGTCCTTTAAGTCTTTGACCATGTCATACTTGAAGGCATAGGAATCTAACGAGCAGGAAATGAAGTCCGCGTTCTTAACATAGTAAGTCGAACGGATCGGGGATTTACCGAAACGTAAGTGCGAACGGGTAACGCCGCCGGACTTCTTGGAGTCATACTGGAAGTATGCCTGGATACGTAAATCGGTGTGGTCGCCGATGATCTTGATGGAGTTCTTGTTCGCGCCTACGGTACCGTCGGAACCTAAGCCGTAGAACAGGCAGGAAGTGTAATCGCCGCCGGTATGGAACTTCGGATCAACCGTTAAGGACAGATGGGTTACATCGTCGTTAATGCCCAAAGTGAATTCCGGTTTCGGATCTTCCTTCGCCAATTCATCGTAAACAGCCTTGATCTGGTTCGGCTGGGTATCCTTGGAACCTAAACCGTAACGGCCGCCGATGATGGTAAGATCTTTGTGCGCATGCAATGCTTCACGGACATCCAGATATAACGGTTCTCTGGTTCCCGGTTCTTTCGCACGGTCTAACACCGCAACTTTCTTAACAGTTGCCGGTAAGACTTTTTCAAGATACGCAGTGCTGAACGGACGGTATAAGTGAACTTTTACCAAACCGACCTTTTCGCCTGCAGCATTTAACTTGTCAACAACTTCTTCGATGGTTTCGGAAACCGAACCCATGGAAACGATAACGCGTTCCGCATCCGGTGCGCCGTAGTAAACAAACGGTGCATATTCTCTTCCGGTATGTTCGGAAATCTTCGCCATGTAATCCGCAACGATATCCGCTACTGCTTCATAGCTTAAGTTCGAAGCTTCCTTACCCTGGAAGTAAATATCATCGTTTTCATTACCGCCGCGGGTAACCGGGTTGTGATGCGGGTTCAGAGCCTTTTCACGGAAACGGTTTAACGCATCCTTGTCAACTAAGCTCTTCAGATAATCGTAATCCATTAATTCAATTTTCTGAATTTCATGAGATGTACGGAAACCGTCAAAGAAATGCAAGAACGGTAAAGATGCCTTGATTGCGGAAAGATGTGCAACACCGGAAAGGTCCATAGCTTCCTGAACAGAGTTCGAAGCCAGGATGCAGACACCTGTCTGTCTGGCCGCATAAACGTCGGAATGATCACCGAAAATGTTCAGGGATCTCGCGGCTAACGAACGTGCCGCAACATGGAATACGCCCGGTAAATGTTCGCCTGCGACCTTGTACATATTCGGAATCATCAGTAATAAGCCCTGCGATGCCGTGAAGGTCGTTCCTAATGTACCGGCCTGTAAGATACCGTGCATGGTACCTGCAGCGCCGCCTTCGGACTGCATTTCAACAACTTTTACTTCAGTTCCGAAAACATTCTTACGATGTTCTCTCGATGCCCATTCATCCACATGTTCCGCCATCGGGCTCGACGGGGTAATCGGATAAATTGCCGCAACTTCCGTCAACGCATAGGCAGCGTACGATGCCGCTTCGTTACCATCCATTGACTTCCATACAGAATTTTTTGCCATATAGCCTCCTTAGCCTGTATAAAAAATACCGTTAAAATTATAGCCTAACTCTTCCCTTTTCTCAACGACGTTTCCTTAATTTAAAGCGTTTTTTTCCTTCCTGTTTTAGACTATAATGTAAGAACAGGAAAGAAGGTTGATTATGAACAGAAAAATCGCGTTCATGTATGATTTTGACCGGACTCTCTGCACGGAAGACATGCAGAACTACGGGTTTATCCCCGGACTCGGCATGAGCGCCTCCGCGTTCTGGAGCGAAGTCGGCAAACAAACCCTCGAACACCAAATGGATCCGATTCTTTCGTATCTGTACTATATGACCGCAAAATCCAAGGAACGCGGTCTTCCCCTGACACGGGAATATCTGAATTCCTTAGGCAAGGGAATCGAACTTTATCCCGGTGTTGAAACCTGGTTCAAACGCACGAAGGAATACGGGGAAAAGCTCGGTTTGACGGTCGAGCATTATGTCATATCTTCCGGTTTGGAAGAGATCATCGAAGGCACCCCGATCGCGCCGTGTTTTAACCGGATCTACGCGTCAAGATTCCATTACGGAACGGACGGAATCGCGGACTGGCCTTCCGTTTCAATCAATTTCACCAACAAGACCCAGTTCCTCTTCCGGATCCACAAAGGGATTATGGAGGTGTCGGACGACCGGATCAACGAGTATATGCCGGATGATGAAATCGCGGTTCCGTATACGAATATGCTGTACTTCGGCGACGGAATGACGGATGTCCCGTGCATGTCCTTGGTCAAGCGAAACGGCGGACATTCCATCGCGGTCTATGCGGACAATACCGAACATCCGCGCAAACTGGTCGAACAAAACCGCGTCAACTACACCGCGAAAGCGGACTACTCCGAAGGAAGCCGACTGGAAGAAATCGTCTTCCGGATCATGGATTCCATCGCGCTTCATGAAAATCTGGATGATCTGCAGGCAAGTGAAAATAAGACCCTGCACACAAATAAAGGAGAATAACTATGGATATTAAAAAACGTGTGGAACAGGAAGTACCGGAGATTATCAAGAACCTCCGCACTCTTGTATCCTATCCTTCCGTTGAATCCGAGCCGCTGGAAGGCATGCCGTTCGGAAAAGCGAACGCGGATGCCCTGGCTGCCGCATTGAAGATTCTTGACGGATACGGATTCAAAACGAAAAACGTCGACAACTATGCGGGCTTCGCGGAAATCGGTTCCGGCGAAAAACTGATCGGTATGGTCGGACATCTGGATGTTGTACCGGTCACCGACGGCTGGACCAGCGACCCGTTTACCTTAACCGAACGTGACGGAAACCTCTACGGACGCGGATCCACGGATGACAAGGGCCCGGTATGCTGCGCCATGGCCGCGTTACGCATCGTTCATGAACTCCGACCGGATATGAATAAACGCATCCGTTTGGTGATGGGCTGCAACGAAGAATCCGGATCCGCATGCCTCGCGCATTATGTTGAAAAGGAAGGCCACTTCGATCTCGGATTCACTCCGGACGGAAACTTCCCGGGTGTCTTCGGCGAAAAAGGAATCTGCCAGGGACACTTGGAAACTCCGACAAACGCAATCTTAAGTGTTGAAGGCGGCACCGCGATGAACGTCGTATGCGGTAAGGTCACCATGACTGTCCGCAAAGGCACATTCGATCTTGGGAAATTCCGCATTGCGTTAAATGCCCGCAATGTCCGCTATGAAATTGAAGACGGCGACCCGATCAAGCTGACTGTCTACGGCTTACAAGCGCACGCATCTTTGCCGGATATGGGAGTCAACGCGATCAACGAAACCTTCGCGGCTCTTGATGAGGCAGGATTGGATGATCCGGCAGTACGCTTTATCGCAAGATATTTCGGAAACACCTGCCACGGCGAACGGTTAGGCATTGATTTTGAAGATGCCTACGGGGATCTTTCCCTGAACCTCGGCGTCATCAAAAAAGTCGGTGACAAGATCCATGTCACCGTAGATATCCGTTACCCGGTCACCAAGGACCCCGAACAGATGAAACGCGAATACTACAACGCAACCAAGGATGATGAAGACGGTGAAATGTTCATTGAAGACTTCGAAGAGCCGTTATTCTTCCCGCCGGATTCCCCGTTGGTATCTTCCCTCTACAAAGCCTATAAGGACGTAACCGGAGATACTGTCAACCGCCCTATGGTCATCGGAGGCGGAACCTATGCCAAAGGAATCCATAACACGATTGCGTTCGGTGCGGAATTTCCGGATGATCCGGACATTCATATGCACGGAGACGATGAATTCATCCCGATCAAGAATTTAGCGCGTCAAACGGAAATCTACGTTCACGCACTCTTAAATCTGTTGGACCTCTAAAATATGAAAACGCCGAGATCTCGGCGTTTTACTTTGGTTTCTCATAGTCTCAGATACAATTATTCATCGAAATCAATGTAATATACTGCTGTTCCGTAGTACCCTTTTTCGCGGTAGTATTTCTTACTCCATTCCGCTACAATTTTGTAGCTATATCCGTTCTGCGTTCTCAGAGTATTAACAAACCCGTACTCCGCATTGTAATTCCCGGAATGGGCATCATATTCATCCACGAAAACATAATCATCTTCCTTAAAACTGCCTCTTACATCCGTATAATAAACTGTAATTTTATCCGGAATGGGATTAATAATTTGCGCATTGTAAAAATGAACACCGGAAACCGAATCTCTCGTATCATGGATTGTTGACATGATTTCACAGTTGAAAACCACTTCGTTTTTCGTGCCGTTCTTATTATAGTAAAAAACTGCTTCAGAAGGTTTTACAGTAACAAATCTGCCTGCAGAATCAACGCCGTTCCCTGTATCCATAGAAGGTACATGGTCGTACAAAGATTCACTAATGGAACAAGAGGTCAAAAACAGCAGTGCCGACAAAATAATTAATAATACTTTTTTCATACCTTTAATGATAGAAGGTCAATGATGAAGGCCAATATGGGCAATCGTTGTACAAATGATAATATAAACCATATTCTCCCCATCTTTTCATAACTCCTCCCATAAATAGTATACATAAGCTTGCTCCGGTTTTCATCTTTTGCGGCAATCTCATCAATATTCGATGATTAGCATATTTTCGAACAATTCCCATTGGAAATTAATCCTTTCCATTCCAAACAATAAAATTAAGCCTTTCTTTCTGAAGTCGATTTATTGGAATTATGGAGAGAGAAAAATCCATTGGATCTCTAAAACATGAAAACGCCGAGATTCCGGCGTTTTACTTTGTCTTTTCAAATTCTTCGAAGGAGATGATCCGAATCCCGTTTTCTTCCAATCGTTTCGCAGTAATACCTTTGCCTTCCGTCAGATTTCCGGTGAAGGTTCCGTCATAGATTCTCCCATACCCGCAGCTGGGACTCTTGGACTTCAGAACCGCCGCATCCGCGTGATTCTTCCGGGCAATCTCCAATGTTTTTAATGCGCCTTTGCGAAAAAACTCCGTTACGTCTTCCCCGCTTTTGAAATATACCTTTCCTTCCCGGATTTCACTGGGAGTCCTCGGAACCGGCAATCCTCCGAGCACTTCGGGGCATACCGGAACAAGTTCGATGTCCTTCCATTCATCCGGAATTTCAAACGGACAGGATTTCCCGTCATATCTGCATGGAGTTCCTAAAAGACAGGCGCTGATGATCCACGTTTTCTTCATACAAAAAAACACGGGATATCCCGTGTTATGCGATCTTTTCGATGCGAAGCTGATAAGCTTTCGCGACGTTGACCGTGACCACATCACCGGCCTTGTGTTCCATTAACGCAGCTCCTACCGGGGATGTGCTGGAAATCTTACCGGCAAGCGGATCGGATTCGTAAGTACCTACCAACGTGTAAGTATCTTCGGTATTGCGCGCTAAATCGGTAACAGTGACAACCGAGCCCATGCGGACAACTTTTGCGCCCTTGCGGGGAGTCGTAACGATTTCCGCATTCTGGATCATTACATCCAGATCACGGATACGGGCTTCCAATTTTGCCTGTTTGTCTCTGGCCGCATCATAATCCGCGTTTTCGGACAAGTCGCCCTGTGCACGTGCAGCAGCTAATTCCGCGATGACTTCCGGACGTTCAACATGTACTAAATGATCGTATTCCTTCTTAAGGTCATTATAGCCTTCCTGAGTAATTTGAATTCTTTCTTCCATACTTCGATTCCTCCGTATTGCTTAGCAATTTTATCACTTTTTTTCATTGTCCGCTACCGCATTCTGCAGGATATCTTCCAATACCTGCATGCGGTCCCAGATTTCTTTTTCTTTGGCTTTCGCTGTATCGTACATTTCATTTTCCGATAAGTCGATCCCCGAGGCCATTGCGGTATGGACCTCTGCGCGCACTTTCGGCAGTTCCACAGTTCTGAGTTCGGTCAATTCAGCAATGATACGGTCATACTCTTTAACGGTGATAACGGTTGTTTCCTTGTTCTGCGCGATAATCGACTGAATCTTCGTATTCAGAAGATCGATGGCGACCGTGTTATGACTTCCCTCCGGAATAATAATGTCCGCGTAGCGCTTTGACGGCTCAATAAACGAGTTATGCGTGACACGTACCGTGTCCACCCATTGATTCACAACGGAATCCAAAGTTCTTCCGCGCTTTTTGACATCCCGGACCAACCGGCGGATAAACCGGATATCCGCATCGGTATCCACGAATACCTTGATATCAAGGAAATCACGGATGCGCGGTTCTTCCAGCACGAACAGTCCTTCCAAAATAATGACGTCGGTCGGATTCACCAGCCTGGTCTCGGGAGCACGCGTGTATTCCACGAAACTGTAGGTCGGGACTTCCACCGGGGTACCCGAAATCAAGAGCTTCAGATGTTTGATCAGAAGATCCACATCGAATGCGAACGGGTGGTCATAATTGACTTTCAAGCGCTCTTCCATCGTCATATTCGACTGGTCGTTGTAGTAGTCATCCATGCGGATGATTTCCGCCATGCCGTCTTCGAACGATTCGCGGATTTTCGCGGCGATCGAAGTCTTTCCGGACGCGGATCCTCCCGCGATTCCGATGATTACGGGTTTATGAAACATACGAAATCCTTTCTAATAACAGGTCAGATACTTTTCCACATTCGCTTCATGTTCTGCGTAAGTTTCCGCGAAATAGACCGTGCCGTCTCCGCAGGCATCCGCCATGAAGTAATAATAATTCGTATTCTCCGGATTCAAAGTCGCCTTGATGGCGGCGGCACCCGGGTTGCAGATCGGACCCGGAGTCAATCCGTAATGTGTATAGGTGTTGTAGGAGGATGCGATATCATGATTCAATTCGCAGGATCTCCAGTCATCGTATTCATATAATGCGTAACAGGTCGTCGCGGAGCTCTGCAGCATCCATCCGTCATTCAGGCGGTTATAGAACACACCGGCGATGGTCGCCATGTTTTCCGGCGTATTTCCTTCATATTGAACGATCGACGCCAGGGTCATGATCTGATGGATGTCATACCAGCTGTCCGTCATCTGATCTTTGTAAGGCGCCAAGATTTCCGCGGTCTGGTCCAAAAGCCGGCGGGTGATGTCATCCAGGCTCGAATCGGCTAAGAAACGGTAAGTTTCCGGTGCCAGATATCCTTCCAGAAGCACGTGTTCGCTTTCATAGACCTGGTCGGTAATAAACCAATAGTCATCCATTAAGCCCGCCACATAATCCGGATCGTTCCATAATGCCAGGGTTTCTGCGGCCGGATACCCGAAGGTTTCCTCAATGGTTTTCGCGTAATCCTTCGCCCAATCCCCGTCGGTAAAGCGGCATTCGACTTCATCCGCTTTCGCCGCGGAATCATCATTCAGGGTCTTGATAATGCGCGGAAGATCCCAGGACTTATCCAGATCAAATCTGCCTTTCTTGAAATCTCCCATATGATTTAGTTTCACGTAGATTTTCGCAACCATCGTATTGCGGATCAAGCCCTCATCGTAAAGATTCTGATAGATTTCATCCCCGTACTGGCCTTCCTCAATGCGGAAGGACACCGGAGCCGGATTCGAAGATACCGCCTTTAGATTGTTCTGATAGTACAGCAGCGCCCCTACCGCCGCGCCTGCGGCAAGCACGAAGAAAACCAGGATGCCGATCAATACTTTCTTAGCCTTCATTCTCTTCCGTATCCTTGATCCAAGTATTCAATACTTCTTCCGCCCATCCGTACGCATCTTCTTCCAGCGGTGTAAGGGCGCCTTCTTCATCGTAGTACATGACGTTGACTTCTTCGTCTTCCGCATCATAATCGGTAAAGAACACCACGTCCTTCTCCCCGTAATTTGCGGTAAACAGTATACGCTTATGCAATACTTCTCCGTCTTCCATGACAATTTCCAGTTCGTCTTCGCGTAACTCTGCCATAATGTCTCTCCTTTTTCTTAAAGAAACAGGGATGATTCATCCCCGTTTATTTTTATCAAGATAACCCTGCAGGATCTGCACAGCTGCCATCTGATCAACTACTTTTTTACGTTTTTTCCGGCTGACATCCTGAAAAATCAAATCTCTCTGTGCCATGACCGTCGTTAAACGTTCATCTTCCAGAATCACCGGAAGTCCCGTTTCCTTCTCCAGCATCTCCTTGAACGCAATGGACGCCTGCCCGCGGACGCCTACATCCCCGTTCATATGTCTCGGAAGACCCAAGACCAGTTTACCGGGCTTGTATTCATCAATCAGCGGCAATAATAAATCCAATGCCTGTTCATAGTTTTCGCTTTCAAAACGCACGGTCTTTACCGGCGAAGCCAGAAATTCGGTCGGATCGGATACCGCAACACCGCAGGTAACCGTACCGAGGTCCAATCCCATGATCCGCATTATTCTTTCCTCAGATATTCCTTGACCAATTCTTCGATGATTTCATGGCGTTCTACCGTCTGAATCACCGAGCGGGCATTTTTATACCCGGAAATGTATGCCGGATCATTCGTAATCAGATAACCGGCAATCTGGTTTACGGCATTGTAGCCGCGTTCTGTCAGAGCATCCGAAACGTGCGTCAGAATGTCCTTGATATTCTGGCTGCGGATTTCTTCCTGCTTGATCGCAATCGTTTTAGTTTTCATCGGACCATCTCCTTACACAGACTATCTTATCATTTTCGGAAGCGCTTTCCAACAATCAATCGGCTAATCCAAGCTTCGCACGGACCGCTTTGACCGCATCTTCCAGTTTGGACGGGTCTTTTCCTCCCGCCTGCGCGATTTCCGGTCTTCCTCCGCCGTTGCCGCCGGTCACCTGGGCAGCCAGCTTCGCAAGATCACCTGCGCGGTTTCCTAAGGCAACCTGTGCCTTGGAGCACGCAGCCGCGAATACCAGACGGTTTTCAAACTTATTTGTCAGGAAGACAAAACCGTCGGTCAGTCTGCCGCAAAGATCCAGCGAAAGTTCCTTCAGATCGGTGGTTGTATCCGCGTCAAGCGTTGCGAACAAATACTGTCTTCCGTCCACGGTTTCAGCTTTTTCCAGCAGCGAAAGTGCCTTTGCACCGGCCAGCTGTGCTTTCAGTTTCGCATTTTCCTTGCGTTCTTCATTCAATTCATTCAGGATCTGGTCGCTCTTCTTCTTGATGCCGGTGCGGCTTGTCAATCCGTAATCACGCGCCAATTCGTTTAACGAATCCTGATCGTGCTTGAGAAGTTCATACGCCTTATATCCGGTGCGGGACGTAATACGGCGGATTCCCGAACCGATGGACTCTTCGGATTCGATCACGAACAATCCGATTTCCCCGGTATTGGAGACATGGGTTCCTCCGCAGAATTCCTTGGACTCTTCTCCCATTGTGACGACCCGGACGGTATCTCCGTATTTTTCATCGAACAAGGCTATCGCGCCCGTCTTCTTCGCGTCTTCCATGGATAATACATCCGTACGGACATCGTCATGGTTTGCGATATAGCGGTTCACGAGTTCCTCTACCTTATGCAGCTGTTCATCGGTAACCTTTTCAAAATGCGTGAAATCGAAACGTCCGTATTCATCGCCGCAATACGAACCTGCCTGCGCGACATGGCTACCAAGCACCTTGCGCAATGCCGCCTGCAGAAGATGCAGCGACGAATGGTTCGCGCGGATCAGGGTTCTGCGCGCATTGTCAATCGAAAGACGGAATACATCGCCCTTGCGGATTTCTTCCTCGGTTTCCACCTTGTGTAAGAACTGTCCGCGCGGAGCTTTCTTGACATCCTTCACGGTCAATGTCAGATCCCCGTTGGAAACCGTACCGGTATCGGATACCTGTCCGCCGGATTCCGCATAGAACGGAGTCTTATCAAAGACGATTTCGCCTTCGCCGGTCAATTCATCCACAGCCGCGCCGTTTTGGAATAAGCCGATGACTGTCGCTTCGCATTCGGTTGTCTCATAACCTACGAATACCGACGGTGTATCGAAATCCATCAGGTCCTTGGACTGGGAAGCCATGGACTGGACATTTCCGCGCGCGTTTCTGGCGCGTTCTTTCTGTTTTCTCATCTCTTCGTCAAATCCCGCACGGTCAACGGTAATTCCCGCCTCTTCCGCGATCTCCACGGTCAATTCATACGGGAATCCGTAGGTATCATACAGTTTGAACGCATCGGCGCCGTCCAGAACCTTACCCTCGCAATCATTCAGGTAACCCTGTAAAATACGTTCGCCTTCCTGTAAAGTCGCCTGGAAAGATTCTTCTTCGGATTTTACCAGTTTGGATACCAAATCGACTTTTTCCAACAGGTACGGATAGAAATCTTTCATGTTCTCGGCTACAACCGGAACCAGCTTATACATAAATGCGCCTTCGATACCTAACTTCTTTCCGTAACGGACCGCTCTGCGCAGAACACGGCGCAGGATGTATCCGCGTCCGGTATTTCCGAACATCGCGCCGTCCGAAATCGCAAAGGTCACGGTACGGATATGGTCCGCAATGACGCGGTACGCCATCTTATTCTCACCCTCGTACTTCTTGGAAGTATACTTTTCCGTTTCATGAATGATCGGCAGGAATAAGTCCGTATCAAAGTTCGTTTCCCCGTCCTGAATCAGGCATACCAAACGTTCCAGACCCATGCCGGTATCGATGTTTTTGTGCGGAAGTTCCTTGTATTCGGAGCGCGGAAGTTCTCCCGGCTTGCAGTCAAACTGCGAGAATACAACGTTCCATACTTCGATATAACGGTCATTCTCGATATCTTCGAAGAATGCTTTTACGCCCAATCCTTCCGGATCGTACTTTTCGCCGCGGTCATAGAAGATCTCGGTATCCGGTCCGCCCGGACCTTCGCCGATTTCCCAGAAATTGTCTTCTTTCTTGCAGATGTGGGACGGATCGACGCCGCATTTGATCCAGCAGTCATACGCATCCTTATCGTCCGGATACACCGTGACATAAAGGCGGTCCGGATCAAATCCGATCCACTTCGGGGAAGTTAAGAATTCCCATGCCCACGGAATTGCTTCATGCTTAAAATAATCGCCGATGGAGAAGTTCCCCAGCATCTCAAAGAACGTATGGTGACGCGCGGTCTTACCGACGTTTTCGATATCGTTGGTGCGAATCGATTTCTGCGCGTTGCAGATACGGTTGGATTTCGGCTTCATCGTGCCGTCAAAATACTTTTTTAATGCCGCTACACCCGCATTGATCCACAAAAGAGTCGGATCGTTATGCGGAATTAAGCTTGCGCCGGGTTCGACCATGTGTCCTTTTTCTTTGAAGAACTCCAAGAACATTGCCCGGACTTCATTTCCTGTTAATACTTTCTGTTCCATTTTTACACCTCCGGAAATAAAAAAAGTTCCTATACTAGGAACGTATTGCACGCGGTACCATCCTGTTTCACGTCATAAAGACGCACACCTCAATTCCTTTTAACGCAAGGCTTACGGGAAGGATTGGTTCCGCTCCGAGGAGAGCTTCCCTTTCCATGAACACTTTCACCCTTCGCGTTCTCTCTTTTAAGCGGATCGGTACTTATTCCTCATCTACGTTTTACGAGATGTATTCTAGCACACGGGAACTTCTAGCACAACTCCAAAAGTTCCGGCAATTCTTCATATTTTTCGCAAAACAATTCTTTGTCTGCCTTAAGGGATTCCCTATAGGTTCCCGACGTCTCCGTCTCAATGTACAGGCACTTGATTTGACAGCGTTTGGAAACCAGGACATCGGATGTCTGATCATTCCCGACCATCAGGCATTCCTCCGGTTTTAATCCGTATCGCTTCAGAAGGATCCGCATGATCTCCGGGTCCGGTTTTTTAACTTTCGCGTCCGAGGAAATCACGATCCCGTCAAACAAACCGTACAATCCAAGCTCTTTTAACTCCGGCACCGTGAAACAGGACTGGGCATTGCTTAAAAGGTAAATCCCGGACCCTTCGGAGCGGATCATCTCAAATACCCCAAATACCCATGGATACACTTTCAGTTTCCGAATGGATGTTCTCCGGAAAAACACCGCGGTCTCCTCAACCAATTCACGGCGCGGAAAAACTCCTTTCGCTGTATACAGTTTCCGGAAGACACGGCGCAATTCGATTTCATACCAAGGATTTTGACTGCGCGCCTGTTCGCTTGCGCAATACGAAAGATACGCCGCCCGAAGTTCCTTTCCGGTATATACCGCATGATGCGCTGAATAGAACGCAGCGGTCCTGTCCCAAAGTTCCGGATCTTCTTCATCGGTGCGGATATCCGCCAATGTTCCGTATAAGTCAAAGATATAGTTTCTGTACATACGGATATCTTGTCACAAAATCATCTTTAGGAAAAGAAAAACCGTCCGAAGACGGTTTATACGCTCATCCCTTGCGGGCTTTCTTCCACTTCCTGATTTCCAGATTCAGTTCCTTAAAGACACTCTTGGGGCTGACCTCATCCAGCAGTTCAACCATCTTGTTGATCTGTTTGTTGGTGAGATTGGGGTTTCCGGTAATCCGGTTGAACTGGTCTTTTACGATGACGAAGCGGATATTGCCCAGCGGCGCATTCTCTTCCAGTTTTCTTAAGACAACCGGATTGTTCCTGCCTGCCTTGATAAAGTCCTTGTTCATCAATTCATAAGAAAGCTTCCCGTTTTTATCGGTATACTTATCGACGATTTTCTGATAATCCGCACTGTCTACAACTACTTCCTCCGGCAGTTCTTCCGCCTTCTCTTCCGCAATTTCCGCCGGCTTAATTTCTTCGGTTACACGCACAGGTTTGCGTTTTCCGTACGGCATGCCCTTGGTTAGCTCCATGGCTTCCAAAAAGGCTTCGGGCGGATAAAGTTTTTCGGAGATGTTTTTCGCGTAGATCGGTTCACCGGAAGTTTTGCTGATGGACGCAATTCCTGGCTGATCTACGCCGTAGCGCAGAATCGTAATGCCGGAGCCTCCGGAAGGAAGCTTCTGACGGAACGCAATGGCCGGTATAATGGTAAGATTTACTGTGTTGGTACGAATCATATATCAAGTTTCCTTTCTAATATCTCGGCATCACGAGATATATTTGCCGTAGATGAG
>CACYEP010000187.1 GCA_902773425.1 uncultured Erysipelotrichaceae bacterium | reverse complement strand
GGTGACAAAGCGCATCCGGCCTTCGAAGCTGCCGCCGTATTTGTCGGTGCGTTTATTGGTATGCGGGGAAAGGAACTGACTGACGAGGTAGCCGTGCGCCGCATGGATTTCTACACCGTCCAAGCCTGCCTTCTGCGCAATCACCGCGCCGGTCACAAACTTCTTGACTAAGCCTTCCACTTCTTCGGTCGTTAAGGCTCTCGGCTGTTCGCCGATGACCTTGCAGGTAACATCGGATGCCGATACCGGCTGCTTACCGCCGATCAAGCGGCTCGGAGTCTGGTTACCCGGATGATGAAGCTGTACGAAGATCTTCGTATCATACGCGTGCACCGCTTCTACAAGGCGGGATAACTGCGCGATCATATGGGTATTCGTGACGCTCAGCTGATTCGGCGTGCCGACACCGGTTTCGTCATCAATACGCGTGATTTCGGTGATGATCAGTCCCGCTCCGCCTCTTGCGCGGTCTGCGTAATACTTGATCATTCTCGCGCCGGCTTCCCCGGTCGATTCCGCCAATGAACAGCCCATTGCCGGCATGACAATGCGGTTTTTCAGTTCAAGATTCCCCAGTTTCCCGGGTTCAAACAGTTTTTCGTAAGACATAGTTTGTCCTCCCTTTCATTATGATTGTGTTTGAATCTTTGTCTTTATATTTATTATACAGGATGTTGTGACATAAATCACGAATATGCCTAAAATCATGCGAAAACGCACAGATTCTGTTTGATTTTTTATTTTGTTCTCCATATGCGCCGATTCAAGATAAAATAGTATCAGATGGCAGAGGTTTTAATCCTGAGCGCACAACATATCATATTCAGCACAAGCCTTGGCACGGTTACCGGAAATTCTTACGGTGACTGCAACGAATTCTTAGGAATTCCTTTCGCTAAAGCGGAACGCTTCGAATACGCGAAGCCCGTTGATCATTGGAATAACCCGCTTGACGCAACAACCATGGGTAAGATCTGCCCGCAATACCGGCAATACTATCCCCACTATGAAAGCGCCGAACGGAGATTCTATTTCAAGGAATTCCGCAAGGGACTGGAATTCACCTACGGTGAAGATTGCCTGAACCTGAACATCTATACGCCGAAGGATCCCAAGAACTGTCCGGTGATCCTGTATTTTCACGGCGGAGGATTTAATTCCGGCTCCAACAACGAAGAACCTTTCCGCGGATACGGGTTTGCGAAAAAAGGCGTCATCACCGTATTTGCGAACTACCGTGTAGGCATTCTCGGTTATCTGACGCACGAAGACATCCAAAAGAAATACGGACATGACGGAAACTTCGGCCTGGATGATATGGTCCTTGCCCTCCGGTGGGTCAAAGATCACATCCGGGAATTCGGAGGCGATCCGGATAACATCACTCTTCTGGGTCAAAGCGCCGGAGCCATTTCGATTCAGTACCTTTGTCTGAACCATAATTTGGAAGGCATGTTTACCCGCGCCGCAATGATGTCGGGCGGAGGCATGTTTCCGAAATTCGCTCTTCCAAAGCTTTCCGCGGATACGCATGAATACTGGCAGTCCTACATGAAAGCGGCCGGATGCGAAACCCTGGATGATTTAAAGAAACTGGATCTGAAAACAATGTTCGATGTATTGGAAACCTTCAAGGCAGCCCGCAAGGACAATACCTACAACACGATGCCGGTCGTGGACGGTTACTTGATCAAAGACAGAATCGATCTGATGATCAAAAATCCGCTGAAGATCGGCTATATGATCGGCTTCACCAACAACGATATGTACGCCCCGATCATTGCTTATATCGGAAGCAAGTTCGGCAAAGCCAATAACGCGTATCTGTATTTCTTTGACATGGACGCGCCGGGCGATCATAACGCCGCCTTCCACTCCTCGGACCTGCGCTATATGTTTGAACGCCTCAAACAATCCTGGAGGCCTTACGCAAAACGCGATTATGAAGCATCTTCCCAGTTATCTCAATACACAGCGAACTTTGCGAAGACCGGCAATCCGAACGGACCCGGCCTTCCGGAGTGGAAACCGAAAAAAGTTCTGTGTTTTACAAAAGATTCCACCAAGACAGGCCGTCCGAACTATTTCAAGATGGCCCGCAATATGATCAAGATCGGAGATCCGAAAGATGAAGTTCAATCATAAATTCCGGTTGGTTCGTGCCCTTCCCCATTCCAGGGAATACGCGGCAGACGGAATCACCATGCGCATCGATTGGATTAAGGGCATCCTGCGGGTATCCATGATCAAAAATCC
>CACYEP010000186.1 GCA_902773425.1 uncultured Erysipelotrichaceae bacterium | reverse complement strand
GGATAAGATCCTGATCGGCGGCGGTATGGCATATACCTTCAAAGTTGCGCAGGGCTACACCGTAGGCAATTCCTTATTGGAAGAAGACAAAGTTGAAATCGCGAAGGAATTCTTGGCACGTGCGAACGGCAAGATCATTTTACCGGTCGACAATGTCATCGCGGATGCGTTCAGCGAAGATGCGAACACCCAGGTCGTAGAAGGAAATATTCCGGAAGGATGGCAGGGTCTGGATATCGGTCCGAAGACCGTAGAATTATTCGCAAAGGAACTCGAAGGCGCGAAGACCGTTGTCTGGAACGGCCCGATGGGCGTATTCGAAATGCCGAAGTTTGCGGTTGGAACCGAAAAGGTTTGTGAAGCAATTGCGAACCTCGAAGGCGCGAACACCATCATCGGCGGCGGCGATTCCGCAAGCGCAGCGAAGAAGTTAGGCTACAAGGAAAAGTTCACGCATGTATCCACCGGCGGCGGAGCTTCCCTCGAATTCATCGAAGGCAAGGTTCTCCCGGGTGTTGCGATCATCGGTGAAAAAGGACGCAAGCCGATCATCGTCGGAAACTGGAAAATGAACAAGACTCCGCGTGAAGCTGAAGAATTCATGAAGGGCATCGAAGAAGTACTGGACGGAACCGAAAGAGCGGACTTCGGCGTAGGCGCACCGTTTGTAGATTTAGACGCATGCGTACGCAACGCGAAGCATCTGATCATCGCGGCTGAAAACTGCAACGAACTCGATTCCGGCGCATATACCGGTGAAGTATCCGTACCGATGTTAAAAGAAGTAGGCATTACCTACTGCATCATCGGCCATTCCGAAAGACGTACATATTACAATGAGACAGACGCTCATTGCGCAGCAAAAGCGAAGAGACTTCTCGCAGATAACATCATCCCGATTCTTTGCATCGGTGAAACCGAAGCGCAGTATGACGCAGGTGAAACCGCAAACGTCATCAAGAATCAGCTCGCAGGTTCCCTGGCAGGCTTAACCGCGGAAGAAGTTGCGAAGATGGTAATTGCGTACGAACCGATCTGGGCAATCGGCACCGGCAAGTCCGCTACCAAGGAAATCGCGGAAGATTGCTGCAAGCTTGTCCGTGACACCGTAAAGGCACTTTACGATGAAGCAACCGGCGAAGCTGTCCGCGTACAGTACGGCGGATCCGTCAAGCCGACCAACATCAAGGAATACATGGCTTGCCCGGATATCGACGGCGCATTAATCGGCGGAGCTTCCTTAAAGGTTGATTCCTTCAAGGAAATCATCGACGCAGTCCGTTAATCCCTGAACACATAATAAAGCCTCCGGAATGAATCCGGAGGCTTTTTGTATGCGTGAGAACTACTTGTCGTTC
Source organism: uncultured Erysipelotrichaceae bacterium (assembly GCA_902773425.1). GTDB lineage: Bacteria > Bacillota_I > Bacilli_A > Erysipelotrichales > Erysipelotrichaceae > RUG11872. The sequence continues at coordinate 16,004 of CACYEP010000186.1, read as the reverse complement.
TTTCTGCGGATGATCAGCAAGATTCCTATGGCAATCAGCAGCGCCAGAATCACTCCCAGCAGGATATAAATCACGGTGTTGTTGGCTGGCGCCGGAGAAGGAGTAGGTGTCGGTGCCGGGGTGGGGTCCGGAGTCGGATCCGCCTCTTCGATCTTGACGGTGATCTTGTTGGAGGAGACTTCGACCTTGTCGTTAGCGTCCAAAGTATATTCCGCTTTCACACCGGCGTCTTTGGTGCCCTTGAATGCCGGATCCGCCGTCAGTACATAACTGATATTCAGATCTTTTCCGGCATGTTCCTTCAGACCGGATACTTCCAGAGTAAACTCGTTGTCGGTAATATTGAATACCGGGCTTAACGCTGTATCACCTGCCGTAACGCGGACATTCTCCTTGGACGGATCAAACAGCAGTCCTTCCTCCGGAGTGATCCGGATAACCGCTTTATCGGTGTTCGGATCGATATGTACGGTGAAGGTTCCCTTGAGGACGGTCTTCGGATCCGTGAGCTCCGCGGCTTTTCCTTCATTGAGGATCACGGTCGGCACGGAGTTTTTCGCGAATACCGCGGTCAGGTTATAATTCTTGGTGACAGTGAACTCATATTGAGGATTCGAGGAAACGACTCCGTCCTTTTCTTCTTTCCATTCCTTGAAATAGTAACCTTTCGAAGGTGTTGCGGAGGCGCTGATTTTCGTTCCTTCCTTCCGGGCTCCCGAGATAGGTTCAACGGAACCGCCTCCTTCCGGGTCCACATGGAAGAACACATCATAGTAGACGTCCGGATCCTTTTCGAATACCGCGGTAATCGTACGGTCCTTATTCGCGGTGAAGTAATACTGGTAGTACTTTCCGATTTCCTTGTCGCCTTCTGTCCATCGTACGAAGTGATATCCCTTGTCGGCTTTCGCTTCGACGAACACATCGGTATTGTAGTCCGCGGTCTTGGAGGTGACGGATGTAGACCCCCCGGCAGTGCTCTTGAAGGTCAGGGTATACTGCAGCTTTGCGAAATTGGCGACGAAGTGACGGTCTTTATCGGCAGTGAATACGAAGTCCGGATTTGTCGAGACTTCCTTGCCGTTTTCGGTCCAGTTCACAAACTTGAAACCCGGTGCCGGATATGCTTGGATATCCCCTTTCTCGTTGAGGATGATTTCCATGCTGCTCCAGCTGATCGAACCGCCGTCCTTCGGATTGATTTCGGCGGTGATGTAGGCACCTCCCGCGGAATCTTTCGTAAAGACTGCGTCAATGTTCATGTCGGACTTCGGAAGATATTTCAATGGATTTTCGAAGGACAGGGTATATCCTTCACTCATCCAATGGGAGAACGTATATCCCTTCGCCGGTAAGGCAGTCAAGCTCAAAAACTCGCCGTCTTTGATTGAGGTGGCTCCGCTGACGGTTCCGCCTTCTTCCGGATAGCGTTTCACGTTAATCGTCCAATATTTATCCGGATAGGGAATCGCGTAGGTTGCGGTGAACGTCAGGGTCTTGCGGTCGGAACTGACCGTTGATTCCGAATAGTTCCATCCGATTCCGGTGATCGTCAATACGCAGTTTTCCGCGAATTCATAACCGGACGCGGCTTCAAATTTCGCGGTGTATTCGACAATCATTCCCGCATCGAAGGTTCCGACGGTTGTCCCGGTTTTCGCGTTCAGCCATGTCTGATTCACTACTTTGAACATTTTCGACACAGGTCCTGTATAGAAACAGTTTACTTCAGCTTTTCCGGCTTCCGGTTTGATGGGCGCGCCGGAAATCGACGCATCGTTAATCACCGTGTTTTCGGCTTTTACCGGAATTTGTACAGCGGTGAAACACAGAAGAATCGAAAATAAAATGCTCAGAAATTTTTTCATGATGCACCTCCGATAAGATCTTAACTTATTATAAATATACCAAAACTCTGCGTCTTCACCACGTCCGATAGGACAAAATCACGTATAATAGAGAAAACGGGGGAACGGATATGAAGATAACGGTATATTGCGGCGCCAACAAGGGCTTCGATCCCGCATATGAAGAAACGGCGAAACAGCTCGGATATTGGATTGCCGATCACGGACATACGTTAGTCTACGGAGGCGGAGCATTCGGGTTGATGGGGGCATTGGCCGATGCGGTTTTGGAACATCACGGAAAAGTCATCGGGATCTGTCCGCGGTTTTTTGACGTAGCGGGTGTTGTGCATAAAGGCCTGACTCAATTGATCTGGGTGGATACGATGTCGGTCCGCAAGACGAAAATGATTGAATACGGGGATGCGTTTGTTGCCTTGCCGGGCGGAATCGGAACGCTGGAAGAAATCGTCGAAGTCATTTCGCTGAATCAATTGGACCGCATTGCGAAACCCTACGCCTTAATGAATGTCAACGGATATTACGATACGCTGGATTCCTTCTTCAGCGAAATGACGCGCAAGGGATTCCTGGCGGAAGAAAAACGTTCCATGATCAAACTGGCGAAGACGCCGGAAGATCTCGGAAGACTGTTCGGAGGATAATCATCATGAAATGGGATTGCCCCGAATGCGGACAAAAAGACATTGAGACCAGATATTGTCCGGAATGCGGAAGGGAAAACCCGGATTTCATTCCGGAAGAAAAAACGGATCCGCCTATGAATTCCCGGTTCGGAAATACACTTCCGTTTTACGATGTGGCCCCGCCCGAGTATGCGGCCGTGCTGGCCCGCACAAGGCTGAATGTGTACTTCCTGACCGAAAACCGCTTATCCGAATGCACTTGCGTCGCCTGCGGAAAAACCTTTGATCCGGCGGAAATCAAAGATTGGACCGATCAGGGTGCGACGGCAGTATGTCCTTATTGCGCAAAAGCTGCGATTGCTTATGAGGACCGGGCACTGACCCTCACCCCGGAACTCTTAAAAGAAGCGAAGGAACATCTGCATTAAAAAAGATTGGCACATGCCAATCTTTATTCATCCTTGAGATATACGTGTTTCATGATGACCGGTGTAACCGGCTGATCTGCCCAACCGGTCGGGGTCATCGCGATTTCATCCACCGTGTCCATGCCGTTTACGACATGACCGAATGCCGCGTATTCCCCATCCAGATGCGGGGAAGTTTTGTGCATAATGAAGAACTGACTGGACGCGGAGTCCGGATTCATTGCGCGTGCCATGGAGATGACGCCGCGGACATGTTTGATCGGGTTGTTCCAGCCGTTGGATGCGAACTCACCTTTGATGTGTTCCTTGGATCCTCCGGTGCCGTTTCCGTTGGGATCCCCGCCCTGGATCATAAATCCCGGGATGATCCTATGGAAGGTCAATCCGTCATAGAATCCTTCCTTTACCAGTTTTTTGAAATTTGCGGCAGTAACCGGAGCCGCTTTTTCATCCAGTTCGATTTCAATTGTCTTTCCGTTTTCCATTTCAATGATTACCATACATTACTCCTTTAGAATCGGTTCTTTTCCGCTTTTTCAATCTCTCTTAAGGCTTCGCGCTTCTTGGATGTTTCCCGCTTATCATGAAGATCCTTGCCCTTGGCTAACGCAATCTCCATCTTACAGATTCCTTTGGTCAGATAAATTTTGGTGGGAACGAGAGTATATCCCTTGATGCGCACCGCAGCGTCCAGTTTCCGGATTTCCTTCTTATGAAGAAGAAGACGGCGGTCGCGGTATTCATCATGGTTGAAGATGTTTCCGTCTTTGTAGTGGCTGATGTGCATTCCCTTGACGAACGCTTCGCCTTTTACGATATCGATATAGGAATCTTTGAGGTTGACCTGTCCCTTGCGGATCGACTTGATTTCGGTGCCGCGAAGTTCCATGCCGGCTTCATAAAACTCCTCCAGGAAATAATCATGGCGGGCTTTACGGTTAACGGCGATTACCTTTTGACCTGCGTTTTCTTTGGCCATTTTCTGACTCCTTTTCTAATGACGGACCGCTCACAAACTCGAAATGTATGGACGGTTCATATGGGTCCGTGCGAACTAATCTTACCGAAACTTCGTCTCCGATGGAATAGGTTTTTCCTGTTTCGGTCCCGTACAGAGTATATTTTCCCGGATTGAACGTGTAATAGTCATCTCTCATGGATTCAATCGGCACCAAACCTTCGACAGTGCTCGGCAATCTTACATAAATGCCTTTCTGGGACACGAAAGAAATTGTTCCGGTAAATATTTCGTTCAGGTGATTTGTCATGTATAAGGCGCATAAATAGTCGTTTACGGCTAATTCCGCGTCGTTGGCGTTCCTCTCTTTGAGGGAAGACTGTTCCGCGGCTTTCGAGGCATAGATCCTGTCGTTTTCCTCTCCCTTGGAATTGTTGTCGAATAAGTATTTGTGCAGCATCCGATGCACGAACAGGTCGGGGTATCTGCGGATCGGGGAAGTGAAATGCGTGTACTCTTCAATGGCTAAACCGAAGTGTCCGCTGCACTCATCGCTGTATTTGGCTTTCGCCATGGAGCGTAAGGTCATCATGGAAATCACCGGGAATGCCGGATCATCCTTGGCCCATTCAAGAAGATCGCGGAACTGGGAAGGCATCAGAACTTCCGTACCGCCTTTCCATCTGTAGCCGAATACAGAGACCAGATGCACAAGGTCTTTCATGCGGCGTTCCGACGGCTTGTCGTGCACCCGGAACATTCCCGGAATCTTCTTTTCCAGAAGTGTTTTCGCGACTGCCGTATTCGCGAGGATCATGAAGTCCTCGATGATCTTCTCGGAATCTTTCCGTTCCCTCGGATATACACCGGTGATCTCTCCGTCATCACCGAAGGAGAAACAGGATTCTTCGGTGTCAAAGTCGATCGCGCCGTTTTTCTCGCGAAGATGACGGATTTTGCCGGATAGCTCTTTCATGTCTTCCAGCATCTCAATCAGTTCCGGGTATTGTCCGCGCGTCTTTTCCTCGTGTTCAAGGATTTTATTGACATCCGTATAGGTCATTCTGGCGTGCGAACGGATGTAGGAAGGATAGAGGGCATGATGCGTAAGATGACCGTTTTGATCAACACTCATCTCTGTGGTAAGAGTTAAGCGTAATTCACCCGGACGTAATGAACATAACCCGGACGATAACTTCTCCGGCAGCATCGGTACGGCAAGATCTGCGGCATAAACCGAAGTTCCCCGGTTATAGGCTTCGACATCCATCGGTTTTCCGAATTTTACATAGTGGGAAACATCCGCGATGGATACGTACAGACGGTAAGATCCGTCCGGGTTTTTGGTTAAGGATACCGCGTCATCGAAGTCCTTGGCGGTTTCCCCGTCAATCGTAATATGAAGAACACCGGTAAGATCTTTTCTTCCCGCAAGATCTTTTTCGGATAATTCTTCCGGAATGGAATCCGCTTCACGCAGAACGTCCTTGGGGAATTCGCGGAAGATTTCATGGTCTGCCAGGATCGAGTAAATCTCGGCATTCCGGTCTTCGGATTCCCCTAAGATCCGGTCGACTGTTCCTTCCATCGGGTAACCGTACGAAGTGATTTTGACGGAAGCTTTCATTCCGTCGTTTTTCATATAGGCAGACGGGTTGGTGATCCGGATGTCTTCGGGAATTTTCCGGTCATCCGGCCGCAGGTACAGGGACTTGCGCCGCTTGATTAAAATACCCGCAACATGGGTATGCGCACGCTTTAATACTTCTTCAACAATCGGTGTTCCGTAATAAAAACCTATCCGGACCAAGTCCCTATCCATCGCATCACCGACAGAAGTGTAAGGAATAAATACGGATTCGTTATCCAGGTCGATAAAACCGTTTCCCGCTTTGGTCAGATGAAGGACTCCTTCCGCGGAAGGAACTTTCGGTTCATCTTTCAGACGGTAAAACCTGTCATCGATCCGCTCAATGCGTTCTTCCTGGACGAGCTTATTCAAAGCCTTCATCATTAAAGTGAACTGTTTTGCGGTTTTGACACCCAAACGCGCTTCAATTTTGGAAGCCGACAAGGGATCGGATGCGCCGGACAGGATTTGAAGAATTTTTTCTTTCATGAGGAATCACCTCCGTTCCATAAAAAAGAAAAGGCCGCATTGACCTTTTCGTTTTACAGCACGTTTTCCAGAATAACCAGGATGAAGAACAGGATTCCCAGACCTAATGTCGCGTAGGACATGATCTTTTCGGGACCGCGTTCCTTTGTGTTTGTAAACAGGTTCAGAGATCCCCCTCCGGTGAATGCGCCGGACATGCCCTGGGATTTTCCTCCCTGTAATAAGGTCAGCAGAATAATCAGTGCGGATACAATCATCAGGATTGCGTCTAACATAGTGAGTCTACCTTCTTTCGTTTTTATATGCTTAAGTATTATATCAAAACGCTTTCTTCATTACAATTCCAAAATATCCTGTGTTTATTCGAAATAATGGTCGTAATCCGGTAGGGATTTCCACTCTTTTGCATCCATTAAGAGACTTGCGGCATTTTGACAGGTAATCATGAAGAGCCTTCCGTTGTAGTCCTCGGGAACGGTGTCCGCAATATTTTCCGCGCGGATCGTTTTGGTTTGTCCGTTCAGGGTCATGGATAAAATGTAGGTAACCGGAGGTTTTTGGCCTGTTCCCGGATTCGGATCATAGATTTCCGGATACTCATCCCACGGAAGGGAAGAAATCACATTGTACAGGGAATAGAGATACTCCGGTTCAAGAACCAATTGAGTTGTGTATGCGGAAACATCCTGCGCATCGCTTTGCTTGATCAGTATGCCGGTCTTGGAATCGTACGAACTGATTCCGTAGGTGTTCCAAACCAATGAGAACGAGAAATCTTCCGGAGCTTTCAGGCGGGAACGGAAAGAAACGGATGAAATCTGATCGTTATCCCGGTCATAGAGGACATCGACATAACGGTCGCTGTCCAAAATCCATGTGTCGCCGTATAATCCCGAAAACACGCCGTCGGGCTGTCCCCATGCCTTGATCAGATTACTGCGTTCTTTTCCCTCGAGGCGGTGCTGCAGATTTGCCGCGGAAAGATTCGAGGCCGTGTGTAAAGACGGGATTCTTCCCCGCAAAAACACAAAAGACAGGATAAGCGCCGCAGCGCCCAATACATACAGCGCCGGCTTCAGATAACGTTTCATAGATTTCATCTCCGCTGATATTATTATACCATAGTGCCTCAAGACGTACTGATTATTGCCGTGAAACATGCTAAAATATCCCCATGAATCGAATCTTGAATACGGACAGCGAAAAAAAGGAAATCACCGGGATTGTACTGTTGGGAATTGCGGTTGTTTTGGCTGTGATTCTGCATTTTTTCCCGCCGGTGACGTTTGAATTGTCCGGGGAAGATCCATATTACACCAACTACGGATCGGGATATAAAGACCCGGGATATGAATTGAAACTGTTCGGCAAATTCGACCTGAACCGTTTCGTGACCGTATATGAGGATGTCAACGTCCGTGAGCCCGGGGAATATACCGTGCGTTATTCATACCGTTTCGGTTTTGAGACCGGTTATGCGGAAAGAACGGTTATTGTGGATGATATTGACGGACCGGAAATCTCTTCGTCGAATCCGGGGGTTTTGACCGGGTATCTCGGCTATGCGGTGGATCTTCCGGAATATAAGGCAATCGACTACGTGGACGGAGACTGTTCGTATTCGCTGGAACACGGGGATCATGACCCGTACTACTACGGATATCAGTATATTGATGTTCACGCGGAAGACACCAAGGGAAATCATACAGTCTACATTCAGCCGGTTGTGGTCGTGGATTCGGGCATGTCCATGTCCGACAGTCTGCCGGAAGGAATTTTTGAGATGCGCGTGAAGGACGGTGTTCTTCATATGACCGGATATATCGCGGATGCCGGAAACGGAGAGGATATGAAGATCCGTCTTTCCGGAAAGAATGAGATTTACGGTACGCTGACCCAGCTGGATACCCACCGTAAGGGTTATATTGAGGCAGACTTTGACTTAAAAGGTTTCCGCAACGGAACATATACCCTGGAAGTTGTACAGGGAGATCATGTGACCGAACCCGAAGGTATATTTATCTCCGGGACCCAGCGGCTCGGACGCTTAGAGGCGGACGGGAAGCTTTTGACATGGGATTATGAGGACGGAATCCAAGTCACTGCGGAAGACTTTGCGTATCAATACGATATCTTGATCGATGTGGGACACGGCGGATCGGATCCGGGCGCAATCGGATATGACGGAACGTATGAGTCCGATATCAATCTGGCAGTCTCTTTATATGAAAAAGAACGTTATGAAGAACTCGGGCTTCGTGTAAAACTGCTGCGTGAGGAAAATGATTACGCAGAACTTCTGGGAGACTCTTCATGGGGCGCTCTGACCAAGGAGTGCTGGACATTCGGATGGTATTCGGCGGTTTCCAAGTATTCCTATTCGAATCATCATAATTCCGACGGTACGGGGTCTTCCCGCGGTCCGGAAGTGATTTTGAATCCCTATATGACCGAAGAGACCTATCCGGTTCCTTACCGCATTGCGAGGGAAATGGAAGAGTATTATCCGGTAATCACAACCAGATGGCTGTTATCTACCAAGAACTATAACAACGGACGCCGGCTTGATATGTCGCAGGGGCAGACCTATCCGGATGTACGTATGTGGTACGGTGTCCAAAGAGTTCCGTACGAAGCGTTCTTAACCGATACCGTAACTTACGAAGGCGCCTATATCAGCACCGAAAGCGAATTGAACTGGTATTGGAACGAAGAAAACTGGAAAGCTGTTTCCGAAATCAAGATCCGCGCCTATGCGGAAGCTTTAGGCGTACCTTATACAGAACCGGCGGAAAAATTGCCGGAAGGAGAATAAGAATGGAAAAGAAGATCCGCGCTGCGTTTTTTGACATCGACAACACTATTCTTTCCCATACCATGCACAAAGTACCCGAATCCGCCATATATGCCTTATCCAAACTCAAAGAAAAAGGAATCTTAGTTTTCTGCGCGACCGGAAGGCACGTGGAAGAAGTCAAAAAGCTTCCTTTACAGGGAATTGACTTTGACGGCGGAGTTACCCTGAACGGGGCATATTGTTACGACAAGAACGAAGAAATCTACGAGTGTGAGATCGGTGAAGAGAATATCCGCATCTTATTGGAAGAGCTGGAGAAACATCCCATGCCGGTCGCCTTTACCGAAAAAGACCGCGTCTATCTGAATTATCCCGGAAAGGCCGCGGAAGATTCCATGCGCAAAATTAAATGTCCGCTGCCTGAAACCGGAGATTTGAAACGCGGATTGGATCACCGTATTTATCTTTTTACGATTTTCGCGGAAGATGACTCGTGGAAACCGGTTGTGGAGAAAATGGACAATGTGGTTGCGTCCAGCTGGCATGAAGGCGCGATCGATGTAAACTCTGTCAAAACAAACAAGTCCGTCGGAATCCGCAAGGTGTGTGAACACTATGGATTTTCGAGAGATGAGGCGATTGCGTTCGGAGACGGGTTCAACGATGTGCGCATGATCCGGAAAACCGGAATCGGAGTTGCGGTCGGCAATGCCCGGGATGAAGTAAAGGCTGTGGCGGACTATGTGACCGATCCGATTGATGACGACGGAATCTACCATGCGTTAGTCCATTACGGATTGATTGAGGACGATTATAAATTTCCAAATGAATGAAAAGATCACCGCGGAAAAGATCATCCGCTGGTACAAACAGAATAAACGTGCGTTCCCCTGGAGAGATACAGGGGAACCTTATGATGTGTGGCTGTCGGAGATTATGCTGCAGCAAACCAGGATTCCGGTGATCTTGGAGAGGTTCCCGGAATTCAAGCGCAGATTTCCCGGCCTTTTTTCTTTGGCAAACGCTTCCGAAGATGAAGTGCTGAAAGAATGGGAAGGGCTCGGCTATTATTCCCGCGCAAGAAATCTGAAGAAATGCGCGGAACTCCTCGTAAAAGAATACCGCGGTGTTTTTCCTAAGGATTCATCAGAGCTTCAAAAACTTCCCGGCATCGGTCCCTACACGGCGGCCGCAATTGCGTGCATTACCGCTTATGAAAAAACACCTTTGATTGACGGAAATGTGCTGCGGGTGATCTCAAGAGTCTCGGGAATCCGCGACGATGTCAAAAGCACAAAAACAGTGCGGGAGATTCGCAGCGTTCTGACCGGGCTTTTGGATACGGTGCAGATTCCGGAAGATGTTCCCGCGCTTTCCGTGGGTATCATGGAACTCGGAGAAGTTGTGTGTAAGCCCGGCGCAGGCGCGGAGTGTGCCGAGTGTCCTTTAAAAGATCTTTGTGAAGCGAATAAATGCGGTCTTACGGATGAGATTCCGTTCATTCCGCCTAAAAAACCGCGTCTTCATGAAGATAAAACCGTATTGATCATCAGCACGGGAGAGGAAGTTCTTTTGGAAAAGCGTCCCGGGGAAGGCTTGTTGGCAAATATGTGGCAGCCGGTGATGACGGAAGGGCATATCTCTTTGGAAGAAGCACGTGAATTCGCGGAAAATTTGGGGCTCACGGTGAAATCCGTACAGCAATTGCCGGACGCAGATCATGTCTTCTCCCACAAGGAGTGGCATATGTGTGCCTATAAGCTTTGCACAAATCATGTGACAGTACCCGGGAAGACCTGGGTAAGCAAAAACAGGATGGACAAATACGCAATTCCATCCGCGTTCAGCGGTTTCAAAAGACAATTTAATTGACATCGAACGTTTAATTCATTAAAGTCTTCCTTTGGACGGTATAAAACCGTACGTTCACATCAAAGAGCGCATACCGTTCTTATCCGGAGGCAGAATGGAAGACAAAAAGAAATCAAAATTGTATCTGGCAATCCGCGGGGCTGTAAAGTTCTTTTCGCCGAAATATACCGCGGACGGGACGGAAAACCTTCCGGAAGACGGATATGTGATTATCGGAAATCATTCCCAGATGTACGGGCCGATTGCGTCGGAATTGTACGCGCCGGGAAAACACAAAACCTGGTGTGTGTCCGACATGATGGAAAAAGAAAAAGTGGCAGATTATACATTCCGTGATTTCTGGTCGGAAAAACCGAAGGCTGTCCGCTGGATTTACAAGCTTTTCAGCAAAATGATTCCTTCGCTTTCGGTCCTGATTTTTACAAACGCGGAGACGATTCCTGTTTACAGGGATCTGCGTTTGGTTTCCACGATGCGCCAAACCGTAGAATGCCTGAAAAACGGCTGGAATGTCGTAATATTCCCCGAGTCGGAAGAACCTCTCAACAATATTATTTGTAAGTTCCACGACCGGTTTATTGATCTCGGAAAGTATTATTACAGAGCGACCGGAAAAAAATTGAAGTTTGTACCGATGTATCTGGCACCGCGCAACAAAACAATGAGCTTCGGAAAACCGGCAGAGTTTGATCCGGATGCGCCGGCTGCAGAAGAGAGAAAACGCATCTGCGATTATCTGATGGAGGAAATCACCCGTATGGCCGTTTCCAAGCCGGAACATACCGTGATTCCGTTTAAAGAAACAAGACGCCGGAATTATCCGAAGAATCTTCCTTTGACTGTGTATGATGAGAATTATGATGAAAAAGAAGCCGTATGACTACAGCGGCTTTTCCTTAAAAAAACTGACCGATCCCCGGTTCTCCCATGTGCTTCTTCTGGGAGGATGGATTTTTTATTTCTCGATGTATTTTATTACCGAGAACCTGATTCCCTTTGAAAAATGCCATGTGATTTACTGCGCGCTGGATGACAGGATTCCGTTTTGCGAATACTTCGCAATCTTCTATGTCGGCTGGTATGTGCTGTGTTTTGCGGTTTTGGGGCATACGTTTTTTTATGATGTGCCGCGATTTAAGAAAGTTCAGACGTACGTGATCATTACGCAGATAATTGCGATGATTTGTTATATCGTATATCCGTCGCGGCAGCAATTGCGTCCCGAGGTGTTCGAACGTTCAAACATCTTTACTCTGTTTTTGGGATGGATTTATGCGTTTGATACCCCGACCGGCATCTGCCCGTCCCTGCATGTCGCCTATTCAATCGCATTTCTTTCCGCCGGGTTAAAAGACCCCAAGATGACAAAGCTCGGGAAGTTCCTTCTCACATTCACAGTTGTCATGATCTGTATATCGGTATGTTTTGTGAAACAGCATTCCGTGCTTGATGTGATCGCTGCGATTCCGGTATGCATCATTGCCGAATTGCTTGTTTACGGAAAAGACCGGAAGTCAAAAAAGAAGGAAGAATCACTTTGATTCTTCCTTTTCCAATGTAATGACACACAATTCCGGCATGACGTTGATCCTAAACGGAATATGACTGCAGCCCAATCCCCGGGAAATGATTTCAACGGTTCTTCCGCGGGGCAGGGCACCTTCGGTATATTCCGGAAACAAGCCCTGACCGGGAGCGTACAGGGCTCCGATGTACGGAAGCCTGTATTGTCCGCCGTGCGCATGCCCGCATAATACCAAGTCGATGCCTGCCTGTTCGTGCAGATCAATGAAATCCGGACGGTGGCACATCACGACTGTATAATCATCGAAGGTGCGGTATTGTTCAATACGTTTCAGATACGAACCGGCTGTTTCCCGGTCTTTTTTATGCCCTGCGTGCGCAAAATCCGGGTCGGTCATTCCATACAGGACAATGGATTGCCCGCCTTTTCGGATGCGCAGCCCTTCGTTATCCAGCAGGACCGCTCCGAGATCTTTTGCCTTAGCAAGATATTCGTGCAGGTTATGAATTCTTGATTCATGGTTTCCCAACGAGTAGAACACCGGTGCGCCGCCTTGAAGCCCCCGCAGCAATTCATATGCGTTTTCCCCGGATTTTCCCTTATCGAACAAATCCCCGGTAATCACAATCATGTCGCAGTCCGTTTTCCGGATTATTGCGAGCAGTTCCTCCTGGTTCTTTCCTAAGCGGAACTGATGCAGATCGGAAATCTGAAGAATCTTATATCCCGAAAAAGCGGAAGGAAGACGCTTGGATAATATTTTGTAGCGCGTGATGCGGACCGAACGGTTTTCCTTTACTGCGGAGTACGCGAAAAGGCCTGCCGATGCGGCAGAAATACCGGTGATCCATTTTGTGAGTTTCTTCATTGCCATAATTGAATCATACCGATTCAAGAATAACTGTCAATCCCGTATAATAGAAGACAGAGGAAAAATGATATGCAAACAAAAGGTAATCAGGAAATGTTAGACCGTTTCCTGCGGGAACTCAAGGAATGGAATCAAAACGGAAAAGAACCGCAGGACGCGAATATTGATGTGCGTTATGACCTGGATCAAAGGGAAAAGCGCGTCAAGGCGGCCGGATTGAGCGTTGAGGAAGAATTCGCGCCGGTCAAAGATGAAATCCGCGGTGTATTAGCCAGAAGGGGAACTGTGTACAGCACCAATGTCGTGTACAAAGAGACCCGCCATACAGTTCATTATGAAAAGGACGGAAAAACTCTGTACAATTCCGTGAAGCCGGAAAATATCTATGTATCCGTCATCAGCCGGAATGCGGATCATACTGAAGATTTTCCGTATACCTGTCCGAATTGCGGTCATTTGACGATGGCAGGCAAACTGCAGGAAGGATGCCCGTACTGCGGGACAAGATTCGAACTCACGGACTTATATCCGAAAATCAACGGATACTATACGGTTCCGGGAATCGTTGAACGGGCAAATCTGATGGACAACATCAAGCGCAGATGCCTCATTGCCGGGATCGTCTGCGGAATCGCGGGATTCCTGATGATGTTCGTCACGCATTCGGATTATCAGCTTTGGTTCCGGATTGTCATATCGTTATTCTTCTCCGGTCTTGTCGGAGGCATGGGGGCTTTGATGGCTTATTTTGCGCAAAGTCTCGGCCTTTTGGGAAAAGTGGTTTATGAAGCCGGAAGGTCGGTCCCTTTGCTGAGCGGTCTTGGTTCCAAGAAAAAGATGACGGAATTCATGAAGGCATATGACCCGGATTTCTCATTCGAATTATTTGAAGGAAAAGTTATCGCGAAACTCAGGGCTATCGCATTCGCGGATTCCCGCAAGGATTTGACGGTTTGGGAAGGAAGCGAAGATTTGTCGATGTTTGATAACCTGGTGGACATGCGCTACCGCGGCTCTCTGGATGTAAGGAAAATTGAACGCAGAAACCACAAGATTGCGGCGACGGTAAAGGCATATGTCACGGACCTCTATTACACAGGGAGAATAAAGGCGAAAGATGAGACAATTTACGCGACGCTGGAAATTGATGAGGATGCTCTGGAAGATCCGGGATTCTCGGTACACGCGGTGACTTGCCGGTCCTGCGGTGCAAGTTTTGACGCGATGCACAGAAAGACCTGCCCGAGCTGCGGAAACGCCTATAAGCTGATTCATGAAGACTGGGTCGTAACATCCGTCCATAAATAAACAGGAGAAACCATATGAAGATGATCTTAATCAACGCGAGTCCGCGGAAAAACGGAAACACCGCGCAATTATTGAAAAGTGCGCAAAAGGGTGCTCTGGAAGCCGGTGCGGAAACGGAATACGTTGATCTTTTCGATTTGACATTTACGGGATGCCGCAGCTGTCTTGCGTGCAAGAGAAAGGGAATGAAACGGTGTCACTGTTACTGGAAGGATGATCTTTCTCCCTTGCTGGACCGGATCTTTGAGGCAGATGCCCTGGTCATCGGATGCCCGGTATACTTCGGTGATATCACGGCGTCTTTACAGGCGTTACTGGAACGGCTGCAATTCTGCTGCATGTCTTACGATGATTACTCCAACTATTTTACGGGACATGTAAAAACCGGCGTGATCCTTACGATGAACGCGCCGGAAAGCATGTATGAGGCATGGTACCGCGAGGCATTTACTAAACGCTTACGCGGATTGGGATATCTGAACGGAGGAACGCAGATCCTCCCGAGCTGTGATACTCTGCAGGTGGATGACTACTCCAAATACAATATGGGAAGCTTTAATGAATCTCATAAAAAGAGAGTTCATCAGACTGAATTCCCGCGTGATCTGGAAAAAGCATATTCCTTCGGAAAACAATTGGTCAGTGAATAAAAATATCCTGCCAGTAAATGCTGGCAGGATTTCTTTTTAATAGAGGTCAGCTTTTCCGTTGGATTTAAATAAGCGGATCTTGTGGGAGGCAACTTCTTTCACGGCCTTGATTCCGCAGGGTTCGATCTTGTTGGGCTCACGTAATCCTGTGTCCTTCAGCTTTTCACGCAATGCGTCATAGAAGGCAACCTTGATATCCGAGGAGATATTGATCTTGTTGATGCCTCGTACGACCGCGCCGGCAATCTCTTCATCCGGGTTGTTGCTTCCGCCGTGTAAGACCAGCGGAATATCCACGGCTTTTTCGATTTCTTCCAGGATATCAAGACGCAGTTTCGGAACGGTTCCTTTCGGATAAAGTCCGTGGCTGGTGCCGATGGCGACAGCCAAGGTGTCAACGCCTGTCTTTTCGACAAAGATCTTCGCGTCTTCGGGGTTGGTATAGATGATCGTCTGCGCATCATAGGCTTCCTTCGATGTGGTGACACCGATGGTGCCGAGTTCTCCTTCCACGGAGATATTCAGCGGATGTGCCAGTTCGCATACTTTCCGGCAAAGCGCGATATTCTCTTCAAACGGAAGGGAAGATCCGTCAATCATAACGGAAGTAAATCCGTCACGGATCGCGCGCATAACATCTTCAATGCTTCCGCCGTGGTCCAGATGAAGCACGCAGGGAAGCTTGGAAGCCGCTAAACGTTCACGTACAGCTGCGGTGAACGCATCTTCCGTAAATGCGAGCTCATGCGGATGGATTTCGATGATGACCGGGGAATTCTCTTTTTCCGCCGCGTTCATAACCCCCAAAAACATGGAATAACTGGAAATGTTGAAGGCCGGAACCGCAAAACGGTGTTCCTTGGCAACCTTCAGAAGTTCATTCATATTCATTAACATAGTAGTTTCACCCTCTCTTGATTAAAGTGTAACATAGTTTCGCAAATTAAAAAGGCGCTTCGGAACAACGCCAAAATAAAAATGG
>CACYEP010000185.1 GCA_902773425.1 uncultured Erysipelotrichaceae bacterium | reverse complement strand
GTAATCTACGCATATCTTCATAAGCGTGTGCGGGAAGGCGCTGCGCGTATGGCGGGCGGAAATCTTGATTCGATGGTAAATACGGAATATATGTTCGGACCGGTCAAAAAGGAAGCGGAAGACTTGAATTCGATCCGGGAAGGAATGCGTGTTGCGGTGGATACGAAGATGAAGTCCGAAAGGCTGAAGACCGAACTGATTACAAATGTGTCCCATGATATCAAGACTCCTTTGACCAGCATCATCAATTACGTGGATCTGCTGCAGAAAGAGCCGGATGAAAAAGAAAAAGAAGTATATATGGAACGTCTGTCACGCAACGCAAACCGTCTGAAGAAACTGACGGAAGATCTGATCGAAGCTTCCAAGGCTTCGACGGGGAATATTGCGGTGCACAAGGAAGAACTGGATCTTACCGAAATCGTGGAACAGGCATTGGCCGAATATGACGAGAAGTGGGAGGCCAAGAATCTTGAAACCGTCCTGAAAATGAATCCGGGGCTGAAGGTGTATGCGGACGGAAGATTGTTATGGAGAGTATTCTCGAATCTTTTCAGCAATATCGCCAAGTATGCCCAGGACGGAACTCGCATCTATATCGACGCGAAATCCGGGGAAGACGGATATACGTCGGTAGTCATCAAGAATATCTCCCATGATCCGCTGAATATTGACGCGGAGGAACTGCTGGAGAGGTTTGTGAGGGCAGACAGTTCGCGCCATACCGAAGGGAGCGGATTAGGCCTGAATATCGCAAAAAGTTTGATGGAACTGCAGGGAGGGGATCTGGCTCTGTCGATTGACGGAGATCTCTTCAGGGCAGATATCCGTATCGCTCCAAAGGAAGATGTAAAGCAGCCGGAAGTTTAAAGAATGTTTAAGACATCATTAAGGATTGCGGAAACCTCTGTAATCCTTTTTTGTTTTGGTTTATAACATTGCATATCGGGGAGGATTCATGTATGAAAGGATTAGTACTGTTTCAGGATTTCAACCGGATCATCGCCGTTCTGTTCGGAATCTTTTATATGTATCAAATGGTTTATCTGGCGATCGGACTGTTCGGAAAGAAGAGTGAGCCGGAAAAGAAGAGCGCGGAACTGAAGCGTTACGCGGTAATGATCAGTGCGCGCAATGAGGAAAATGTCATCGGAGAACTGGTGGACTCGTTAAAGCACCAATCATATCCGGAAGATTTATACGAAGTTTATGTACTGGCGGATAACTGCACCGATCATACGGCGGATGCCGCAAGAAAGGCAGGCGCGGTTGCGTATGAGCGTTTCAACAAGGAAAAAGTCGGAAAGGGATATGCGCTGAACGAACTGTATCATCACATCATGGAAGATGCGGGAACGGATGCGTACGACGGCTTCTTTGTGTTTGATGCGGATAACATTGTGGATTACCGGTTTATCGAGGAAATGAACCGTACCTTCGTCAACGGAAAGTTTGATGCGGTGACGGGATACCGGAATTCCAAAAATTACGCGGATAACTGGATCACGGCGGGATATTCGTTAAACTTCCTGCGTGAAGCAAGATTCGTGAATTCTCCGCGCATGAAGATCGGTTCCAGCTGCATGGTGTCGGGAACCGGATTCCTGGTGTCGGCGGAGACCATGAAAGAAAACGGAGGGTGGCCGTTCCATCTTCTGACCGAGGATATTGAGTTCTCGGTGGACTGCGCAATCCGCGGGAAGCGGATCGGTTATTGCGATGACGCGATATTCTACGATGAACAGCCGCAGGAATTCGGCCAATCGTTCCGTCAAAGACTCCGCTGGACCAAGGGCTTCTTCCAGATCGCCAGAGAGTATTCCGTATCCCTGGCATATTCGGTCGTAAAAGGCCGTGAGAACGCGTTTGACTGTTACGACGCATTGATGACCGTGGCGCCGGCAAGCGTCCTTACAGCATTCTTATTGATCTATAATACGGTGATTCTCGGAGCGACACTGTTCATGAATCCGTATCTGGGGGAAATGTACCGCATGACGGCGCTGCAGTATCTGACCGGCGCCGCTGTCGGGTTCTACTTACAGTTTTTGATGACCGGAGGATTCACGCTGATCAAGGAATGGAAGAGGATCCGGGCATCTTCGGCGGCTAAGATCGGGTATCTGTTCCTGTATCCGTTCTTCATGTTCACGTATGTGCCGATTACTCTGGCGGGCATCTTCGCAAAGGCCGAATGGAAGCCGATCGTGCATCACTCATCGAGACAGAACCGGCAAATGAAAACTGCGGAATAAACGCACTAAAAATAAACGCAGGGCTTAACTCATTGCCCTGTGTTTTTTGTGATGTGATCAATCGTGTTGAACCGTTTGAAGGAGTATTCGCAATAGAAAAAAGAAGGAGACTTTTTATATGAAAGTCTCTTATTTCGCCGGGATCTGTTTTAATAAAGAATCCGCAAATTAAGTGATAAATAACGGTAGAAGAACTTCTCGCTAACGCTATAGTTCATAATAATTACGAAAACGGGAAAGCAATACAAGTATATATTTCAAACACACAGATT
>CACYEP010000184.1 GCA_902773425.1 uncultured Erysipelotrichaceae bacterium | reverse complement strand
GGAAGGAATCTCCACTTTCACGATGACATTTTCCACGCCGGTTGACATGGTTAAATCCTTATCAACGATTGCCATGCAGGAAATCCTGTCATAGCCTTCGTCATACCGGGATGCGCTGTATCTCGGCATCAGATTCGATAAAACAAACACTCCGGATTTCACATAGGGTTTCTCACCGAAAAAGCGCTGGTACCCGTCCGTGTAGCACATATATGAATTCGTCGGATTCCAGGAACGGATTCCTTTCACATCCTTCCAATGGTCCGTGTCGATTTCATCAAACGCCTTGCGCACATAACTGTCATACACCGTACGGTTCGGATAATCTTCCCCGAGGTACTCCAGACGGATGGACGACACGAAGGTATCGTTACTTTGTTTGACAAGCTGATCCGAAGTCAGATAAAAACCCATTCCGGCAGTTAAAAGGAATGACAGAAGCATAATCAAAAACATAAACAAAACCGAGCGTTTTCTCGCCCGCAATGTCGATTTTATTCCCCCTCGGATGACAGAAAAGTTCATAGGTTCCTCTTAGGGAAATAGTACCATACCCGGTACATAAATCCCACACAAACTGTATGCCGGTAATAAAAATCCGCAGATTCTATCCGCGGATGATATTCTCCCATATCCAGAAGTCCCGGTGTTCCTGTTCGGGATCCTCTTCCTCTGATTCATTCTCCGGATTTTCAGGCTCATCCGGCTCCGGCACTAACCGTGTCAGCAAATCTTTCATATTATAATTCCTTCTTCGCAGTCACTTCAAAGTTCAGCGGAAGAATTCCTCCTCCGGCTTTGCCGGTCACTGACAGCTCACCTTTTTTGCGCAGTTCCGCATTTTCACTTTTTTTGCGTTCAATTTCAATCAGATGCATCCCTGATGAAGTGACCGCCGTATTCTTAAGGCTCCGGAGAAAATCAATCTTTCCCGATTTGTCCGCCTTCCACTTCACCGGTGTGCAAAATCCTAAATCGCTCAGGTATTGAAAACTGTCCGCCAGTTGTGCCGCATCCTTCCGGTAAAGAGTAAAATCCGGCGACGCGCCATCTTTGATCTGCAGAATGTTGGAAAGATATTTCGCAGCCATATATCTTGTGCATAACGGTTTCGGCACGCCTGCAGGAATCATCCAGACGCCCTTTTGTTTCTCCGCAGACGGAATCATCCCCTCTGCGCAATAATGCGCAACAAGGGACACAGACATACCCCATTGTTTTCCGGCTTCTTTCGCGGTAAGAAGATATCCGGTATTTCTTTCGTTTTTCATATTTTTCCGCCTTTCTTCATGAGATTATCTTATTCTTTTTTCAGAAAAGTCTTGAATTAATCAACATCATCATGTAATATATTTAAGCACGCCCTGATAGCTCAGTTGGTAGAGCAACTGACTCTTAATCAGTGGGTCTGCGGTTCGAGTCCGCATCGGGGCACCATTCGCAAACATACCTGCCGGTCAAGGCAGGTTTTTTTATGCGTACGTCTTATCTTTTTCGATTTTGGACGCAATGATCTCCAGCATCTCCGGAACCGTTTCCGCCTTATCTCCGAAATTCAGATGGTTTCCTTCCTCATCCCATCCGCATAATACCGGCGCGCTTCCGTCAAATTCATATTCGAATGTGTAATACATGAGCTTGGTGAAGTCCTTATCAAAACGCATGACTGCGATCTTACACAGAGGGCATTCTTCCGGTCCGTTGAATTCAACGATCTGGAGATAGTCCTTTTTATCATCGTCCACATACACCAATTCCGTATGCATGAAATCTTCCGGAACCTCATCCTCAACTTCGGCATCCGATGCGGACTTATGAAAGACGCGGTTCAGTTCCTGGGGATCTTTATTGATTGCCATGATAAAACCTCCCTTCGCGCCGTAAAAGACTTCCGGCAGAAGCCTGTGTTCAAAATAATAGATAAAGCTCTTCGCGTCTTTGGTCATAATTCCTCCTGCCTGCCGGTTTTCATTGACAGATATACTTTACGGAATTTCAGGACACAGAACACCGTAAATGCCAGGCTGACGGCAATAAGCGTAATCCCGCCTGCCCGGTTCTCTTTGATGACATCCATTCCCAACAGGAAAATCACGCTGATGATTGCCAGGACCCAAATCGCGATAAACCCGCCCGCGAGATAACGGACCGGTTTGGGAAGATTCTTGTTCTGACTTGCTTCCACGCTTCCTTCAAACAGTAATTCCAACACCAATTCCATCAGAAATTCCATACTCTGCCTACTTCTTCAGCATCTGATATCCGATTCCGATATGCGTACGGATCATGTCTTCCTCCGCGGGATCTTTGCGAAGCTTCTTGCGCAGTGCGGTCATATACACGCGCAAGGACACAATGTCGGTCTCCATCTCATTTCCCCAGATTTTCCGGATGATATAGGAATGCGTCAAAACTTTTCCGGCATTTTTCGCCAGCAAACATAATAATTTATACTCGATCGCCGTCAGATGAACTTCTTCTTCATTCACATAGACCAGGTTGGACGCATAATTGATTTTTAGATTCCCGTTGATAAAGACCGGGCTTTCCACGCTTTCCGAAGAAACAAACGTCATCCGTCTTTGCGCGGCGCGGATCCTTGCCAAAAGTTCATCGATCGAGAAAGGCTTGGTGATATAGTCATCCGCTCCGGCATCCAGCGCCGCTATCTTATCCGCGTCTTCCCCGCGTGCCGAGATGATAATGATGACCGCGTTGGACCATGTACGGACCGTCTTGATGACTTCCATTCCGTCCATATCCGGAAGTCCGAGATCCAGCAGGATCAGATCCGGCGCGTGCGAAGCGCAAAGAGAGACGGCTTCGGTCCCGCTCATCGCGGATACGAAATTATACTGATGGATTTTTAAGGTCGTGGTGATCAGGTTCAGGACGGACTTGTCATCCTCCACAACCAGAATCTTCATTTCACTCAACTCCGGTCACCTCCTTCGCAGCCAGCGTAAACGTAAACACGGCGCCGTGCGGATAATTGTCAGATACTTTGATTGTTCCTTTATGCGCCTTAATAATCATATAGCACAAATTGAGCCCGATTCCCATACGCCGGTATGCGTCGGTTAAAGAATGTTCTCCCGTATAGAACAGTTCAAAGATGTGTTCCTTATCTTTTTCAGGAATTCCGTTCCCGTTGTCTATGACGGATACGATAACCTTCCTGTCTTTCTTTTCATAACGGACCAGGATTTTCGAACCCTCCGGTGTGTACTTGATCGCATTGTTCAATAAGTTCACCAGCACCTGCACGATAAGCCTCGGGTCCATTTCCGCGAAACAAAGATCTTCCGGTTCCTCCACTTCGACGGTATGCCCCGGATGCGGCGCGATATGCCGCAGGCTTTCTTCTATTACGTCCTCCATATTTTCGGTTGTCATATGAAGATAGTTTTCATTTTCCAGCTTGGTCATGGATAAGATATTTTCCATCTGGGTGTTCAGCCAGAAGGAATCTTCCATCATGTCCCCGTAGATTTTTTCTTTGTCAGATTCCGGAAGCTTGGATCCGTTGGACAGAAGATTGGACGCGTTTCCGTAAATCGAAGTCAGCGGAGTGCGAAGGTCATGTGAAAGGGAACGCAAAAGACCGCTTTTGAGGCGCTCGTTTTCCGCGGACACTTCTGCGGCGCGCCGTTCTTCCCGCATCCGTTCGTTTTCCAAAGCCATCGCGAATTCACGGATGATTGCGAGAAGAATCGTGTTTTCAAATTCCGTAAAGGGGATCCCGTTCATATCAATTCCGATGACGCCGAAGCCTTCCGTATCCGAAGAGACATTCAGATAGCGGAAAGCCGAGCCCTGGAAATGCGAGGTAAAGGCACCGGACTGATGATTATTGTCGTGCGTCCACATGACGGCTTCGCGTTCATTTTCCAGCACCAGCTGATTGACGCCTCTTTCCTTCGCAGGGTAGATTTCCGGATTCGCAGGAATCGTTTTTTCCCGGTAGAACAGCACCGTGCGGTTTAAAAGATGAACCAGCTGCATGCACGTAATGCGGATCAATTCATCCGGACTTCCGGCCGTCTCCAATTGATTCGATGTGTCCAAAAGAACTTTTGCCCGGTACGCATTTTCCGCGGAAATTCGCGCGCTATGTTTCATACGGCTTGTGATCATCCCCGTCAGTAACGCTGCGATAACCGTTACAAGATACGTGATCAAATATTCCGAGTCATAGACCAGCAAAGTAAATCTCGGGTCAATGAACAGAAAGTTAAACAGCAAGATGTACAATACCGCCGATAAGATCCCGTACAGAACATGCGATGTCAAAAAAGACGCAATTAATACTGCCAGAAGATATACGGTAATGATATTGGCATTGGAATACCTGGATTGGTAAAACCACGCGGACAATAAGGTCGCCGCGGTCATGACGGCAAGCACCGTCAAAAGATCCCGGAAGTTCCACACAAGCTTTCCGCGGCTCCGGTGCATTTTCGGAACAGAGGAAGCCCTCGAATCCGGGATGATATGAAGATCGGTCTTCGGTAAAAGTTCCGCTAATTCCTCGGAAATCGATTTTCTGGACTGGAAGAGCGAGGACTGTGCGCTGTACCCCAGAAACAAATCCGTGATGCCCGCGCGCTTAGCATATTCCGCAATCGTAACCGGAATATCGCTGGACTCAATCGTGTGGACTTCGAATCCGTTCTCTTTCGCGATCCGGATATTTTCGAGAAGCTGCGCGTCATATTCCGTGTCGCCGACATAAAGAGCAATCCCTTTCGTGTTTGTCCCGGAGGTGAATTTGGCCGCCGCATGAATCACGCGCAGAGTGCTCGGAGACGGCGAAAGGCATACCAAAACGGATGCCTTTTCTTTAATGATCTCTGATTGCGTTGTTTCCGTCATTTTATGAAGGTTCCTTTGCGTCTTTCGAGATGATTACACCGGCCTCTTTCATAGCCTGGATGATATTCTTTATCTCTTTCTTATAGTATATCTCGATTTGACGCGAATCGTAACGCAAAGGATACACTGCCATGCCGTTTACGTTCATTTCCAGCCCGGAAGCATAGTATTTTACCGAATCATGATAGATATACGGGCTTTCCGCGGACGGTTCCGGCTTATAAAGGATGACCAAATCCGGCATGTTCTTGTGCATTTCTTCTTCGATGTCTTCCCGTTTTCCGGAATAGAAGCGGCATTCTTCCGCATCCATATATTTCCGCACTTCCTGTAAGAATACGGGATCTTCCGTTAAAACCCGGATCGGATTCTTTGCGGTGTCTTCCGCGGTTTCAAGGGACGCAGCGGAAAATACTCTTCCGATCAAAAAATACAGAAGAATTCCGATTACCGTAAAACTGAGAATTACGATTGCGTCCTGCATAAAGTCCACCTGTTATCTGTATAAATCCGGAGACGGATAAACTCCCTTAGGCAAGGGTTTTATCTCCTTGTCCTTTTTCCAGCGCGACGGTCTTACCGCGCGGAGGATCCAATACGCCGCACAGGGAAGAACCAGTGCTGCGAAAATGAATCCGACTACCATTACAATATCTTCCATGTGCTTCTCCTTTCTAGATTCCGAATACCTTCTGAATCTTTTGAATCTTTCCGAGCACCAGCATTCCTTGACCCGCGTGCATCACGGTGTCCATGCCGATGTTCATATCCATCTTCCCGTTCTTTAATCCGAGAATGTTCAATCCGTACTTCTTGCGTACATCGACTTCGCCGATTTTCTTTCCGTCCCAGGCTGCGGGAACCTTGATTTCAACGATGGAGTACCCGTCCATCAGTTCGACGTAGTTCGAGATGTTGTCCGAGCTGTAACGGATTGCAGTCCAGTTCCCCAGTTGCCGTTCCGGGAACACCACCGCATCCGCTCCGTTGCGCAAGAGGAATTTCTCCTGGGACTCACTGGTCGCGCGGGAAATCACCTTCT
>CACYEP010000183.1 GCA_902773425.1 uncultured Erysipelotrichaceae bacterium | reverse complement strand
TCTGATGGATTCCTGTTCAAGGAACAGCATACAGAGTCTGTCGATGCCGTAGCCGATACCACCCGCCGGAGGCATGCCGTATTCCAGTGCTTCGACAAAGTCCATATCGATGTCATTGGCCTCGTCATTACCGAGGTCTTTTTCTTTCAGCTGTTCTTCAAAACGTTCCAGCTGATCGATCGGATTGTTCAATTCGGTATACGCGTTCGCAAATTCATGTCCCGCGATGAACAATTCGAAACGGTCTACGAAGCGCGGATCTTCCGGGTTTTTCTTGGTTAACGGAGAAATCTCCAGCGGATGACCGTATAAGAAAGTCGGCTGAATCAAAGTCTCTTCAACATACTTTTCGAAGAACTTATTGACGATATGTCCGTACGCTTTTTCGTGTTCTTCCAGTTCGATGTGATGTTCGTCTGCCAGACGCAGGCATTCATCCAGGTCATGGATTGCCTTGAAGTCGATGCCGGTCTTTTCCTTGATCGCATCGGTCATGGATACTCTCTTCCACGGTCCTTCCAGGTTGATATCGCATCCGTCAAAGTGATAATCCATCTTCCCCATGACTTCTCTTGCGATGGTGGTATACATGCCTTCGGTAAGATCCATCATGCCTTCCAGATCACTGTACGCAAGATAGGCTTCCATCAAGGTGAATTCCGGGTTGTGATTCGGGTCCATTCCTTCGTTACGGAATACACGGCCGATTTCATAGACTGCTTCCATGCCGCCGACCAGAAGTCTCTTTAACGGAAGTTCCAGCGCAATACGCAGATACATATCAATGTCCTGGGTATTGTGATGTGTCACAAACGGACGCGCGGATGCGCCGGTCAATAACGAAGTCAGAATCGGTGTTTCTACTTCCGTGAAGTTCTGCGCTTCCATGTACTTGCGGATGCACGCAACAATCTTCGGACGCAGGAACGCAACTCTCTTTGCGTCTTCATTCATGATCAAATCGACATAGCGTCTGCGATAACGTTCTTCCACATCGGTTAATCCGTGGAATTTTTCCGGCAGCGGACGTAACGCCTTGGTCAAATGCACAAACTTTTCGCACTTCACCGACAGCATTCCCGTATCCGTGCGGCAGACCGGTCCTTCAATTCCGATAATATCTCCGATATCCGAAACCTTGAACATTTCATAGTCTTCTTCGGTCATGACATCTTTGCGAAGATAAATCTGTAACTGACCGTAACGGTCCTGAATATGAATGAAGCCGATTTTGCCCATGCGGCGCTTGGACATGATGCGTCCGGCAACTTTGACCGCCGGAGCCTTCTCATCCAGTTCTTCCTTGGTGAAGGAATCATATTTTTCAAAGATCAGTTTCGAATCCGCCGTGCGGTCAAACCGGTGTCCGAACGGATCCAGTCCCTTGGCCTCAAGGTCTTTCGCCTTTTGGCGTCTTACTTTTTCCTGATCGCTAAATACTCTTTTATCCATAATTGTCTCCTCTGTATAGTTCGCCATGATTATAACATGGTTTTATTTTCTCTTAACCACGAAAAGTCTCCGGTTTCAAGGGAATCCTTATAATTCTTCAGAATCTCCTCCAAAACACTGTATTTTGTGATCCGGCAAATTTTCGCCTTCACCTGGTTCGCATGGGACATTCCCTGTACGTACCAGCACGCATGACTGCGCATCATTTTCATTCCCTGCAGTTCGCCGTAATCTTCGACCAGCGCTTTTGCCTGATCCATACAGGCGTTAAACCGTTCCTCCAGAGAAATGCCGGAATCATATGTCCCGGTTTCAAGATATTGAACCGTGTTACGGATCAGCCATGGGTTCCCTAACATTCCGCGCCCGATCATGATCGCGTCCACGCCGTATTTCTCCATCTTCTCTTTCGCGTCTTCCGGAGTTTTGATATCCCCATTTCCGATCACCGGGATCTGTACCGCGTTTTTCACATCGCGTATGATTTCCCAATCCGCGAAACCTTCGTAGAGCTGGCTGCGGGTTCTTCCGTGCACCGCAATCGCATCCGCGCCGGCTTTTTCCATCGCCAAAGCCATTTCCACGGCATTGACGGACTGTTTATCCCAACCCGTGCGGATCTTCACCGTTACCGGCAGGCAGGTATTCGCCTTGACTGCCCGTACGATATCCGCGGCTTTATCCACCTCCGTCATTAAGGCTGAACCGGAGCCCTGGCGGATCACCTTGGTCATCGGGCATCCCATATTGATATCGATGATATCACATTTGGAGTTCTCCGTAACGATTTTCGCCGCCTGTCCCATCTCTTCGGGAACGCTTCCGAACAACTGAAGGGACACCGGCCTTTCTTCTTCCTTGACTTCCATCATCTTCCAGGTCTTGCGGTTCTTGTAGATGAGAGCCTTATCGCTGGTCATCTCCGTATACATCAATCCCGGATTATACTTTTTCAGCGCAATGCGAAAAGCCGGATTTGAGACACCGGCCAACGGCGCCGCAACAACCCGGTTTTTCAGTTCAACATTTCCGATTTTCCACTCAGGAGTCATGTTCGGCAAGTTTTTCCGCGATCTCCTTTACGCGTTCGTTATAAATCTTCTGTAAATCCTCTTCGGAGAAATGATAGGTCTCTCCGCAGAAATCACAGTGCATGTTGCATTCTTTGTCTTCTTCCAGGATTCCTTTTAATTCTTTCATACGCAGGGAACGTAAGATACCTTCCGAACGTTCTCTGGAACATGTGCACTCCCAGCGCAGCGGTAACGTCTCCATCTCGACATAATCCGGCACGATCATCTTAATGATATCCGTCGGACTGACTCCGTCCTTCAATAACGAAGAAACATGCGGCATCTTTCGGACGTTTTCCTCGACCATGGAGATTTCTTCCTCGGTTGCTTCCGGCATCATTTGTACGATCCATCCGCCGGCGGAAATCACCGAATTATCCGTGTCCACCAAGACGCCGAGTCCGACTGCCGAAGGAATTTGTTCGCTGACCGCAAAGTAATAGGTCAAATCTTCGCCGATTTCTCCGCTTCTGAGTTCCACGGTTCCGACAAACGGATCCTTCATTCCGACATCCTTGAATACGCGGAGAGTTCCGTTTGTACCGACTGCCGGTCCTACCGCGATTCCTCCGCCTTCCTTGAGTCCCTTGTTGACATGTGGGTTTTCAACATAACCGCGCACTGCCCCGTCCGGACGCGCATCCGCAATAATCTTGCCTAAATCTCCTCCTCCGTCAATCTGAATCTCCAGTTTGGAATTCTCATATTTCAATTGCGCGGCCATCATCAATGCCGCAGACATAGTTCTGCCCAATGCCGCGGAAGCCACCGGCCATAATCCGTGACGCTTCTGCGCTGTATTTACTAAATCCGTAGTCCGGCATGCGGTTGCCATAATATGTCCTGCCTTGGACACTCCGCGCGTTAATATATCTCCCATACTATACTCCTTCTTTTGTAGGCAAAGCCCCGGCCAGGCGGGGCTTATTGTCTATTCGTCTTTCGGCTCTGCGTCTTCCGCAGTTTCCGTTTTTTCCGGTTCCGGTTTTTCCGGACGTAATGCCGAGAATGTTTCGGTGTCTTCCGGTGTTTCTTCCGGCTTTGTTTCCTTCGGATGAATAATCGCATCCAGGTCTTCCGCCGTCAGTGTTTCCTGTTCGATCAGGGCATTCGTAATGGCATCCAGCGCATCACGGTGTTCCGTAATGACTTCTTTCGCCTTCTGATAGCACTCATCAATGATGCGGCGGATTTCCGTATCAATTTCAAACGCAATTTGGCTCGAGTAATCACGGTTCTGCGCGTAATCTCTTCCCAAGAAGACATTTTCGCTTTCTTCGCGGTATTGAATCGGTCCGAGGGAACTCATGCCGTAATTCAGAACCATCGCCCGCGCGATATTCGTTGCGCGCTTGATATCATCCGAAGCTCCGGTGGAGATTTCTCCGAGGACGGTTTCTTCCGCAACACGGCCTCCGAGATAACTGGTGATACGGGCAAGAAGTTCATCCTTCGTTGACAGCATCTTTTCGTTCTTCGGAGTCATCAGGTTATATCCGCCTGCCATGCCGCGCGGAATAATCGTAACCTTCTGTACCATTTCCGCGTCTTTCAGGAACAATCCGATGACCGCATGTCCTGATTCATGAACCGCCACCATGCGTTTTTCTTCATCGGAATACTTGCGTGATTTCTTCGCAGGTCCGCCGATGACACGGTCAATTGCTTCATCAAGGTCATCCATCTGAATAACTTCATGATCACGGCGCACCGCCATGATTGCTGCCTCATTCAATACGTTCGCAAGATCAGCGCCCGAGAATCCCGGCGTACGCTTTGCGAGTGCTCCGAGATCAACATCCGGTGCAAACTTCTTATTGCGCGCATGAACTTCCAGAATGGCTTTACGTCCCTTCGCATCCGGTAACGCAACCGTAATCTGACGGTCGAATCTTCCCGGTCTTAACAATGCCGGGTCCAGAACATCCGGGCGGTTCGTCGCCGCGATAATGACGATTCCCTTGTTTTCACCGATTCCGTCCATTTCCACCAGCAGCTGGTTCAATGTCTGTTCGCGTTCGTCATGTCCGCCGCCTAAACCCGCGCCTCTCTGTCTTCCGACCGCATCGATTTCATCAATGAAAATAATGCACGGTGCTGTCTGCTGGGCTTTCTTGAACATGTCGCGCACACGGCTCGCGCCGACGCCTACGAACATTTCCACGAATTCCGAACCGGAGATCGAGTAGAACGGTACATTCGCTTCTCCCGCTACCGCTTTTGCGAGAAGAGTTTTACCGGTACCCGGCGCACCCGCCATTAAAATACCTTTCGGGATCTTCGCACCGAGCCTCGAGAATTTCTTCGGATTCTTCAGATAGTCGATCAGCTCGCTCATCTCTTCTTTTTCTTCATCGCATCCGGCAACATCGCTGAAACGCACTCTTGTGTCGCTTTCCAGTTTCGCTCTGGATTTCGAGAAGTCAAATGCCTGTTTGTTCGACGAATTGTTCATCCTTGTGAACATGTAGATGGCGATTCCTGTCAGCAGCAACATCGGCACAACCGTTGCCAGAATCTCTGTCCAGTAATTCCGCGCATTCGGATTCACAATGACAAGTTTGCCCTCTTCCACGGACTTCGTCAGGGAATCGGTCACTTCGTTCAATTTTTCTTCCGTATTCGGCATGGACGCAGTAAACGTGTACGTCGTATTCCCGTCCTTGATGGTTCCGGCGATATCGATGACCGTATTATCCACGCTCATTTTCGCGGATGTAATCGACTGCTTGTTCAGATATGACACGAATTGGTCATAACTGAGTGTCTTCGTTTGCGTTCCTCCCGAATAGGTGACCATCACATATAATGCCAGACCCACGATCAGGTACGGAATCACAAACGTCCATTTGCGGTTTGTATTCAATCTGCTTCACACTCCTTTGTGATTAGTGAGTGTATACCTCCGGCTTTAATACGGCGATATACGGGATGTTGCGGTAAAGCTGGTCATAATCCAAGCCGAATCCGACAACGAACTTATTCGGAATGGTAAATCCAACCCAGTCCGCTTTCACATCCACTTCTCTTCTTTCAGGTTTATCCAGAAGAGCAACTACTTTTACACTTCTGGCACCTTTATTATAAAGTAACTCTTTTACACGAAGAACCGTAATGCCCGTATCGACAATATCTTCTACCAATAAAACATCTTTGCCTACGATGGATGAATGAAGATCGAGCAGGATCTTGATGTCGCCTAATGATTCAGTACCGGAATAACTGGACGCTGCCATAAAATCATAAATAATCGGAAGATCAATGCGTTTAACTAATTCAGACATGAACGGAACCGCTCCCCTGAGTAATCCGACTACCAACAGGTTTTCAGGTTCTTTTTCATATTCCTTGGTTAAAACTGCACCGAGTTCCCTGCACTTGTTCAGAATTTCTTCTTCCGACACCAACACTTCATCAATTAAAGACGCTTCGTACATAGTTTCTCCTCCAAATTAATATGGAGTTATTATACCATGCGAAAAGAAAACGGTTTTGTGAATTGAACCACAATTTCACTGTTTTGATACTTTTTTTCTTAGATAACAATTATACGGAACTTTATAATGGCTCAAATCGCACCCAATCCCGGGAACTAAGATGATTTCTCCGTTTTTATTTTCCATTACCGGCCACATTTCCCGCTCATAACGAGGGATTTTCCGGTCAATGAAGAACCTGGAAACTCTCTTGGTGCCGTACCGGAGTTTTATACTGTCCGACTCCCGGAAAGAGCGGACCGTAACCGGAAAATCCTCTTTGGTTAAATACACCCCGTTCACGGATTCCCCTTCTTCCGAAGTTTCTACAACCGGATGACTCCGGATCTTACGGTTGTTCTTCCGGACAATCTCGTACGGCTTTGCCGGTTCATGAAGACGCAGTTTCCCGTAATCCAGATCCCAGATCAGATTCTCTCCCAGCATCATCCGCTGGTTTTTCCCCGAACACAATTGCCTGTCCAGCTGTTTTAAAAAGACTCCGGTAAAGTGATATGCTTTCTCAACGCCTTGATCGATTAAGTATCTTCGGATCATTCCCGTACGTTCTTCTTCCGTAAACGATTGATATGTTTCCGGGTCAAACGGGTCCAGACACTCCGCATTCTTCCGGTCCTGTTCATTCTTTTCATGAAGCCTTTGATTCATCAAATCAATTTCTTTCCGGATCATATCACGCTCTTCCCGGCTCATCTTTGTGACTTCATCCATCCGGATCTCATTCCGGCGGTGAATCCTGGTGTCATTCGTATAGTCAAGATAATACGGAATATGATGTTCCTTCACATAGTCCAGAAGTTCTTTCTTCGTATTGTCCAATAACGGCCGGATCACTGCCAGACCGTTCACGTTTCCTTCTGTCCGCAATCCCCAATAACTGTATCCCGAATTCTTCTCTTTCTGCATCCGGTAGGTTTCAATCAAATCATCTTCCTGATGCCCCATGAAGATTCCCGCATATCCGTGTTTGACAGCCAAATCCTTGAAATACGCATAGCGGTAATCTCTTGCCCAAGCTTCGAAGTTTCCGTTTCCGTCGTGTTTCACTTTCCGGTAGTGCAGGCGGATCCTGTGCTTCCGGCAATATTTCCGTGCGCAATGTTCTCCCAGATCCGAAACATCCGGAATCTGATAATTGATATGCACGGCAGCTACTTTATAGCCGTGTTTCATCAATTGATCCAGCAGCGCCATAGAATCCGGCCCTCCCGATACGGCAGCCAGATAGGTTTTGGATTTATCCGCGCTTGTTTTCCACTTTAAATCTTCAGACATTCTCTTAATCTTTCTATAATCTCCCGGTATATGGTTCCTCCGGTCGAAATATGACCGGTGATCTGAATAATTCTCGCCGTGTTGATGTACTTTCCGTCATTCAGAAACAACACCGACCGCTTATTCAATCCTTCCACGTCACCCAGCGCATAAAGATTCTTTAATCCTTCCGGATTCTTCTTCGGATCAAAGGCTCTGGCATATGTTTTTTCATTGGAAGTCATCGGCACCACGAAGGCCTTTCCCTCACACAATGATACCACCAATCCGAAGTGCTGGTAACCTGCCTCCTTCAGATAGCCTCTGCCGTAATCCAGAAAACAGATATCGCCGGGCTGAATATTCAGACCGAAATCCCGGCACGAATCATATTGATGCCTTCCTGCCCAGTTCGCCGCGCTCACCAGCCGTGCCTCCAGCTCCATCCGTGTCATCTCTATACATTGATGATACTCCTCTGTCAGATAATTTTGAATTTGTTTCCGCGAGTTTGTTTTCCAGGAACTTCCCCGCAATTCCGTACGTATTTCTTTCGGATTCATTTTGATCCCTCCGATATTAACTACGCAGCAATTTCCCGTTTTCCTGAAAAAAAACGGATTTTTTTATCCGTTTACTTTAAATTCAATAATAATGCCAGAAACTCCGCGCTCATCCAGCCTAACGCCAAGGACATCAGGAACAGCAGCACCTGTGCTTTGTTCACCTGTCCCTTCCGCAGAACTTTCGCAAAGTCTAATCCGCTCAATGCCCAGAAAGATACCGCGAACATCATCAGATACAGCCCGACTTTCAGCCAATGGGTCATCCTTCGGTGCCTCCCTGTTTGACACGGATACGGTTGATGGCCTTGCGCAGCGCAATCTTCGCGCGAAGTTCATCCAGATCGGACCTACGTTCACGCAGTCTGCGTTCCGCCCTTTCCTTGGCTTTCACCGCACGCTCCAGATCAATGTCTTCCGAATATTCAATCGCATCCGTCAGAACGGTTGCTGTGTCATTCTCAAAGAACAGCATCCCTTCATCCACCGAATACATATCTCTGGTGCCGTCCGGATATACAAGTTCCAGCTTTCCGATTTCCAACACCAGCACGATTGGCATATGGCGCGGCAAAATACCCCGCTGTCCGTCGGTTGTATCGGCATTGATCAGCGAGACTCCTTCCACCGTTTCATATTCACCTTCCGGCGTGCAGATGTGAACTTTAATCATGTTTATTCCATTGCCTCCGCGTTCTTTACGACATCCTCAATGGTTCCCGCGAACATGAATGCGCCTTCCGGAAGATGGTCATACTTTCCGGATAAGATTTCCGCGAACGAACGCACCGTCTCTTTGACCGGTACATACTGACCCGGGTTCCCGGTAAACTTCTCCGCAACCGTGAACGACTGTGATAAGAAGTTACGGATGCGTCTTGCACGGTTAACGGTTGCCTTATCTTCTTCGGATAATTCTTCCATACCCAAAATCGCGATAATATCCTGTAATTCTTCATATCTCTGAAGAATCTGAATTACCTGCTGGGCAACACGGTAGTGTTCTTCCCCGACGACCAGCGGATCCAGCATTCTTGATGTACTGGTTAACGGGTTGACTGCCGGATAAATCCCGAGTTCGGAAATCTTACGGTCCAAAACGGTTTTCGCATCCAAGTGCGTAAAGGTCGTTGCCGGAGCCGGGTCGGTCAAGTCATCGGCCGGTACGTATACGCACTGTACGGAAGTGATTGATCCGTCTTTTGTGGAAGTAATGCGTTCCTGAAGCTGACCCATCTCGGTCGCCAAAGTAGGCTGGTATCCTACTGCGGAAGGCATACGTCCGAGCAATGCGGATACTTCCGAGCCTGCCTGGGTGAAACGGAAAATGTTGTCGATAAACAATAATACGTCCTGATGGTCGGTATCGCGGTAACGTTCCGCCATCGTCAGTCCAGATAACGCAACACGCATTCTGGCGCCCGGAGATTCATTCATCTGTCCGTAGACAAGAACTGTCTTCTCGAGAACACCGGACTCTTTCATTTCGTTATATAAGTCGTTTCCTTCACGGGTGCGTTCTCCGACGCC
Source organism: uncultured Erysipelotrichaceae bacterium (assembly GCA_902773425.1). GTDB lineage: Bacteria > Bacillota_I > Bacilli_A > Erysipelotrichales > Erysipelotrichaceae > RUG11872. The sequence goes on along the minus strand of CACYEP010000183.1, from coordinate 12,919 downwards.
CGCTACAACGGATAATCCCTGATGTTCGGTCGCGATATTGTTGATGAGTTCCTGCATCAATACGGTCTTTCCGACACCTGCGCCTCCGAACAAGCCGACTTTTCCGCCTTTCGCATACGGACAAAGGAGGTCAATGACCTTGATGCCTGTTTCAAGGATTTCACTCTTGACAACCTGATCCTCAAATTTCGGAGCTTCGCGGATAATGGAAGCTCTCGGCGTATTTTCCGGAATCGGTTCGCCGTCATCGATTGGATCACCCAAAACGTTGAACATACGCCCCAAAACGCCTTTTCCTACCGGGACGGTGATCGGGCTGCCGGTATCGTACGCAGCCATTCCGCGGCGCATACCGTCAGTCGGAGACATCGCAATACAGCGTACTCTGTCATCTCCGATATCATTCGCGACTTCTACCGTAATCTTTTTATCATCCAGCGGAACTTCGATTGCGTTATACAGTTTCGGAAGTTTCCCGGCCGGAAAGCGGATATCTACTACCGGACCGATTACCTGTACGACTGTTCCTTCATTCAACATACGGATCTACCTCCTTATTCCCGGCTCATGCCGTTGACGGAAATCTCATTGATTTCCTGCGTAATCGCGGCCTGACGGGCCTTGTTATATGACAATGTTAATTCTTCTTTTAATTCATTCGCGTTATCGGTCGCCGTTTCCATCGCCAATCTTCTTGACGCGTATTCGCTGGTTCTCGCGCGCAATACCAGACTGTACATCACATTGCGTACATACATCGGAATCAGCTTATCGACGATATTTGTCGGATCCGGTTCAAACAGGATCTCTGTTTCTTCCCCCCGGAATTCGGAACGGTCCACCGGCAATAATCTCTTAACCGTCGGTTCAAACGTTGCCGCATTCACATACTCGGTATAGATGATCCGGATTTCCGACACTTCTCCGAGTTCATACATCTGGAGCGCCTGATCCGCCAGCTTCCGGATATTCACAGCTTCAAATCTGGAGAAATTCGCGAACGAACGGAAGTATTCTCTTCCTTCCCTCTCAAATGTCCGGATCTGTTTTTTTCCGCAGACGAACACCCGGTCATTCGGGCCGACATTCTCACGGACAAACTTATCCAGATTAGAGTTATACGCACCGCACATACCGTCATCGCTTCCGAAGACGATTACCAACGGACGGTCAAAATCCCGTTTCACCAGATACGGTGAAATGGACTCTGCCTTTGTCTCATCCAACGCCCCGAAAGCCTTGGAGATGATTTCATACAGGGTATCCGCGTAAACCTTTCCTTCCAGCATTCTGTTCTTTTGACGCTGGAGTTTGCTGGTCGCAACCAGTTCCATCGCTTTGGTGATCTGAAGGGTATTGTTTACGGAACGGATCCTGCGCCGTATAGTAACCTGTGTCTCCGCCATTCTTATTCTGCCTCAGTATTTGCTAAATAACGCTCTGTAAATTCATGAATCGCCGTTCCGAAGCTCTCTTCCAGTTCAGCGCTCATGACTTTGGTATCCAATAATTCTTTCAATAAGTTTTCATGTTCCGCATGGAAATGCGAAATCAGAAGTCTCTCGTAATCCGCAACATGATCTACCGGAACTTTATCCAGTTCTCTCTTCTTCGCGGACATCAGGGCAACAATTTCATCCTCAACATCCATCGGGCTGTATTGCGGCTGAATCAAAAGACGCTCCAAGCGTTTTCCGTGATCGATCGTCCGCTGGGTCGCCGGGTCCAAATCACTTCCGAATTGTGCGAATGCCTGCATTTCATGGTATTGTGCCAATTCCAGTTTCAAAGAACTCGCGACTTTCTTCATCGCCTTGATTTGCGCGCTTCCGCCTACACGGGACACCGACAAACCGGTGTCAACTGCCGGACGGATACCCGCATTAAACAAATCGGTCTGTAAGAAAATCTGTCCGTCGGTAATCGAAATAACATTCGTCGGAATGTACGCAGTAATATCTCCGGCCTGCGTTTCAATGATCGGAAGAGCCGTCAGGGATCCTCCGCCGTATTCCGGCGCCAGTTTCGCCGCGCGTTCCAGCAATCTGGAATGCAGGTAGAAAACATCGCCCGGATACGCTTCACGCCCGGAAGGTCTTCTTAATAATAACGATAATGTACGGTACGCTACCGCGTGCTTGGACAAGTCATCATAGACGATTAAGACATCCTTGCCTTCTTCCATCCATTCTTCACCCATCGCGCATCCCGCGTACGGCGCAATATACTGTAACGGCGCAGTCTCACTCGCGGAAGATACAACAACGGTCGTATATTCCATCGCGCCGGCTTCTCTCAATTTTTGAACGATCTGCGCAACAGTCGAAGTTTTCTGTCCGATTGCCACGTAGATGCAATACATATTTTCATGTTTCTGGTGAATGATCGTATCGATCGCAATCGCCGTCTTTCCTGTCTGACGGTCTCCGATGATAAGCTCGCGCTGCCCTCTGCCGATCGGCACTACCGCATCAACCACCTTTAATCCGGTCTGAACCGGTTCGCTGACCGATTTACGGGTAATTACACCCGGCGCGACACGTTCGATCGGACGGAACTTCTTCGCGTCAATCGGCTTTCCTCCGTCGATTGGACGTCCGAGCGCATCTACAACGCGCCCCAAAAGTTCATCCCCGACCGGGACTTCCACGACTCTTCTGGTGCGGACCACTTCATCCCCTTCAGAGATGTTGCGGTCATCCCCCAGCAATACAACACCGACATGTTCCTCTTCGAGGTTCATGACCATGCCGTAGACGTCTCCCGGGAATTTCAAAAGTTCTCCCGCCAGCGCATTATCCAGTCCCTGTACGAGCGCAATCCCGTCGCCGACCGTAATGACATATCCTACGTCTTTGGATTCCAGTTTTTCATCATAGTGCCGGATCTGATCCTTGATCAGGGCGCTGATTTCTTCCGGTCTTAATGCCATCGTATCACCTTGCTTCCTTCAATGAGGCTTTCATCTTTTCAATCCGGTTCTGCATCGAGCCGTCAAAGACTTTGCCTTCTACTTCTACACGTATTCCGACGATCAGTTCCGGCGCAATCCGGACCTCCAGACAGACATTCTTCTGAAGTTTTTCTCCGACCGTCTTCTCCACTTTCTTCCGTTCTTCATCCGTCATGCTGTACGGACTGTAGATGATGCCGCGGACGATTCCGTTGTACTCATCGCACAGATTCCGGAATTCCTTTACGATCCGCGTCACATATTCCATTCTTCCCTTGGAACACAGTAATTTCAGGAAATTCACGGTTTCCCGGTCATATTCCCGAAATACATGGTCAATCAAACGCATCTTCTCTTCCTTTGTCACTTTCACATGACAAAAGACCTTACCCAGGTCCGGGTTGTCCTCGAATGTTTTTCCGATTTCTTCCAACTGTCTTTGACGGTCGTTCACGCAATTTTCTTCTCTGGAAAGCGAAAACAGCGCTTCTGCATACCGCTTCGCAACCTGGCTATCCATTCGAAACGTCCCTCACGAAATCTTCGATCAACTGTTTGTGCGCATCTCCGGTCGCGGTTTCCTTCATCAGTTTTTTCGCCGCTTCCATCGCTACGTCCACGATCTGATCGTGCATCTCCGTTTCCATCTTCGCCTTTTCATTCTCAATCTGCGCATGCGCATTCTCGATCATGCGGTCTACCTGTTTCTGACCTTCCTCAATCAGGTCATCTTTGACTTTCTGACCTTCTCTTTGGCCGGACTCGATCATAGCCTTCGCTTTCAAAGCAGCGTCATTGAGTCTCTGATCTGCCTCTTCGTTGGCGATCTGTGCAGCCTTTTCACGCTCAATCGCATCTTCCAAAGGCTTCTGAATCAGAGCCGCTTTATCCGCAAAATACTTTTTCGCAGGTTTCCACAAGAATTTTTTCGCGAACAGAAACAGCACCAGCGTCGCGAGAAGCTGTACAATTACCGTCGCAATGTTCGGAAGAAGTTGACCTTGAATATCTAGATTCAACTCCATAGAACGCCTCCGGTTAGAATGCGAAAATCAGTAAGATTGCCGTTAATAAACCGTAGATACCGCAGGTTTCCGCAACCGCGCAGCCGACGATCATCGTCGAACGGATCTGGTTGGTAGCTTCCGGGTTTTTACCTACCGATTCAACAGCCTGTCTTGCAACACCTGCCTGCCCGATACCGGTTGAGAAGCCGGTCAATACTGCCATAGCCGCACCGATTGGTACTAAGAAACGATAATCCATAATATAGCCTCCTGTTTTTATTAACTGTCAGCCTTGCTCTTGGCAAGCACTGTAGTCAGCATAATGAAAATGTACATCTGAATAACGCCCGAAAAGACATCAAAATAAGCGTGCAAAAGCGGTGCAAACACCGGACCGAAAATATTGAATTGCTTGCCGATGACAGGAATAAGTCCGCTCAGCAGAGAAGTTCCTGCATACACCAATTGCATCAGCACGCCGCCTACTAAGATATTTCCGAACAAACGCATCGACAGCGACAGCAGCGGAGATAATTCTCCGAAGATATTGACCGGTAAGAACAGCGCAAACGGTTCAAACAATCCTCCGAAGAATCCTTTCGCCCCTTTGACTTTAATTTGAGTTCCCTCAATGACCAGCCAAGCAAAAAATGCCATGGTCAATGTCACCGAAAAATTCGCGGTCGGGTTTGGAATTGCGAACAATCCGATTAAATTCGCTGTCAAAATGTACATGCCGATGGTACCGATCACCGGGGAAAGGAAATTGACATATTCGATTCCCATGTTGGTTTCCACCAGCCCGTTGAAGAAATTGACGATAATCAGTCCGAGATTTGCGAGTCCTTTCGGCTTCTCGGAGGGATTCGATTTCTTGATTGCCGAGCCCAGAACCACACAAAGCACACACAAAAGCCCTGTCACAATCAGGATCGACCATACTTCTTTCTGAATCTTAATCGTCATGTCTTTCCTCTTTTCAATATGACCATTTTAGCATTCATCCCCCGTACACTCAAGTTTTGAGTCACGACAGAATTATTCTTTTGACAAAAAACACCGGGATATTTCTTCCGGTGTTTGTGCAGATTCAATTATTTCCTTTACTGTCTGGCATTCGAATAAACCTGGAACGAGAATAGATATGTAAAGATGTACATTCCTTCATCCGTAAAAAACAAGCCTGCCTCTAAAGGATCCGGGTGGCGGAACAGCACTTCCCGGTCTCCTATATGCACATAGTATTCCAAAGGTTCCGCAGGTTCCATTTGAATCACACAGTCCTTCATAGATAACCCCACAGATACCGGAGTACTCTCTCTGCGCAGAGTGTCAGAATCTGTCAGGAAAAGAGTCGCATGATCCTTAAATGTTTCCATCCCCATCACATACGCCGAGACATATTCCGTCTTCGGAATCATCAACCCGTCCCATCTGCCTTCCGGAAGAACCGGATTATTCAAATATGCATCAATGAATTCCGTATCAAAAGATTTCGAAGACACCGTAAACAGGAACGTCATCTGCCGGAAGGGATCCATAATACGGATTCCTCTTCTCTCCGCATCAACTTCTACCGTTCCTTCAGATACCGCATAGTAGACAGTCCCTGAGGGTTTGGAGATATTCATTATTTCCGGATAAACACCGGCGCAGCGGTATTCATTGGTATCCGGATTCCATGTCATCGGAAGGAAGTATTTTCCGTTGTAGAACCATCCGCTGCCGTCTTCATAAAACTCTGCGTAACTTCCCGCAGCCTCATAGATTCCCGGCTTAAAAGTAAAAACCTCCGGCATGATGGGACCGGGGACAGGAACCGGAACCGGATCGGGGGAAGGATCCGGCATCGGGGAAGAAGCCTGTTTGGTTCCGAGTCCGACCCCCACGGTAAGCGGTAATACAAACATCAGTGCTGCCGCAATGAAAAATGTCAGCATTCTTTTGCGGACCGCAGATTTTCGTTTTTCAGGAACCGTGAGTGAACTTTGAGGATCGCGGTTAAACTCATCCGGTAACCGGCGGTATTCAGGCATCATTCTTCATTCCTCTCTTCCGAGGATTTGCGCATCCACCCTTCAAAATGACCTTCTCCGCTGTACGGGACCGTTTCAGTTTTATTCACGTAGTATCCTTTTTGACCGATATAAACCGTTTCGTAATGTCCCCTTTCTTCTTGGGCACTTTGATCGATTACTTTCACTCTTTCATCATAAGCTTCCCGGTCAATTACCGTTCTGGTGCCGCTGACGTAGCGTTCTTCCTGCGTATCCACAGATTTCACTTTGGCAGAACGGTAGACTGCCCTTCTTTCTTCATCGGTCAGATCGTAATAGATTTCCGTGTATTCATCACCGTTAATATCCAGTAACGTAAAGGTATATTTTGTTCTGGTAGAATAAACATTCTCCTGATGAGAAACTTCCGAATGATGGACCGTCTCGTAATGACTGATTTCCTCCCGGGCCTCCTGATCCACTACATACCGTTCCTCAGGGATTCCTTGATATTCAATGATAAACTCCAAATCGTCCGGATTCCCGCTCAGCCATCTCGTGTCGAAGGACACTGTCACTTTTTCTCCGTGATGTGAAGGCTTCTGTTCCGCGTGAACTCCCGTAATAAAACCCGCAGCAACCGCTGTACATGTTAAAGCAACTGCTGTGTAAATGATTCGTGCTTTTTTCGTCATGTCACATCAGTTCCAATTCACGGAATTTTTCCAGCAATTCAACGTTCATCTTACGGCGGACTTCATAAATTTCATTCTCATCGCATTCCTTGATGAACCGGAAGGTCAGCTCATCACCGATTTCTTCCAGTCCCAGGCACTTAATATCTCCGTAATCAGCTCCTGTAACTTTATTCACCTCTGTATCTGCCGGAAGGGAAATATCCACGACCGCAACACTGCGGTAGGAAGACTTATTCAAGATGTTGGTCATCGCGCTGTTATTGATGATTTTCTCATTTCCCCCGTTATCAGTAATCGCTGTGGTACGGATCCCTATTTCCGTCACTTTTCCCGAAAAGCCGTCAACTTCGATCGTATCTCCGACTTTATATTCCTGTTCCAAAAGGAGGAAAACACCGGTAACCAAATCATTGATGATATCCTGTGCACTCATTCCGATAATCAAGCCCAGAATTCCGATTCCGGCGATAATACCGTTAATGTCCGCTCCCAGGATACGAAGAGACCAAACCACGCACAGTGTGGCGGTTATGTAGTCCAAAAGACTGTATAGAATCGTCAGTACGGTATTGCGCTTGCGAAACAAATCCAGAATCATTTTCAAAAGATAGTTCACCGCGATCAAGCCCGAAATGATTGCCAGGACTTTTACCAGCGATTTCAGATTGATTTCTACGTTGACTATAAATTCGGAAAAACTCAGTCCCGTTAAATGTCCTACTCCCAAACATAATCCCAAGACAACAATTGCTGCGAATGCTTTTTTCAGATCCTTCATATTGCCTCCTTGTATTACCATCTTAATTTTTATATACGTCTAATTTTGCTCCCGTACATCCGCCATTCAGCCAATCCGCAATAAAAAAAGCTTCCGAACTGAACCGGTCCATTGAAAACGGACAGCCTAAGATAGAAGCTTTATTTTGTATTTGTGCCAAAAAACACGGTTATTCCCCGGAACAGGAAAATTGCCAGCACGGTTCCGTACCACATAAATATACCGGGAAAAATGAACGGAATCGCCATGGCAATCCCCAGAACCGAAAGACGGAGGACCCTCTTTCCGTTATACCCATCCATATTCGGGTTGCTGGGATTCGTCATGTTCACGATGTTCGTATTCAGCATCAAGGAATACACCGTGCATGCCGCATTTCCCAACAATACCGCCGGCAGGATCCTTCTTTCAAACAGAAGACAAATCAATCCGGCCGCGGTCCCGATGATCCACGAATATTTCAAAGCTTTCGCAAGAGTCTTATCCAGCATTTTCTTTCCCCAGCCGGTACAGCCACATAAACGCGGCTGCCGTCCCCAAAAACACTCCGATAATCAAACAAACCGGCTCACTTTGAAACTTAACATCCAGAAAGTATCCGATCAGAAGTCCGGCGGCGATTTCGGACACTATGGTCATACCCATCGCCGCGGCTTTCCAAAAACTCATTACTTTGTTCCGAAGATACGGTCGCCCGCGTCACCGAGACCCGGTACGATATAACCGATTTCGTTCAGCTGTTTATCTAACGCAGCCAAGTAAATGTCTACTTCCGGATGATTTTTCTGAACACGTTCCACACCTTCACGTACGCCTACTAAGCATACCAGACGGATCTGTTTGGCTCCGCGTTTCTTGATCATGGTGATTGCCGCATCCGCGCTTCCGCCGGTCGCCAGCATCGGGTCTACCACCATAACTTCCGCATCTTCCAGATTCGGAGGGAACTTACCGAAATATTCATGCGGTTCCAATGTCTGTTCATCACGGTATAAGCCGATATGACCGACTTTTGCCGTCGGAACCAGATTCAAAATTCCGGTTGTCATGCCTAATCCTGCGCGTAAAATCGGCACTAATACGATATCCTTTGCGATTTGGGATGTAACGCATTCTCCCATCGGGGTTTCCACAACAACTTCCTTGGTCGGAAGGTTGCGGGTGATTTCATACGCCATTAAGCCGGCAATTTCATCCAGGTTCTGACGGAAATCCTTCGTGGATGTGTTCTTGTCTCTCATAATCGCTAACTTGTGAGTAATCAACGGGTGATTTAATACATATAACATCGTTCTGTCCTCCTTCATTCGAACTTCGATGTAAGTTCCAGTACCTGTTCGCGGATCTTCGAAAGAACTTCTTCATCTTCCGGATGCCGCATAACTTCCGCGATCCAATGGCCGACTCTGCGGAATTCTTCTTCTCCGAATCCTCTGGTTGTCATGGCCGGTGTTCCCAGCCGGATCCCGCTGGTATACGCAGGTTTTTCCGTATCAAACGGAATCGCGTTCTTATTCACGGTGATGCACACCTTGTCGAGCGCCGTTTCCACCGCTTTTCCGGTTAGGCCGAAGCCGGTTTTCGTATCTGCCAGCACCATATGGTTATCCGTCCCACCGGACACGATCCGTACGCCTTCGCTCTGCAGGGTTTCCGCCAACACTTTCGCGTTGCGGATTACTCTTTCCTGATATTCACGGAATTCCGGCTGTAATGCTTCATAGAACGCGACAGCTTTTCCGGCAATCACATGACATAACGGGCCTCCCTGTATTCCGGGGAACACTGCCCGGTCCAGATCCTTCGCATACTTTTCCCGGCACAGGATCAACCCGCCTCTGGGTCCCCGCAGGGTTTTATGCGTTGTGCTGGTCACAAAATCCGCATAAGGAACCGGATTCGGATGAAGTCCCGCCGCAATCAGTCCGGCAACATGCGCCATATCCACCATCACGACCGCATTGATTTTATCTGCGATTTCACGGATCCGCTTGTAGTCAATAAATCTTGCGTAAGCGCTGGCACCCGCAATAATCATCTTCGGACGAAGAGTCAATGCCTGTTCCTCCAGCGCATCATAGTCGATCAATTCAGTCTCCGGATCCACTCCGTATCCGTAACACACATAGTCATGTCCCGAAAAACTGAGCTTATGTCCGTGCGTCAAATGTCCGCCCGCATCAAGGGACATTCCTAAGACGGTATCTCCCTGTTGTAAGACTGTGCGGTATACCGCCATGTTGGCGGCCGATCCGGAATGCGGCTGTACATTGACATGTTCCGCGCCGAACAGAGCCTTGCAGCGTTCAATCGCGAGACGTTCGGATTCATCCACGACCTCGCATCCGCCGTAATATCTCTTTCCGGGATATCCTTCCGCGTATTTATTGGTCAAGACACTGCCGACTGCCTCCCGGACATCATCCGAAACGAAGTTCTCCGACGCAATCAGTTCGATATTGTGTCTTTGGCGGTCTTCTTCTTTCCGAAGAATTTCTTTCATCGCAAGATCTCTCATAAATACTCTTTCAGGTCCTCCCATTTGATTTCCCCTTCGCGAAGGATTTTCGGTTCCTTTCCCGTAAGATCCAGAATCGTCGAAGGAACTCCGGATTTCGCATTGCCTTTTACGACTGCCGCAATTCTGCCGTCGAGCTGTTCCAATACTTCAGATTCATTGTTGGCAGCCGGTTCTCCGGACATATTCGCGCTGGTCACCGACATCCCTCCGGCCTTCCTTAATAATTTCAGGCACATCGGGTCATCCGGCATACGGATTGCTACAGTTTCATTTCCGTTTACCGCATAGTCCGGCAATACCGGTTTCTTCCGCACAATGATTGTCAACGCACCGGGCATAAACTTCCGGATTAATTTCCGGTACCTCCTTGTCCCGTACGCATATTTCTCCAAATCTCCGTACTTTCCAATCATAAAAGGGAACGGTTTCCCCGCATCCCTCTGTTTTGCATATTTCAATTTATTAATGGCTTCCTCATTCGAAGAATCCACACCGAGCCCAAAAACCGTATCTGTCGGGAACGCCACAACCTCGCCTTGTTTTACCAAAGCGACGATTTGGTCCATGTTTTCCCAGGTCAGCATTTCGGTTTTCATGGTTTAGCCTCTTCGGTTTTATATTATACCATTCCCTCGCCCGATAGACTACTACTTCTTGATTTCATCGACCCGGTACACAAACAGCATCCTGTCTTTTCCGGCGATATCCTTCAATACTTCCACCCGGTCTTCCGGGAACGTCTCCTGCGCCAGTTTCATTAAGGCATCTTTTTGATCATATCCGATCTCAAATCCCAGCATGAACCGGTCTTTCAGAATCTTCTTTACATCACGGAAAATTGCCCGGTAGAACTTCAATCCGTCATCTCCTCCGAATAAGGCTACATGCGGTTCGTATTCTTTTACACTCGCATCAATTTTCTGTTCGGCGGGAATATACGGCGGATCGGAAATAAACACGTCAAACTTCCTTCCTGCCTTAATCAGCGGCTCCAGCATATCTCCCTGTAAGAACGTCACATCGGCACCGAGTTCTTCAGCATTTTTTCTCGCCACCTTCAGCGCGTCTTCACTGATATCGGTTCCGATCATGCGAAGTCTCGGCTCTTCCAGCTTCAATGTGATCGCGATTTCTCCGGAACCCGTTCCGACATCTGCCGCGTCAATTTCGCCTTCCGGAAAATATTCATCAATGTCCGCCAAAACATTCGCGCACAGTTCTTCCGTTTCCGGACGCGGAATCAACACGTCTTCGTTGACCTTGATCTTACGCCCGTAAAACCACGTATATCCCAGGATATAAGCCAAAGGTTCATCCTTTTTCAAACGTTCGACGCCCTTACGGAACTCTTCGTATACGTCCGCGGGAATCTCTTCGTTATAGTCCCGGTATAAATCATTCCGGCTTTGATTTGCCGTTTCCAGCATCAGCACCTGTACGCTTTCGGCATAGATTCCGAGGTTCTCGACTTCTTTGGTCGCAGTTCTTAACGCTTCACGGTAGGTCGGCATTATGCGTTCTCTCCCGCGATTTTCGCTTTCTGATCCGCTTCCTGCAGCGCCGCAATCAAGTCATCCATCTTGCCTTCCATAATGCGGTCCAGCTGGTTCACGGTCCAACCGATACGGTGATCAGTCACACGGTTCTGCGGGTAGTTGTAGGTACGGATCTTTTCGGCACGCATACCCGTTCCGATCAAAGACTGGGTCTTTTCGTGCTTTTCTTCTTCCTGTTTCTTCTTGTAGTAATCGTATACACGGGCTTTGATGGTGCGCATTGCGGTCTCGCGGTTCTCCATCTGGCTTCTTCCTTCCTGGCAGTTGACGGTAATACCGGTCGGAATATGCACAATACGGATCGCAGATTCGGTCTTGTTGATGTGCTGTCCGCCCGCACCCGTCGCATGATGTTTTTCAATCGACAAATCTTTTTCATCGATTTCGATATCCGGATCTTCAATGTCCGGAAGACATAATACGGTCGCAACCGATGTATGAACTCTTCCCTGGGACTCAGTCTTCGGAACACGCTGTACACGGTGGGATCCGGACTCGAATTTCATCTGTCCGTACGCACCGTTTCCTTTCACAATAAACGAAATCAATGCGAATCCTCCGGCTTCGGACTCGCTCGCATCCATAACCGAAATGCGGAATCCCTTCGATTCGGCATACTTCGAATACATGCGGAATAAATCCCCCGCGAAGATGTTGGCTTCATCTCCTCCGACTGCCCCGCGGATTTCCATGATTGCGTCGCAGTCATCATCCGGATCTTTCGGAATCAATAAGACTTCCAGGCGGTCTAAAATTGCCTGATGTTCGGCATTCAATTCCGCCAGTTCTCCCTTTGCCATAGCCACGATATCCGGATCTTTGTCTTCGGCAAGAAGATTCGCCTCTTCGATTGCCGCTTCATTGGCTAATAATTTTTCATATTCGCTGACAGGCGCATCCAGCATCGACTGTTCCTTGGACAGTTTTGCGTATTTCTTCGCGTCCGACATAAAACCGGTGTCCATCAGCTGATCGTTGATCTGATGGTAGCGTTCTTTCATCGCGTCCAGACGTGCGCGCATCTTATCATCGTAGTTCATAAAATCCTCCTGAATCGTAGTCATTGTAACATTGTTTGGACAGATTAAGAAACCCTTCAAAGTAACTTTCGGACAGGGTAAAACCTGTTTATGCTTCCTTATTCAGCAAAAACCGGAAAAAAAATGTTTTCCGGTCTTCGGTCTATCACATTATATAAGACACATTACCCTCAAGGTGTTGTAATATTGTGCCAAAGATTCACATAATCCATATAGTGTTGGATATTGTACCAACTGAAATACAAATTCAATCCCAAAAGAAGAATTCCCAGTATCTTCGCACTCCAATGATATTGATTACGAAATGATAAGAATACCAGCGCTGCTGAAGGAATCAGCCCTATAGATAATCTCAGGAAGGAAAGATTT
>CACYEP010000182.1 GCA_902773425.1 uncultured Erysipelotrichaceae bacterium | reverse complement strand
GTTCAAACGTCATTCTTTCTTTCTATTTTCATTTATTAAACTGTTTGCGGTGCTGATGATCACGGAAGTGCTCTTCCGCCGGATAACGTTTGAAACGGTGTTTGACGCACCGTTTTTAGGAATTTTCCTGTTTACTATGACATTGTCGCTCGGAATGGCATTGGTCTGCAGTTTTCTTCCGGTAAAAGCCGGGAATGCGGTAATCGATGTCTCCGCGCTTTTGATTGCGGCTTATGGGATCACGGAGCTGCAGTTCTATAATTCGATGGGAAATTATATGTCCTGGAATGCAGTGGCAGACGGAGGAGGCCGTATCGGTCAGTTTGTAATTCCGTTTATTACGACAATGCATCCGGTATTCTGGACTCTGTTGATTGCGCCGGTTCTCGGAATCATTTCGACGATCTTGTATAAACCGCAAAAGTCATCAGGACTCAAGGGAGCTTTGGCAGTTCTTGCGCTGACGGTATTATTCCAGTTTGGGTCTGTGTATTATGTGAAAGCAAATAATCTGCAGATTCTTTACAACTTTCCGAAATATCTTCAGAAAGCCTTCTATGAATTCGGTGTGCACCGTTTTTTATGGCGTGATGTACTGGCGCTGACCAAGACGGAAGATCTTACCGTCGAAGTGGAGAAGCCGAAAGTCATCAAGCCGCATGCGAAGACGGAAGCAGAGGATGTTGAACAGCACCGGTTTATTCTGGACACGCGCTGGCAGATCGATGCGGCCAAAGAGACGGATTCGCGGATCAAGACGATTGATAATTATCTGATGTCCCGTGAGGTGACGGACTACAATGAGATGACCGGGGTGTTTGAAGGATACAATGTGATTCATATCATGGTGGAAGCACTGGACTACATGGCATTGGATCCGGAACTGACGCCGACTTTATGGATGATGAAGGAAAACGGATACGATTTTACGAATCATTACACGCCGAAATACAGCTGCACGACCGGGGAGTCGGAGTTTATTTCTTTGATGTCCTTGATCCCGGAATCGGATGTCTGCACACCGAACGAGTATGCGTTCAACAGTTACTCCGAAAGTATCTTTACATTGTTCAAAAACCGCGGGTATTACACCAGCGCATTCCATAACTGGAAGGATGAATTCTACGAAAGAAGAACTCTGTATTCGCATTCGGACTGCAATCTCTATCTGAATTATGACGATATTACCTATACGAAACGATATGGCTGGCCGAGCGATTTGGAGATGTTCAAACTGACGATTCCGTATTTTATCAACGAAGATCATTTCTTTACCCACTATGTGACTTCCAGCATGCATTTCCCGTACGATGAATACAGCGAACTGGGAGATAAATATTTGGACGAAATCAACCGTGTTCATCCGGATTATCCGATCATGGTCAAAAGATATCTTTCCAAGTCCATGGAATTCGACCGGGGAATGGAATATCTTCTGAATGCCCTGAAGGAAGCCGGCAAGCTGGAAAACACCCTCATATATTTTTTCGCGGATCATCATCCGCTGTACACACCGTTTGTTTATTTTGAGACATATATCAATGAGCCCGGGTTAGACCGCACCGTGGGATTAAATGAAGACAGGACGCCGTTTGTACTGTACTGCGCAGGGATGGAGGAAGGCGTCAAGGTCGATACGCTGAACAGTACGTTTGATATCGTACCGACCGTCGCAAACCTTTGTAACCTTTCGTATGATCCGCGTTTATATGTCGGCACGGATATCTTCAGCGACCAGGAAAAAATCGCGATTTTCACCAACGGAGACTGGGCGACGGAAAAGGGAATCTACTACAACAGCACCGGCCGCTTTGACGCAAAAGATCCTTCGGCTGACAGTCAGTACGTAGAGTCCATCACGAAAAAAGTGGAAGACTTGTTTAAGATCAGTTCGATGATTTACCGCTCGGATTATTTCCGTTATCGCCCGTATTTATCGACTCCGGGAAATCAGATGCATTCCGGCGAGCAGGGGAATTACTTTACCGAATAGACAAAAGATTAACGCATATAAGAAAAAGTGCTTGATTTGGCAAAAAGAAATCACTATAATCTTATGTGCGAGTTGTCCTAGTAGCTCAGCCCGGATAGAGCACGCGCCTTCTAAGCGTGTGGTCGAAGGTTCGAATCCTTCCTAGGACGCCACTTGAAATCAAACCCTTCGGAGTGAAGGGTTTTTTTGTGCTTCGGGCGAATCATTTGACAAGATGAAAACCGGATAGTATAGTATTAGCAGACCAAAAGGAAGAGTGCTAAAGATGGACGGCTATTACGAGAATACTCTGTCAGAGATCCGCAGTCTGATCGAAAAGAAAGATTATGAGCGCGCGATGAGAATGCTGGAAGAGGAATTATCCATGCCGTACATTGACCGGCAGTTTGAGCCGGAATTCCTGAAACTTCGCGACGAGGTCCGCTTTGCGGTTTCCCAAAACCGTGAGGTGCGCGATCCGGTTCTTACGGATCAAGAGGTGTCGGAGTATTTGTCCGGTACGCCGGAACAGCAGATGTCAGCTGTAAGATTCCTGGAAAACCAAAACCTTCGGAAAAAGAAGAAAGTTCTGGAAGAGTTTTTCCTCAAAGAGGGCGCGGACACCTTTGTGCGGGGAATTCTGATCAATTTTCTGCATTCCCAGGAAATCGGGGATGTGTACAGGGTGAAGGAAGAAGGGCGCATCCGGGAGTTTGTTCCGTCAAGGATCGACGTTCCGGATACTTCGGAAGCAGTCGCAGAATCTTTGAAGTATATCCGGGAATGGCTCATGTCCAAGGAACCGTCGGCCGCGGAAATGGCTGCGGGCATACTTGCGGAAGAAGCATTCCGCAGGCTTCCGTATCTCTGGAATCTTTCAGAAAGCGCGCAAATTGCGCTCAGTGTGACCGCGTATGTGTTCAAAGTATCCTGCAGAACCGCGGAATTTGATGACTGGAGAGAAAAAAACGGGCTCAATCACCTTTTGGTTGAAAGGCTTTTCGTTGAAATGGCCGAATAACAGAGTATAATGTATAAGTCATGGTTTAGGAGGAAGTTATCATGAAATCTACATGGGAATTAAAAGAAAAGTCCCAAGGCATTCTGACCGTTACCGTAGACGGAGAAGTTTGGGAAAATGCCCAGAAAAAGGCGTTCAACAAAATCGCCAAGAAAATTAAAGTGAAAGGATTCCGCGAAGGACAGGCTCCGGAGGCAATGGTACGCCGTATGGTCGGCGATCAGGAAATCTTCTACGAAGCGATCGACCTGGTAGCGAACGAAGCGCTGGCTGCAGGCGTAGAAGAACAGAAGTTAACCTTAGTTGACCGTCCGACGCTGGATATTGAATCCCTCACCAAGGAAGTTGCTGCACTGAAATTCATGTGCACGGTATCTCCGGAAGTTGAATTAGGTGAATACAAGGGACTCGAATATACACCGGCAAAGACCAATGCGACCGCAGGTGAAGTCAAGGCGGAACTCGAAAAGATCCGCAAGGAATACACCGAACAGGTAGCGAAGGAAGAAGGAACTGTTGAAAACGGTGATATCGCGGTCATCGATTTCGAAGGATTCAAAGACGGTGTTGCGTTCGAAGGCGGAAAAGGTACGGATTATCCGCTGGAGATCGGCTCGGGTGCATTTATCCCGGGTTTTGAAGAACAGTTGGTAGGAATGGCTGCAGGTGAAGAAAAAGACATCAATGTAACATTCCCGGAAGAATACGGCGCAAAAGACCTCGCGGGTCAGGCTGTTGTATTCAAAGTAAAAGTAAATTCGATCAAACAGAATGTTGTTCCGGAACTCAATGATGATCTGGCAAAGGATCTCGGCGAAGAAGGAATCGAAACTCTGAAGGATCTTGAAAAGAAGATCAAGAAGGATATCCAGGACCGCAAGAAGGCGGATGCGGATGAATCTTTGAAAGATGAACTCTTGAAGAAAGTTACGGATGCGGCGAAGGTTGATATTCCGGACGCGATGATCGAGAGCGAAAAAGATTATATGCTGAACGATATGAAGAACCGTTTGGCGCAGCAGGGTTTCCCGTTTGATCAGTATCTGAAGATGCTTAACAAGACGGAAACGGAAGTACGTGAAGATATCGGCGGCAACGCGGCTGAACGCGTGAAGTCCCGCCTGGTTTTAGCGAAGATCGCTGCGGAAGAAAAACTGGATGTCCTCGCAGAAGAACTGGAAGAAGAATTCAAGTCTCTCGCAGATTCTGCACGCATGGATGTTGAACAGGTTAAGAAGTACGTTTCCGCGGAAGATCTGAGCTACGACCTCAGTTTACGTAAAGCCCTTGATTTGATTAAAGACAAGGCGGTCGCGTTGAAGCCGGAACCGAAATCCTCCGGTAAGAAAACGAAAAAAGAAGAAAAAGACGCCTAAGCGTCTTTTTTGAACCTGTCCTCTGTCTTGAAAGGAGGCAAGTATGGAAGAAAAAGATTTAGTAAAGTATCCGCTGCCGGTGATCTGCACGCGCGGAGCCGTGATTTTCCCGCTGCAGGACATTCCGATCGAAGTCGGAAGACCGATCAGCCTGAATGCGCTGGAAGAAGCTCAGTCGAAGTATGACAATACCTGTTTTGTGGTATGCCAGAAAGAACTCGGCGTGGACGACCCGGGTGCCAATGACATTTACTCGGTCGGTACGATTTGTAAGATCAAGCGTGTCACAAAGGATAACGGCTTTTTAAGAGTCGTGTTCTCCGGTGTGCGCAGGGCGCGCATGGAAGAGCTGATCCGCGGTGAAAAGATGTTCATGGCGAACGTGACGCCGCTGTTTGACATTACCGGTGACGAAAAGATCGAAGTATCTCTTGTCCGCAAGATTGCGTCGGAATTCGAAGAGGTCGTGAAGGCCGGCACGAAGTTCCCGCGGGATGTGATCCAACAGCTCGCAAGAGGTGTGTCCGCCCCGATTTTATCCGATCAGTTTGCGCAATATTTCCCGATGACCTTAGAAAAACGTCAGGACCTTTTGGAGACGCTGGATTTGAACGAACGTCTTATGAAGGTTCTGGAAATCATCGAGATGGAACGGGAAATGAACCAGATCGATCAGGAAATCTCGGATAAAGTTCATGAACGCGTTGCGGAGAACCAGAAAGATTACTTCCTGCGCGAAAAGATGCGCATGATCAAGGAAGAACTCGGCGATACGGCGAATACCGAGGATGATATAGAAATCATGCGTCAGAGAATGGAAAATGAACCGTTCCCGAAATCGGTAAAAGCCCGTATGAAGGATGAACTGAGCCGTTATGAGCTGTTGCCGTCGGGAAGCGCTGAAGCGAGCGTGGAACGGACGTATCTGGACTGGCTGTTCAAGACGCCGTGGTATGAGATGACGGAAGACCGCACCGACTTAAATGAAATCAAGAAGGTGCTGGACGAAGATCATTACGGATTGCAGAAGGTGAAAGACCGCATTTTGGAATATATTGCGGTAAAGAATATGACCAACTCTCTGAATGCGCCGATTTTATGCTTGGTCGGTCCGCCGGGTGTCGGTAAAACTTCCCTCGCGAAATCTGTGGCGCGTGCGTTAGACCGTAAATTCGTAAAGATGTCCCTCGGCGGAGTTCATGATGAGGCGGAGATTCGCGGACACAGACGTACCTATATCGGAAGTATGCCGGGAAGAATCATCGAAGGCATGAAAAAGGCCGGAGTGACCAATCCGGTGTTCCTGATTGATGAATTGGACAAGATGGCATCCGACTACAAGGGAGACCCGTCCAGCGCGATGCTGGAAGTGTTGGACCCGGAACAGAACAAGTTCTTCAGCGATCACTATCTGGAAGAACCGTACGAT
The DNA here is from genome assembly GCA_902773425.1 of uncultured Erysipelotrichaceae bacterium. GTDB lineage: Bacteria > Bacillota_I > Bacilli_A > Erysipelotrichales > Erysipelotrichaceae > RUG11872. The sequence continues at coordinate 47 of CACYEP010000182.1, read as the reverse complement.
CTGTCCAATGTCTTATTTATCGCTACCGCAAACTATCTGGAGAATAT
>CACYEP010000181.1 GCA_902773425.1 uncultured Erysipelotrichaceae bacterium | reverse complement strand
CTTGAAGGATGCCGGAGCAGATCCTTCCTACAAAGCTCCAAATCTCGGTTATTCCGTCAGAGAATTCTGCAGCGAAGGATCTGTTTCTATCCTGTTTGATGAAGTGTTTGGGTGAGATACAGAAATTGAGACGATATAGATAAAGTCAACAAATTCCCGTTTGCCGATATCCAACTTGCTGTATGAATTGACTGGTTCCGCCGGTCGGATAACAGTCTGTAATATCATTTGATATGTAAAGGAATGCAGAGTGCTTAACACAGCGATGCTTTGCCCCTTATCTCATAATCACACGGTTTTTAATCTAATGCGGAGGAAACATGAAAATTATAGAGTACGGAAAACAACACAATGATATCGTTATGTTTCTGCACGGAGGAGGTCTTTCATGGTGGAATTTCCGGGCGGAAGCGGAATTGCTCAGTGAACAGTTTCATGTAGTTCTTCCGGTACTGGACGGCCATGCGGACAGTGACAGCGATTTTCGAAGTATAGAAGATAATGCCGGCAGGATTATATCCTTCATTGACAGCGAATACGGAGGTTCTGTGTTTCTGATCGGCGGATTGTCTTTAGGTGCGCAGATATTGACGGAAATGCTGTCAATGCGGAAAGATATCTGCCGGTACGCCATTATTGAAAGTGCATCCGTAATTCCTTCTGATCTGACTAACGCTCTGATTGCACCGTCATTTGGTCCAAGCTACGGCCTGATCAAGAAGAAGTGGTTTGCGAAAATGCAGTTTAAGTATCTCCGTATCCGTGAAGATTTGTTTGAGGAGTATTACACGGATACTTCAAAGATCACAAAAGATAATATGATCGCATTTTTGAAGGCAAATACCGCGTATAAGCTGAAACCTGAGATTCAAAACTGTAAGGCGTCCGTCCGCATCATTGCCGGAGAGAAAGAACAGAATAAGATGATTCGGTCTGCGGAAATGATCCATGAGTTATTACCGGGAAGCCGCCTTGAGATTAAGAAGGGGCTTTATCACGGAGAATACTCCTTGAATCAGCCGGAAGTCTATGTGAAAGATTTATTGGATATGATAAAGTGATACATCATGTCGAGGTAACGTAATGAAGAAAGTCATATTAATTACCGGCGGAACCAGCGGAATCGGACTGTACGCCGCAAAATATCTGAAAGAAGCCGGTTGTACGGTATATGAATTAAGCCGGAGGAATGAAGGAACCGGTGCCGCCATACATATCCGCGCGGATGTGACCGATGAAGCACAGGTGAAAGATGCGGTCCGGCAGGTAATGGATGCGGAGGGCAGAATCGATACGGTGATCAATAACGCCGGATACGGTATTTCCGGTGCCGTTGAATTTACGGAAACAAAGGACGCGATAAGACAGTTTGACGTGAATTTTTTCGGCATGGTGCGGGTAAACAAAGAGGTTCTTCCCATCATGAGAAAACAGCGGTCCGGGCGGATCATCAATATCAGTTCGGTGGCTGCGCCGATTGCGATTCCGTTCCAGGCTTATTATTCCGCATCGAAATCCGCAATCCGCACGTATTCCATGGCTTTATACAGTGAGGTAAAGCCGTATGGGATCGAAGTATGCACGATCATGCCCGGAGATATAGCGACCGGCTTTACGGATGCGCGCAAAAAGAGCGCGGCCGGCGATCATGAATACGGCGGAAGAATTCACCGCAGTGTTGAAGTGATGGAACACGATGAAAGAAACGGTATCCCGTCTGTAAAAGCGGGAGAGTATGTGGCGAAAAAGGCGCTGGCGAAACACGTTCCGGTTGTTTGTACACTGGGAGGCAAGTATAAATTCTTTGTGTTTTTGACAAGAATTCTTCCAAACCGGGTTTTAGCCGATCTGGTCGGGCTGATTTACGCAAAATAAAGTTGAAGAGGTTTCAAGTACTGTTGCATTTAAATCATCAGTGAATAAAATAGTGTTGTTACGGAAGGAGGATGTTCTATGCGTGATATGACAGAAGGTTCTCCTTTTTCTCATTTATGGAGATATGCGCTTCCGCTGCTTTTGGCGAATTGGCTTCAGCTTGCTTATAACGCAGTGGATTCCATGATTGCCGGAAGATTCATCGGTCAAAATGCATTGGCCGCGGAAGGGATTGCGGCTCCGGTTATGAATTTGGTCATTCTGTCGATTTCCGGTCTTTGTATCGGTGCCGGCATTTTGATGAGTGAACACTTCGGCGCAAAGGATATGCCATCATTAAGGAAAACGGTTGCGGTGACTTTGCGTTCCGGCATTCTTCTTTCGGGCCTTCTGGCTATGGCCGGTTTCCTTCTTTCCGGTTCAATTATGAAATGGATGGGAGTGCCCGACGATATATCCGGTATTACTGCCGTTTATCTCCGGATCACATTCCTTGGCGCTCCGTTTACTTTTACTTATAATGCGCTTGCCGCGGTTATGAAGAGTGTAGGGGATTCCAAAACTCCTTTGAAGTTCTTGGCATTCTGTTCAATCTTAAACGCTGTGCTGGACTTGATCCTTCTCGGAATATTTCATATGGGAATTATCACCAGCGCATCGACGACTTTATTTGCGGAAGCCGCCAGCGCATTTCTTGCGATACGGTATCTTATCGTGAAGAACCCGGAACTGTTACCGTCGGGAAGCGAATGGAACTATGACCGGGATGTTTTCCGGGATGTTGTGCATTACGGTGCTCCGACCGCGATTCAGCAGGCAATCCAGCCGATCGGTAAAGTATTGATTCAAGGGCAGGTCAATTTGCTGGGAGTTTCTTCCATTGCTGCGTTCCACGCAGTAACAAGGGCAGATGATTTTGCATGTATCCCGGAACAGGGAATTTCTTCGGCGATTTCAACGTACATTGCACAAAACAGAGGTGCAGGAAAAGAGAAAAGGATCCGCAAAGGCTTTTACACCGGAATCGCCATGGAAGTTTCTTACGGATGTCTGATTGCGCTTATTACCTTTGCCCTGCGCGCCTTCATCGTAGGTATGTTTGTAAGCGGAGAAGCTGCGGAGGATGTGGTTGCCATCGGAAGTAATTATCTTTCTTTGATGGCATTTCTGTATATTCTTCCGGGATTGACCAACGGATTCCAGGGGTTCTTCCGCGGGATGGGACGCATGCGCATGACGATTATCGGCACCGCTGTGCAGATATCCTTCAGGACACTGTTTACATATATTCTGGCACCGAAGATCGGAATCCGCGGTGTTGCGATGGGAAGCGGAATCGGCTGGGGTTTGATGCTTCTGATAGAAGTTCCGGCTGCGCTTTGGTCACTCAGGAAGATCCGTCTTAAGTCAGAACAAGACTTCTCCTAAGGCATAAAATTCTCAATGATTTGAAATCCGAAAGCAGGCAAATTTGTAATTGACTGCTTTTTTAAATTTGGCTCTGAAGAAAATTGCCGGTACAGTCATCCCCATAAACAAAGGCTGACCTGTGAATTGGATTAAAATAAGTCTGTTATGATTGAAAGGGGAATAGAGAATGAAAAACCCAGGGAAAAAGATTCTTACCGTTCTCATGGCGGCATTACTGGTGTTTTCGGGAATCGCACCTTCTGCCGTATATGCGGAAAATGAATCTGTGAACGTGGAAACATCTGCCGGCAGTTTTGAAACTGTGGAAACCGAAGTAACTTCTGTTTATGAAAACGGCGTTAAGACGGATTTAAGGGAAGCTGCGGATTATGCGACAGCAAACGGTTATCTTGTAAACTATCGCAGCAAACAGGAAACTTATGATAACGGAAATCATACGTTCGAAGATACGTACACTTCGGTATCTGAAGACGGTTTATATGAAGCAAGCGGAGGAAGTGATTCTAAAGTCACTTATACGGCTCCGGCAGTTGAAATCGGTCTTGTATTAGAGGCAGGCGGACAGAATGTTTCGCAGTCAGCGGCTCCTGAAGCAACGGTCAAAGGTGATCCAAGAGAGTCCGAAAACGACGGCATTTATGATTACACCGAGACATCCGGCACTGCCGGAAAAGCCGGCGTTACCACTTCTGCGGTGGAAGTATCCGAAACGCACGGAGATATTTACGAAGATGATTTGTCCTATCTGCTGGATGTTCAGACTCCGGATGGGACGAACAACTATATTACGGATGTAACTCCTTTGAGCGATACCAATCCGTACCCGTTTACCGACGGATACAATTATGTTGTTTTAGGATCTGACCAGTTCAGCCAGATGTTTGCAGCTTGGGCTTCTGCTAAGCCGAGAACGGAAACGGAAGCTCCGGTTTATGAAGACGGTGATTTCAAACTGTATATATGGAACAAACCAAGTCAATTCGCCGGCGCAGGCCTTATAGTTCCGAGATTATACCTGATGGATAAAACGGTTGAAGGAGAATATCCTGCAAGATGGAGTAATGTTGAACACTTTACTCTGGAAGACCGTAACGGAAATCGCTTAACTGCGTATTGCGCTGACATCAACACGTCGGAGATTCTAGGTTACAACTATAACGTATACAACTTAGAAGATGCTTCCTATTATGACGAGGACCAGGCGATCATGATCCGTACGGTTGCGAATAACGGTTATTGGGGAACTGATTCCGGATTCGGCAGTCTGGATTATATGAAAGAACAGTTATTGACTTCCGGTGAGTTTACTGAAGAAGAAATGAATCTCTTAACCGAAGGTTTGGCTATGGCGGCAACGCAGTATTCCATTTGGACATTCTCCAACGCAATGGACGGCACCACTTTTGTAAACCTTTATTACGGTAATAACTACAGAGGGTTTACCCAGAGCAATAAAGCAGTTGTCCCGGAAAAGGAAATCACGGATATGTTCTTTAAACTGTATCATTATCTGGTGAATCTGGAACCGACTGCAATTTCCGATGAGGACAAGAATACCAATAACACCATCATCAATGAAAAAAATTTCATTGATTCTGTATCGTTAACCATTACCGGGAAACCGGAAGACAATGCGAACAACAAAGATTCCGATACTTCCAATGATGTCTATACCGTTGATTTCTCCTTTGATTTCAAGGTCGCTCCGGCGGAAGAAAACGGAGATGACTTGGTCCTTAAGATTCTTGATGCGGAAGGAAATGTCATCTGCACGGGCAGAGTTGCCGGAGATCTTCAGACCGGGGAAACTGAGGTCACCGTGG
>CACYEP010000180.1 GCA_902773425.1 uncultured Erysipelotrichaceae bacterium | reverse complement strand
GGTAGAACGCGACCTTGCCAAGGTCGACACGGGGGTTCAATTCCCCTCGCCCGCTCCAGAAAGAAAACAAGCCGCTGATCATCAGCGGCTTTTCTTTATACACACTAAGATGTCATTTGACTAATTTCTCTGAAAAGTTAATATAAAAAAGGAGGTACATAAAATGAACAACAGATTATTACTGAAAACGATTCTGAGCTGCCTGGCCGGTGCTCTTATTTGGACCGGTATTGTTTTTGTCAGATGCCTGATTCAAAAAATTTCGTTCGCTGACACGTTCTTAACCGCAGCCAACCTGATTGAAATGGCTGTGTGCATGGTTGCTGCCGGAGTTGCTTACTATTTCTCCAGAAAGAACAAACAATAACCCCCGCATAAACAGTTAAAGCCGGATAAGTGATTATCCGGCTTTTCTTTATTCCTGAGATTTTCCTTTGTCTTCTTCCGGCAGTACAGTGTTCTTTTTGCCAAAGTGCCTGTTCCACAGTTTTTTCGCCGGCTTTCTGAGGAAGAATACGGCAATTCCCACAATAATCAGCGCAGGAAGAGCGTAAATGATCCAGATGACTCCGTCTTCTAGGTTATCCGTAAAGTTCCTCCAGCTGCCTTTGAATGCGTCTTTAATGCGTTTTAAGAAGGTTGTTTCGGTATAAGCGGTTACTTCATCAATTGTCATTTCCACCGTGGAAAACGCAACATCCGCATCCATGGTGTTTTTCTCGGAATACAGTTTGTTTAAACGATATTCTACATCGGATAATCTCTCTTCCAACTGAATTACATCGGATAGGTTCGAAGCTTTCTCCAACAGTTCCAACAGTCTTTCGTGCTGGGTTTCCAAGGACTGAATCTGAAGTTCATTATCGTAGTATTGTTTTGTAATATTGTCGACATACGTAGAAACACTCACCAAAGAACCTTCGGTATTTCTCAAATCATCAAGAAACTCTTCAAAGTGCTCCGCGGGAATGCGCACCGTAAGGCTCATATGACGTCTGTTATTCCATACATTTTCAGAAACTGCCTGTTTAAATCCCCCGTACTTGGAAACGATCTTGAACACTTCTGCAGTAAAATCTTCATAGTTTTTTGTTTCAATGCTGATATTTCCCGTATAAACCAGTTTTTCCTGATTTGGATCCCGAGGCACTTCTGCCCCGTTATTTTCGTAGTATTCAGGCGACCCGTTCACATAGGCAATTGAATCCGATGAATTCTTCATGCCGTACGAGTACCCGTCATCCTCCGATTTTTTAGCCGAACAACCGCAAACCGTCAGCAACACCGCCAAAACAAGGATCCATTTCTTCATACCCGTTTCCTCCTTCATCAAACTTTCCTCACCCTTTAACACACAAAAAAATCGCATCAGGTCACATTGTTTCACCGTCTGCGCTTTTAATATAAGGATTCACGGGAGAATAGCCGGATTGATATACGATCGATTGACCCTCTTCAGACAAAATATAGTCAATGAATTGATGAACATACGGATCTTCATTGGATTTCAGAGTTACTGCGTATACGTAGGTTGTAAAAGGATACGAACCGTTTTGAATATTCTCCGCGGACGGATAAACCCCGTCCACCGACAGCATCTTTACCCGGTCTTCCTGATGAAGGCCTTCCAGGAAATAACGGAATGTATATCCCAGTGCGCCGGCCTCATTATGGTATTCCGCAACCCGGTCAATAATGCCCCCCATAGAGCTGAACACTTCATAGGTCTTCGGCTCCTTTAACGGAACATCTCCCATAAAATATTTCATCATGATCTGTGAACCGGATTCCTCCGGCCTCTGGAAAGCTACGATTTCCTGATTCTTTCCTCCGGCATCCTTCCAGTTTGTGATTTCTCCTGAATAAATCTTTTTGATATCCTCCGAGGATAAATCATTTACCGGATTCTTATCTTCCGCGAAAAAGACAAAGGCCTCTTTCGCGATAGGTGTCAATACAAATTCCTCACCGTAGTACTCCGCTTCCTTCAGCATTCCCTCGGAAGGTCTTGATCCGAAGAAAATATCAATTTCTTTGAACAAAAGACGTCTAAATCCGCTTGAGGAATTGGTAAAGCTCACATATTTTCCGTTGGTATATTCATATTTCGTTTCAGATACAGCCTTCTCGATTTCACCGATGTTTCTGTACACATTCTTCGCAAAAGAAGAATACATCGGATAACACGCTTCTGCCCCGTCCAGAACAGGGAAATTCTTTTCTTCCTCAATCATATAGGAAGCATCATGATCCAAAATCACCAAGGAGCTTGGATTGCTGTAGGGAAGATAATCCGAGAAGTCCGTGCTCGACCAGCCGTGCATATATTTAAAACCATGGCCGCTGTATTTCCTGCCGGGACTGTTCAAAAACATGATCACACCGAACGATGCACTCAAAACAGCCGCCGAAAGAACCCAGATCAGACCCTTCCGCAGTTCTTTTTTACGGACAAAGAAATAGGAAATCAACGCATTGGAAAGATACATCAGGAAAACCGTCAAATGATGAAGCGGCTTTCTCATCATCAATGTAAACAGAATATTTAACGGAAGTAAGGGAAACGCATAGCCGATGACCGTATCATCGGAAATAAAACCGAAGAACTCTCCGGACGAAACTGCGGCAGAAATCACTTCCAGAACCGCATAACCGAGAAATGCGGAAGCACTGAATTTCCATACTCTGTCATCCAGTTTGCATGAATTCAATTTATACCAACCCCATAATCCGGCGCTCATCAGCAATACACT
>CACYEP010000179.1 GCA_902773425.1 uncultured Erysipelotrichaceae bacterium | reverse complement strand
TTTTTGTCAATTTTTAGCACTCTCGACTTGACAGTGCTAAAACATCGGTATATAACATAATTGTAATCGATGAGAACACCGATTCATCAAGGGCACGTCCCTAAGGAGGATATAAATTATGTTATTACCAAGAGTATTTATGAACAGTTTTATGGATGATGATATGAGAGACTTCTTCAATGACCGCCCGCTTGTCCGCAATACTGACAGCGGATGGATGAAGACCGATGTTATTGAAAAAGAGAATCAGTATGAATTGGATATGAACCTTCCGGGTTTCGCGAAGGAAAATGTCAAAATCAGCTTGAATGACGGCTACCTGACCGTCAGCGCCGCTACTTCGAACGAGAACACCGAAAACAACACCGAAGGCAGAGTCATCCGCCGCGAACGTTTCCAGGGTTCCTGCCAGAGAAGCTTCTATGTAGGCGAATATGTCAAGAAAGAAGATATCAAGGCGAAATTCGAAAACGGTGTCTTACATCTGACCGTCCCGAAGAACGTTCCGGTAAAAGAAGAACCTGTTGAACAGTTCATCGAGATTGAATAGTTCCCTTTCTATCCCTTTGAAAAGGCCGTCTCCAGGCGGCCTTTTCATTTGTTATAATGGGTGCGGAGGTTTCCTATGGCAGTGATTTTTGATATGGACGGAACCCTGATTGATTCCGAACGGATTTATTTGGAAATGTGGAAAGAAGTTGTCGATGTAAACCGATATCCGGGATTCATGGACCTGGCACTGCGCATGGTCGGCATTCCTGCACAAGACGGCAAAGAAATCTTCTGCGCGAAGTACGGAAACGATTTCCCCTACGAACAAATCTGGAATGATTTAGATAACTTGTTTTGTGAACGCTATAAAACCGAACCGGTTCCGCTAAAATCCGGCGCGAAGGAATTGCTGGAACATCTCCGGCGAAAAGGAATCAAGCTGGCAGTCGCATCTTCCACGCCTTCTCCGCTCGTCCAAAACAACCTCCGTAACGCGGGGATCTTGGAGTATTTTGATGAAATTATTTCCGGGGAAATGGTAAAGCGCGGAAAGCCTCATCCGGATATCTTCCTGTTAGCCGCCGAAAAACTCGGTGACGATCCCGCGGATTGTACAGTCATTGAAGATTCCCCCGACGGAATCCGCGCAGCCTATGCGGCCGGTATGAAGCCAATCATGATTCCGGATCTTATTCCTCCCACTGAAGAAATACTTGCCAAGGCATCCGCAGTCTTCCCATCTTTATCCGAACTGATTTCCGTATTATAAAAACCGAAGGACAGCCTTCGATTTTTTATTCATTCTGAACTTCATGGGGAGTATACAGAAATATGATACTGATCGCATCCCTGCTTAAGGATTCTTAAAATATCAGAATTGCACTCACGCTAAACGAAAAACATCCAAACATTATGCATCTCTCTTTTCACGACAACTTGATGTTTCGAATTATTATTAATCTTTTTTAATTCGCAACGCTCACTAAATACAATGAAAGAATAAACATAGTGAAACCTATAGATCAGGAGAAGTAGGTTATTCTTGGGTTAGATATAACGTTCCTGTTACATCTTCAATGGAAATCTGATTTTCCGACGGTAATTCCGGAAGAAGATCCACCCTCGTACTAGGGAAGAATCCTACTACAAAAGTAAGTGCTACCTTGCCATCCTCGCCCATAGTGCCGATAATATTGGTCGATTCCTGCACAGGATCAATATCATAGCTGTTGATTGCTTCCAGTCTGGCATTGGTGTTGTTCGAGTCCAGTAAAATCAAATATACACTTCTCCCTGTTATTGTATATTTGATTGCACATGACTGATTATTACTGTAGGCCATCATCTCGGGAACTCTGTTTGCATACTCGTCCTTCAAAGCGTACTCTGCGAATGCTTCATAGCCTGTTGCAGCCCCAAAAGCATCAACATACAACCTACCCCCAGTTGAGAATTCGAAATACTCGGAAAAGTTATCTTTTGTAAGTTCAACTTCCATTATCTTTAATTTTGGAATTGATTCAGTCTCGGTTGCCCCGCATTTACTGCAGATTCTTTGCTTTTTGCCTTCTTCTTCAACTGTTGCCGCTTTAGTTACTTCCCAATCTGCCCATGTATGCTCGTGTTGCTTTCCGCATCCAAGTACTGTCATAAGCATAATTGCCGTTATAAATAATACGAACGCTTTCTTCATTTGTCTTCACTCCTTCTCATGTGAATTGTACCACACCGAATGATTTTCAAGATTAATGCAGACAGCTATTTATTCCTTACATACCGACATTTAGGGAAATTCTCACAACCATAGAACTGGTTCCCTGTATTTGTCCCCTTCTTTGCCGTTCGGAGGACCAATTTTCCTCCGCATCGCGGACAAACAAGTCGTTCTTCTGTAGTCGCAACCGCCGCTTCTGCTTTTGGTTCTTCCGGTTCCCTTACCTCTTCTTCCCTCTGTTCTTCGCTGCCTTCATCCTCCGTCAGCAGAGAGGCTTTTATCTCCTCTATATGTTTTCTTTTACTTCTTCGCTTACATGAGTCAATGGATAGAGCGTTTCGTAAATAGAATCAATTTTCTCCGCACTTAAGATGTTTTCGTGTTCCTTGATAAAAGAAGTTACCGCTTTTTCCAGCATACTGCAATAAATATCAATAGATTTCTGCGCATAGTCGCGCCTCCTGATTCAATTTTTTCACATTTGACATCTGCAGCGTGATCGTTTTACCCTGCAGCGTGATTGTTGGACTGTACAAACCTGGTTTTCCCATATAAAGCCATTGAAAACAGGAATAATTGTTGCATCATGACACAAAAAAAGATTCCCGGAGGAATCTGCATGAGAATATCTGTTGAACCGGCGAGTGTTTGAATGCTTGAAAAAGGCATAATTTGAAGAGATGGTTTGTTACCTGTACAGCATGCGTGAAACAATCACACAGTATCCTTTGGGCTAAGGATCAGTACATTCAAACAACGAAGGTGGATCAATTCACCGGTTCAACAGATACCCCCACTAAGTTAGATACATCTAACTACGTATCTATAATACCATATTTCTGTTATCTGTCAAATCATTTTCGGCTATAATGAGTTTATGAACGAACAAGAATTTTTCGAAAATTTCCCGTTCCGGGATCCCGGTTCCAACAAGTCCGACAACGGTACAATTTTGATTGTCGGAGGCTCCTACGGTATGGCAGGCGCAGGTATTTTAAACATTCTCGGCGCAAGATCCGTCGGCACCTCTTACATACATGTTTCGGTTCCGCAAGATATCTATCCGATCCTTGCCGCAAACCAAATTACTTCCGTTTATCATCCGAGGCAGGACGGGGAACCGCTGTTTGTATCCGTGCAGCCTATTCTTCCTAAATTGGAAGCTGCGTGTTTCGGTTCCGGATGCACTAATTTAATATCCAAAGTAACCGATCTTCAATGGCTTACGGCGAATATCACCTCTACGCTTGTTATTGATGCGGAAGGACTTCGCATTCTGGCAGACATTCCGAATATTCTGAGCACTATGAAATGTC
>CACYEP010000178.1 GCA_902773425.1 uncultured Erysipelotrichaceae bacterium | reverse complement strand
TCATCACTTCCTTTCTTCTTTCATTGTACAAAAAAAGTAGATGGGTGTTTTTTTTCACCTGTCTACTTTTAGCGTATCACTTCACTTTGAGTGCCTTTTAATCTGCGAAATATTTGTTTAAGAAGTATGCCGGTGTACAGCTCCATGCGTGACAGAAACTGTGCACGATGATGCCTCCGTACGGAGATACCCCCGGATCTTCCGGATTGTATAATTCCCAGAAGGTGTCCGCGCCCATCTTCAGCATTCCTCCCCAATATTCTTTCATCTTGGCGTATGCCTTGTCTTTCAGTCCGGCATCGATCAATGCCTGAATATAATGATGGTACGCGTAAGGACTGTTCATCGTGACTGCGTCCGGTGTTTTTTCAACACGTTCCAGAATTTCGCGGGCATCTTTGTCCTTTACAACACCTGCCAGGATCATCCAAATCTGTGACATATAGGATACCTGACGGTTTGGGCCGCTCACAAACAATCCCTTTTCTTCATCGAACAGTTTCATGGATGCCTCGGATAACCTGCGGATTTCATCTTCGAGTTCCCCGGTGTCCTTATGAAGTTCCTTTTGGATTTTTAAAAGATCATTCATCGCATAAATATAGACTGCCTGTCCGGATGCCTGTTTATCCAAGCTGAAATTCCAGTCGATGAAGACATTTCCGGCTTTTTCCATATCCAACAGCCCGTCTTTTCCGAAGTATTCCTTCAGTAAGCGGTGCTGTGTTTCGCAAACCGGTTCCAGTTCACGCAATGTTTCAAGATCTTTCGCCGCACAATAGTAATCCCACTGAGTATTGATATAGAACAGCGTATAATCGAACATCGTCTGAAAATCACATTCCGGTTTGGGATACAGAAACAGGTTGTTGGAGAGTCTTCCCTCTTCCAGAGTTGTTCCGGCAAACAGGTACAGGCACCGCTTCACCAAGTCATAATTCCGGTATGTTTCATAGTTTGCAATGGCCTCAAGCCGTAAATCGCCGAGCCAGAGCCTGCGGTCGCGTTTCGGCCCGTCCTCAAATACTTCCTGCATGCACGAACGGAGAGTTCTGGCGGACACTTCATAGAGCTTCCGGTCTTCTTCCGGGAGCACCGGATATCTCAATTGATCATCTTTCGCGGAAGTTACCGTATCCGCGCTCAAGGAGTTGATGATTACGGAATAATTATCCGATACGGATAAGATTTTGATCTTCACATAGCGGAACGCGTATCTTCTCGGCAATGCGCATATTCCCGGCACTTCATCGAAGTGGATCTTTTCTTCCTGGATCCAGCTTTTGGAGATCCAGCCGTGATATTCCGCCGGGTTTTGATTCAATTCGTCTTTGATTTCGGCGAACTGGATTTGAAAATACAGCGGCGCATCGGGATGATGTCCTTCATATCCGAAATCAACGGACAGATAACCGACATAATGATTGCCGAAATCAAAGACGGCCTCCGCGCCTGCCTTCATCGGCTCTCCGTTTCCCGGAACAGTTACCGTTTCGTGATGTAATTCCGGCTTGCATTCTTCCGCTTTTTGAAGAAATCGTTCATTGATCATACATTCCCCTTTATTCGCCGGTTACTTTCTTCACCAGCACTTCCGCTGTAGTTTCCGCGAAACTGCGGATGAAATAGTCGCAATAGTCCCGGATCTCCGGATTGGAGACACCGACCGGACGCATATGCCCGTTTCTTGCGGCGGTAATTCCTGCCGCCGAATCTTCGAACACGATGCACTCTTCCGGTTTCAGCCCCAGTTCCGCTGCGCCTTTTAGGAAGACTTCCGGGTCCGGTTTGGCGCTTTGAACTTTCGTTCCGTCAATAATCGCGTCGAACATGTCTTCGATTTTAAGCCGGTCCAGGATCAGACGGCTGTTTTTGCTGGCAGAACCCAGCGCCAGTTTATAGCCTAACCGTTTGGCATCCTCCAGGAACTCTTTCGCTCCCGGTAAAATGTCATCTTCCGTTAACCTGCGAATATATTCCAGATAATATCCGTTCTTGATTCCGCAATAATGTTCGATCTCTTCCGGAGTTTTTGTCACGTTGTTGATCTCCAGAATGATTTCAAACGAGCGGATCCGGGATACACCCTTCAAAAGTTCGTTATCATTGATATCAAATTTATAACCCAGTTCCGCGCATAAACGCTTCCAGGCCAGATAGTGATATTTCGCGGTGTCTACCAATACACCGTCCAAGTCAAAAATCAATCCGCGTATCATCGTCTTAACTCTTCCCTTCCGCAAAACGGATCCACCGGATTCACGCCCTTGAATTCGCTTTCTCCGTTGATTTTTCCGACAACCGTCCGGATCATCTCATCATGATTGGAATAACAGTTGATATAGGTTTTCACCATCGGCACATCGAACAGGTGATACGGATTCTGTAAGGAGATAAACACCGTCGGAACTTCCTTCACGAACCAGGGAATATTATTTCCGAGTCCGAATAACGCATACCAGTTGATCCGGTTCGTTGTTTTATTGGAAGCATTCTCGATATTTCCGATGTATACCACTAAGTCATACTTGTTTCTGAATTCCGTAACGCTGTCAAACGGAAGAGGCTTCGCGAAATCAAACACTTCTCTCTCGTAAGGGATCATTTGATAGCCGCGTTTTGTCATTTCCTCGGTGAAGGTCTTTTCGACCCGCGCATTGGAATCACAGTCTCCGATGATCTGGTAAAGAACCTTCGGATATTTCTTCGAAGAAACCGGAAGAAGATTCTGGGTGTCTTTCACTAAGGTTACCGCCTTGTCGGCGCATTCCTTCATCCACGATTTGTGTAATTCGCAGCCCACAGTCTCCAGGTTTTCCTTAGACGGGCGGTTGTCTTTTTTATGCATGCCCATGGAGGCCTTCAACGCAAGAATCCGTTTGACGGCTTCTTCCAAACGTTCTTTCGTCAGTTTCCCTTCCCTGTAAGCTTCCAGCATCCATTGATAGTCTTCGTTATAGTCCTTGTTGAAAAGGAACATATCGCAGCCGGCCATGACAGCGGTATATACGGCGTCTTTTCTGTTCATTGCGCTGCAGAATCCGACCATCGGTGTCGCATCGGAGATAATCAATCCGTTGAATCCAAGCTTTTCCCGCAGCAATCCGGTCAGAATATCTTTCGAAAGGGTCGCCGGAAGATACTTTTCTTCTTCAGACTGGTATGCCGGAAGCGCAATGTGTCCGGCCATGATTGTTTTCACGCCGTCCTCAATCAATGATTTGTAGATCATACCGTAGGTTTGATCCCATTCATCTTTTGAAAGAGTGTTTACAGAGGTCAGGATGTGCTGGTCGCGTTCATCGACTCCGTCGCCCGGGAAGTGTTTCGGGGACACCAGCATTCCTTCTTCATTGCACGCGCGGATATATTCCCTTGCGTACTGTAATACTTTTTCCGGATCGTTTCCGTAGGTCCGTACGTTGGTGATCGGATTACGGAAGTTCATATCGATGTCCACCACCGGCGCGAACGCATAGTTACAGCCGACGGCCTTTCCTTCCTTTGCGCAGACTTTTCCCAAGCGGTATGCATGGACCGGATCGTTTGCGGCAGATACCTGAAGCTGTTTGCCGAACGGTGTGCCTTCATGTACGATACCGTCTCCCCCGGCTTCCAGGTTCGCGGATAACAGCATCGGCACCTTCGCTTCCTCCTGTAAGAAGGTATACGTGTCAAACATCTCATCCCGGCTTCCCGTGCGGAACAGCAATCCGCCGGGATGCTTGTCTAGAATGTTATATTTCAAATAATCGTGATTGGAGGAATATCCGATCGGGAAAAACAATTGTCCGACTTTTTCTTCCTCGGTCATTGCCTCGTAGGTTTGATTCACCCAGGCAATATCTTCCTCATTTAACATGAACGGTTTTTCCTTAAAATTCATGGGACTTCCTCTTTTCTGTTATTCTAGTTTTCGTGTTTCGGGTGTAAGAGACCTTTGATTCTTCCTTCGTTATTCAGGAAGATCAGGAATCCTACAAGTAATAATGCGGATACGACCTGCTGGACAGAACTGTTGACCATCAAGCGTACATACAGCATCGACACAAACGCCATGGATACTGCGCCCAGAAGATATCCGAGCTTATCATTGGAGTATCTTCCGATATATCCTCCGATGAACATCGGAAGGAATGCCATGAACATCGGCGCAATCGATCCGAAGTTTAATGCCATCTGGATGCTGCCGGTGGTAGTTGCGGAAATAAATCCCTGCACTCCCATAAGTCCCCCCGCTATCGTGTAACAAATCAACGCGTTTTTCTTTTCGTTGATGCCGGTATTTACCGCAACTCTCTGTCCGGAGATCAATGCCTTATAGTCATATCCGAAGGTTGTATGGTCAAAGATCACAACCACACAGACCAGCGCAATCACAATGATCAGAAGATAATTCGGAACCGAAGCGAATCCTAAGAGTTCTTTGTTGTTGACAAAGGATACGCCGTGTCCTCCGGTCAATGTGTACGCAATGCCTTCATAAAGAAGAGCTACTCCCAGGGAAACAATCATCGGCGGAAGTTTCACCGTGATGTAAATCAAGCCGCTGATGAACCCCAGGATCAATCCGAAGAGCAGGGAAAGGACCAGCATCACCGCCGGATGCAATCCGTACTTCACCGAGATCGAAGCGCTCAGCACCGATGCCAGCAGCGCAATCGAACCTACCGAGAAGTCAAATCTTCCGGAATTCAGGTTGATGGATAACGCGTACGTTACTAAAGATACGTTTGCGATTGCGCGCACAAATGTAAGCCAGTTTAATCCTGTTTCAAACATCGGCACGCCCTTCGCAAGACAGATCACGTTTGTAACAATGCACGCGATTACCGGAATCGCCAGAGTGCCTGCCAGTCTCTTTCCTTTACTCATAGTCATTACCTCAAAAGAATGATGTGTTTATTTCTTTAAATTCTGAATTTCTTCGTAGCTGTACGCGCCGACGAATTTTGCGAAATCGTCATAGGATGCGCCGTACAGTTTGTCTAACATTGCCTTGGTGTAAGCCGGATCGGTCGTGGAAGAATCAACCGTGAAGTAGTTGTTCGCTTCTTCCGCACTGGTTGCTACCCAATAACCCTGGCTTAACGCTAACGCTTCGCCGTTTGCCGTACGGATTGGCTTGCCCTGTACTGCAGAAACAGTTGCCATGAAGATCGGACCGATCGATGCGGAGAACTTGCCTGCCAAGTAGTTCAGAGTTCCCGCTTCCATCGCCTTGACAGCGTCTGCCGTGTAGGAATCTACGGTGCCTAATGCCTGATCCGGTCTCTTGAATGCCGCGAAGGTATCAAGTCCGCTTCCTACCGCGAGGAGTACTTCTACGTTCGGGTTGTTCGCAGCTTCCGCCAGTTTTCCGAACCAAGCGTCATCGAAATCGTAACCGCCGACATAGCTTACCAGTTCAACGGAACCGATTTGTGCCGGAGTCAACTGGCAGTTCATGCCGTAGATGGTGCCGATCATGGAACCGAAATCCTTTGCGCCGTTGTAGTCACCGTTACCTGCTTCGCACATTGCGACTAACATACCGGCGGTACGGTAGATGTGCATATCGACATAGTACGGAGTCGCGCCGCCGAAGATTGCGAACTTCGTCTTGCCTTGATCGAGATAATACTTCGCCATGTTGTAGCCTGCCTGGAATTCGGTATAAAGATCCGGGCCGATAGCGCCGACATAGTATTCATTATCCTTGAATTCCGCATATTCATCGTCGGAAAGAGTACCGGTCGCTACTGCGTAGTAGACTTTGTTTTCCGCGCACTTACGGATCTGTGCCGGACGGTCTGCGGACGCGAAGGAGATGATTGCCTTGCAGTTGTTCGCGATGAAGTTATCGATGGCGCTGCTTTCTGCCGCTGCATCTGCCAATTCATCGGAATACATGAAGGTAACATTGTACTGTTTCTGAATGTAGTTCTCATAGTAGGAACGGAATGCCAGAGCTTCCGCGCCGGTAGCATCCGCTACAAGAACACCGATCTTTACATTTTTCATGTTGTCGATGCCTTTGGAGCCGGATTCTTCACCCTTGCCGGAGCAACCTGCCAATCCCAGCACCATAAACACCGAGAGAAGTAAAACTAAGAATTTCTTTAATGATTTCATATGTTCCTCCTTTACTTAGTTTTATCTTGGTAAATTATTTTTCTTGTTGTCGGACATTGAGATGTATACGACAAGAATAAATATTATTGCCTTTACCATTTGGCTGATACCGCTGTTTAAGTTCAGCATCAGCATAATCTGACTTAATAAGGTCATGGATAATGCGCCGACTACCGCGGAGTAGATCTTACTGCGCGCGCCGCCGGATACCGGCATGCCTCCGAATACGATGGAGATGATGACGTCCATGCCGACACTGGAAGCTGTGTTTCTGGACAAGGTCGGCGCATAGGTAATCGTCAAGAATGAACCCAATCCGACGCCGATGCCTGCCATGATGAACGCTAAGATCGCCAGACGGCTGTTATTCAAACCGGTCAGTCTTGCGCATTCCGGATTCCCGCCGACAAACTTCTCTTCTCTTCCGAGTTTCAGGAAGTTGAATACGAAGATGCATACAGCCAGATACAGGCATAACACCAGAAGTTTGAATTCCACAGTGTTGATCGCGCTGACTGCATCCGCCGGAACCTGTACGATATCCCCTGTTCCGTTGGCGCCGATCAGCATCAGCACACCCGCATTCAGCAAAGACAGCATCGCAATCGTCGTAACGAATACCGGCAGATGGAATACCGAAGCCAATACCGAGCACACCAGCGAAATCAATACCGCGCATAATACGCATGCCCCTAACATCACCAATACGCTTCCCGTACGGTTGTAGGCCATGGCGCCGATCAATGCGCTTACGCACATGTTCGCACCCAGCGAGATATCAAACGATCCCAAGGTATAAATGAAGATCGCACCCGTCGCGACAACGATGACGATGACCGACTGGTTCAGGATGTTTTTCATGCTGTAAGGAATATTGATGTCCTTTATGACGGCAAAGACCATAAACAATGCGAATAAGATCAATAACCCCACAATCGGCGCGATACGGAAGATCATGTCTTTGATATGTTGTTTTTTCATAGTTCGTTCTTCCTTTCCGCCTAAATCATGTATTGGATGACGTCCGCTTCGGACAAGTCACGGCTCCGGACCAATTCCTTCTTGAGTTCTCCGTCCTTCATGATCAGGATACGGTCGCTCATGCCGATCAATTCTGCCATTTCTTCCGAGATCAGCAGGATCGATTTTCCTTCATTGCGCATCTTGTACATCAATTGGTACATAGCCTGTTTGACCCCGATGTCCACGCCTCTGGTCGGGCAATCCAGAATCAGGATCTCGCTTTCCCTTCCGAGCCATTTCCCAAACGCGACTTTCTGTTTGTTGCCTCCGGAGAGCGCCGATACATATTGATTGATCCCTGCACATTTGATGCTGAGGGCATCCGCCTGTTTCTTCACATACGCATTCTCTTTGGACGGAAGAATCAGGAAGTTTTTGATGCTGAATTTATCCAAACCCGCAATCGCGATATTGTCCTTGATGCTGGCATCCAGACTCAGGGACTCGGTGTCACGGTCCTTCGCAACATACCCGATTTGTTTTTTCATGGCGTCATGAATCGAGGTCACTGGTTTTCCATGCACCGTGAAGGTTCCGCTTTGCGGCATCATCGCGCCGAACAGCACCTTCCCAAGCGTATGCATTCCGCAATGGGACAGACCGCCGACTCCCAGGATTTCCCCTTTCTTCAATTCGAACGAGAAATCAACCAACTGGTTTCCGAGGTTCAGGTGCTCCGCCTTCAGGACCGTTTCCTTTTCCGCCGGTTCTTCGTAGTCGTCACGGTAGTAGTTCCCCTGCAGCTCACGGCCGATCATGGATGTCTTGATCGCGTTTTCCTCGAATTCTTCTTTATCGAACGTGCGGATGATTTTTCCGTCACGCAGGACGGTCAGCCGGTCGCAGACGCTCATAATTTCGTCCAGATCGTGGGAGATGAAGATGACCGTCTTGCCGTCATCACGCATTTTATTCATGATCGAATAGATGATTTCGCGTCCCTTCTGCGATAAGGCCGTCGTGGTTTCATCGACCACCAGCACTTTCGGATCGTTGACCATAACCTTCGCGATTTCAATCAGTTTGCGGTCCTGGAAATCCAGCATTCCCGTAATCTGCGCGGCGTTGATATGTCCGGCCCCGATATCATCCAGAGCTTTCTGCGCATCCCTGTTTAAGCGTCCGAGGTCCACAAACGGGCCTTTTTTATACGAATCAATTTCACCGAGATAGATATTTTCGGCAACGCTGATTCCCGGAACCGTACCGTTTTCCTGCACGATCATTCCGACGCCTTTCTTCAATGCGTCATTCATGCTGGAGGGATGCCATTCTTTTCCTTCGAACAGCATCGTTCCCGCATCGGCCTTCTGCATTCCCGCATAAATGGAAGTAACAGTGGATTTCCCCGAACCGTTTTCTCCGATCAATCCGCGGATTTCCCCTTCGTAAGCTTCCAGATCGACATCATCCAGAGCGACGGTGGAACCGAAACGTTTTGACATGTGCGTAATCTCAACAATTTTCTTCATATGATTACCTCATCCATCGATGACTTTTATTACTCTTTTATGATACGAGGAAATATAAAAATCAAAAATTGCCGGAAGTAACCGTTTACATTGACTGTTTTTGATTTTTATCATAAAATATTAATATATAGTTGATATTTTTTAACCAACCTTGCGAATATGAACCAAATTGAACTGTTACAACAGCTGCACAACCTCAACGGAAGCGAATTATTCTACAAGCGGTATCAGGAAGCCAAGGTCGATTCTGCGCGTTTTGACCGTTTTCTAAAATCTCTGGATAAGGAAGACATTCTGCGCAAGCACTACATTGTACCGGAGCTTCCGGAAACCATGCCTCCCGCCATGCGCGACGAATATTTCTTTTCCGATACGGACATCGGAATCGTTTTGCAGAAGCACAACTGTTACACCCCGGAGTTCCGCCATTTCCACACCTACTTTGAGGCATTCTATGTGTTTGAAGGCATCGCGCGCCATGAAGTCGCAGGACAAAAAAAGATCCTGCGCATGGGAGATTTCTGTATCATTCCTCCCGGCACACCCCATACGATTTCCGTACAGGACCGCAGCATCGTCATCGTCATGATTCTGTCCAGCGAAGTCATTGAAAATGTCTTTAAAAACCCGACCTACTACAAAAACAACCCCCTGTCGGAATTCTTCTTACGGAACATCCGTTACTCGGGAGATAACAACTATTTGATGTTCCATACCGGAAACGACCAGGAACTGCGCGATCTGATCCTTCAGATGATGCTTGAAAGCATCAACAAGTACCAGGAATACGATGCCATCCTTTATTCCCTGTTCGCCATTTTCTTCGCCAAACTGATCCGCTACTATGAAAGCACGATTGAAACTCCGGACAAGAACCGCCCCAACGCGGAGCTGGCCTATGACATCATCGCCTTCATCCAGGAGAACCACAACGATATTTCCCTGGAAGACGTTGCGCAGAAGTTCAATTATTCTCTGGAATATACTTCCCGCTACATCAAGAAGAACACCGGAAAAACCTTTATGGAATTATTGACCGACAGCCGCATGAAGCACGCTGTCTCCCTGCTGAAGTCCACCAACCTTTCCGTATCTCAGATCGCATTCCAGATCGGATACGAAAATACGGAAAACTTCATCCGGGTTTTCCGTAAAAAATATAACACAACGCCTACCGCGTACCGTAAATCGAACGCGGAGACGCATCTCCTCTGAAAAGACGGATTCGCATCCGTCTTTTTAATACTTCTCGTGCTGATATAATGCCTTGTATCCCCAGACCGTCTTGAAGGATTCGGTCTTTCCGAGCTGGAAGCATTTCCGGAACAAGGCTTTGTCGTTGATCCGGACAAGGGTCTCCGGATACTTCTCGGTCTTCGCGTAAGGAATTACCTTGTCTAAGCGTTCGGATCCCGAGGCACGTACAACGATGTTCGGCTTCTTATCCGACGCATGCGACAGCATCCTCGCCAGTGCCTCACCGTTTTCATAAACGATTTCATCCACGATCACCGTATCGTTGGTAATGTAGGAAATATAATATCCTTCCAGATTTTCCCCGTTGTAATACGAATATACCTGCGCATGTTCCTCTTCGGCGCGCTTCAGAAGATTCTGCATCTTTCCTTCTTCGGACACGTAGTATCCCTGGAAATGCGATGCGAAGCGGTTGTACAAAGACTCCATATCTTTTTCATCCGTATGCGTTGTAACCCCGGATGTTCCGTAGCGCGGGAAGAATTTTTTCTCAAACGCAAAGTCCTGACGGATAAATCTGGGCTGGAAAGCGTAGTCTTTCGCATACGGCACTTCTTTCGCGTCAATCAGGGTTACCAATACCTGCCGGTCGGACATGTCCAGCGCTGCCTCAAACAGTTCTTTTTCATATCCGAGGTTTTTCGCTTCCGCAAGGGACGAAATCATCGCGAAACGGTTTACGCCGATCCGTCTTCCTCCCAAGCTTATCTGGTGGGGAATTACATCAATGGCCGCAACGATCCGGTTTCCTTCTTCATAAATCAGAGTTCTGCGTACATCGAACACATTCTTCAGGTAGAACTCGGTGTAACCCGCACGTTCTCCCTGGCAGTCCCGGTGAAGTTTTTTTATGGCGGCCGCGTCACTTTCCGCCGCGTAACGTACTCTTCCCATATCGTTCACCTACTTTTCCTCATCTACCCGTTCATTCGAGGTTACTTGGAAATCAGCGTCCATAACACCGTTTTCCTCGTTGATTTTCTTTTTGCGTTCTTCTTCCTGCTTCGCGAAATAAGCTTCGGGATCTTTATCGATTTCATCCTTGATCTTGACTGCCTTCTTAAGCGTAACGTAATGCCATATGATCAGGATCACCAGAAGCACCGCCGCGATTTTTAAGACAGTCCAGATAACGGATCCCAAAAAACTGATAATTCCAGCAAACATACTATTCGCCCCTTTCCGCGTTGATGCCGGAGAGTTCTACGATTTTCTCCAGCCTGTGTTTCATACCGGACTTGGAGATTGCCTGTCCGGTTTCTTCTTCATAATATTCGGATAATGCCTGTAAGGATTCTTCCGGATAACGTAAGCGCAATTCCGCGGTTTCCTTCAGTTTCCGGTCCAGCTTATCGAATTTTCCGCTGCGCTTTAACCGTTCGATTGCGTCCACCTGTTCCTTTCCGGAACGGATCATTTTGACTTCATTCGCCGTCGCGCAGTTTTCAAGCCTGGTGTAGTTATTGTAGATGTCGCGCTGAATGCGTACGTCCGCATATTGGATCGCGCAGTCATTCGCGCCTACGTGCACTAAGAAGTCGTTGATTGCGTCTACAGATTTAATATACACGACAAATTGATTTCTGCGCGGAATCATTTTCCCGTTTAATCCCAATTTTTTCAAAGCCCTCAGGATGAACTTTCCCTGTTCTTCCCGGTTGGCGCTGATTTCCATGTGATAATCCGTCTTCTTCGGATCGTTCACGCTTCCCGATGCCAGGAAGCATCCCGCCAGGTAAGCCCTCGCCATTTCCCGGTTATTCACAAACGCACGGCTCGGATGACTCATCAATCCTTCTTCGGTCCATAATCCGAGGTCTTCCAGAATCTCCCGGCCCTTGTTCATGACGCGCAGAAGGTAGACCTTGTTCTTGTTGAGTTTCATTTTCCGCACGATGGATGTCTCAATCACCGCGCCGTAGTACTCTTTCAGCAATGCCATCACAAAACGGGATATCTTTGCGTTCTCCGTCCGGATCACGATGGTCAGTCCGCGGTTTGAAATAGAAATGGTGCTCAGAAACTGTAAAAGCCCCGAAAGCTCCGCCTTGAACTGCGGGTCGGTGCGTTCGTTCATTAAGATTTCTTCTTTTACTTCCTTCGCGAAGGATCTCATGTTTCATTCACTTCTTTCTCAAAATAATCCCGGATCTTGGCCGCATCATGATGGATCTGCCGGTCTTTGAAATCCAACAAAGGCAGTTTCTCAATTTCATACGGGTGATATCTCTTGCGGATCCGGACCGGTTCCGAATATGCCGCGCGATATCTCTCCAACAGTTCCTCCGGGATCTCATCGTTCGCAAACACAACCTTATCAATCCCGGTGCCGATCACATCCTCAATGGCCTTCACATGGTCTTCCATGGAATATCCTTCGGTCTCTCCGGCCTGGGTCATGGAGTTACAGATATAAATCTTCTTTCCCACGGATTCACGGACCGCCTTCGCAATATCCCGGATGATCAGATTCGGAAGAATACTTGTATACAAAGACCCGATTCCGAAGATGATGTAATCCGCCTCGGTGATTGCCTTAACGGCTGTATCGGTTGCCTTCACGTCATGATCGTAATATACGCGGGTAATCTTATTGCGGTAACGCGGAATGTTCGATTCACCGCGCACAATTGTCCCGTCTTCCATCACGGCGTACAAACTGATGACTTCGGTGGTGCTGGGCACAATATCTCCCTTTACCCGCAGGACCTTGGAAATCTTCGTAACGGCTTCCATGAAACTTCCCGTTTCCTTCGTCAGCGCCGTCAGAATTATATTCCCGAGGTTGTGTCCGTCCATTTCCCCGTGCTGCCCGTCGTCATCTTCAAACCGGTACTCCATCAGATCCGTCAAAAGGTTTTCTTCTTCCGCGAGCGCATTCATGACACCACGGATATCCCCCATTGCGGGAATGTTGAATTCCCTGCGGAGTCTGCCGGTTGATCCGCCGTCATCCGCCACGGTGACAATAGCCGTCAGCTTGATTCCGTGTACTTTCTTCAAGCCGCGCAGAACGATGGACTGTCCGTGTCCTCCTCCGATGACTGCGACCCGTTTCATAACTGTTTCGCCTCGGGATCCGGATGATGCGCCGCCTTATAACAGAGATACCGTTTCCCATAGTAGTTCATCAGATAATTCACGACGCTTAAGGAACGGTGCTTACCTCCCGTGCATCCGATTGCGATCATAATATGCGATCTGCCCCGGTTCTCATAGGTCTCAAAGATATAATCCAGGAAGCCGGTCAATCTCTTCATGTATTCCTTGGTGACTTCCGCATCCATCACGTACGCGTAAACCCCCGGATCATCCCCGGTATAATGACGCAGTTCGGGAACCCAATACGGATTCGGCAGCACTCTCGCATCAAACAGGAAATCCGCATCCTTGGGAATCCCGTACTTGTATCCGAAGGATTCAAAGGTAATTGACAAATCATGGTTGACCGTCAAAGAGAAGGTGTTGTCCATTTGGCGCTTTAAATCCTGATATGTTAAATCTCCGGTATCCAGATAAATCGTATTGCGGTATTGCGGAAGGGATTCGAGGATCTTGCGTTCTTTGCGGATGGCCTTATCCAGGCTTCCTTCTTCCCCTTCCACAATCATCGGATGCGTATGCCTGGTAAACTTATACCGGGTGACCAATTGGTCATCGGCGGC
The DNA here is from genome assembly GCA_902773425.1 of uncultured Erysipelotrichaceae bacterium. Lineage (GTDB taxonomy): Bacteria > Bacillota_I > Bacilli_A > Erysipelotrichales > Erysipelotrichaceae > RUG11872. The sequence goes on along the minus strand of CACYEP010000178.1, from coordinate 4,473 downwards.
CTTCAGCACAAGATTCCTCAGCGGAATCCCTGCGTTTTCCAAGGCATCATGAATTCTTGAAAAATCACTGAGAGATGTCGAAATTGCCACCTCGTCATAGCGTGAATTGTCGGTTGTGCGCAAAAGGTTCACCAATTCCGGCATTAATTCCACCGGGAACTGGTCGATGCAATGATACCCCAAATCTTCCAGAATGCTCATCGCGGTAGACTTCCCCGCGCCGGACATACCGGATACCAGAACCATTTTTTTCACCATGCGGATCACCTCTGCCAATATTTTACCACGGAGGCGGGTGTATCCTCCATAAAATATCAAAAAAGAATCTCCGGCCTTTTCTTCCGGACACCGTTTCACCCATGTGTTTGCTTGACGGATGAACCGGGATGATTGTATGATTCGAGTCTGGAGTAAACATCAAAATTTTACTCAGACATGCACGGAATTTCTTATAAAAATGAACACAGACCGATTATGAACAACACTAAGACAGGCACCCTAAGAAAACTATTCTTTCAGTCTCTTCCGGAAATGTGGAATTTCCAGATCATTACCGCCCTTGCGATGACAATACCTGTTTTCATCGTAAAAGAGCTCATCCGTCTGGTCATCAATTCCTCCGGCACGGCATTCACCAGCGCCAATTTCACAGATTATGTTTTCAGCTGGCGCTTCTTGGCATTCCTTTTGCTGGGAATCCTTTTGATTATCATCTTCATCATCATGGAACTGTTCGCGCAGATCTTCCTAAGTGACGATCTTCTCACCGGCAGTAAAGTCAAAGTAACAGATGAGTTACGGAAGAGCGTTCAATCCGCTCCGTCATTAAGAACTCCTGCCGGCCTATTCATCATGTTGTTTATTTTCCTGGCAGTACCCTTATGCGGCATCGGTTTTTCCATCAGTCTTACAAGGACACTGTATATTCCTAACTTTATAATGGACGTCATTGAGGCGACGCCTTTATATGCCGTTCTGTATACGGTTGTGATTCTGCTGCTGGTAATCATGGGATTCCGCTACAGTTTTTGTCTTCACGCCATATTGCTGGACAAACAGAAGCCTGCCGAAGCCCTGAAAACATCCAAAGCCATCGTCCGGAAAAACCGCAAGGCTTTCCTAACGGAGATGCTGAAGGATGCGGCGGTTGTGGTCCTGATTACTGCCGCGGCCTTTCTGATATTCCGCACATTGCCGGAGAACCTCCTGACCAAAGCCTCCTCCGCATTCCCGCAAAACTACAAGATCGACCCGGATCTCCTGTTTGCCGGATCTTTGACCGGTACAGATGCCGGAATCGTATTCTACCGTTTCCTTTGTTCCTTGACGGTTCTGATGGGCGGGTATCTTCTTTCGTTAACCGGCCTGTTCATGTTCTCGTATATGATGCTGAAGCTCACAAAGCTCTATAAAGAATTTACTTCGGCACCGTTGCCTGAATATCCGGATCACCGCGAAAAAACACATTATTCCCTTAAGACCGTCCAAATGGTCCTTGCGTTTATTCTGGTAATTGCCGTATCCGGTGTAACCGCCGTCTTCTATAACCCTTTGTTTGACCGGGAAACTCCTGCCGCCATCATTGCCCACCGTGCAGGCGGCACATTGGCTTCCGAAAACTCTCTGGAAGGCCTGCACGCAGCGATTGAGCACGGCTGTTACGGAAGTGAAATCGACGTACAGCGCACCAAAGACAACTTCTACATCATCAACCATGATTCCACCTTTGCGCGTCTTACCGGCGTAGATAAAGCCCCGGGAGAAATGACGCTGGCGGAGATCATGGAATTGAGAATCAGCGATACCACCGGAAACGGGAATACTCTCAAGGTTGCATCCTTTGAAGAAATGCTGGATGTAATCAAAGGAAAGGAAAAGCTGTTTATCGAACTCAAGGGAGTAAGCGCCGATCAGAAAACCGCGGATGATCTGATTACGATCATTAAAAATAAAAACTGTGAAAATGATGTCGTATTCATTTCCCTTGACTACGACGTGATCAATTATATTGAGACCAATTACCCGGAATATGAGACCGGCACGCTCTTCTTCATCGGATTGGGCGATCTCAGCAAGCTCAACTGCGACATACTGATCATGGAGGAAGAAATCGCCACCGACACAAGAATTGACGCCATTCACCGCTCCGGTAAGAAGGCAGGTGTTTGGACAGTGAATACTCCCGAAGGCATGTACCGGTTCCTTGACAGTAAAATCGATATGATTATAACCGACGAAATCACTCTGGCGGAAACCACGCAGTTTCAGCTGGATAACCGCACGGACCTGGAAGTAATCCAGGACAAGTTCCGTAATTTCTGGGATTAATTCCCCGGCTCACGCAAAAAAAAGAGAGTCTCCCTTATCCGGAGGCTCTCATTTCATATCTGTCTATTTTCTTGATAAGACCTGGTTCGTGATGATTCCCAGAATCAGTGCGCAGGCAACTGTCGTCAGGGTGACGGAGCCGAAGCTTAAGGATAATCCGCCGATACCCGCAATCAGAATGACTGATGCGGTGAACAGATTGCGGTTTTCGTTCAAATCAACTTTCTGCAGCATCTTTAAACCGGAGACTGCGATGAATCCGTACAGAGCCATGCAGACACCGCCCATGACGCAGGACGGAATTGTGTTCAGGAATGCGACGAACGGATTGATGAACGAGATGATCATTGCCAGGACTGCCGTGCAGAAGATTGTGCAGGTCGAAGCGTTGCGGGTAATCGCGACGCATGCGATGGATTCACCGTACGTTGTGTTCGGGCATCCGCCGAATAACGCGCCGAAGAAGGAACCTACACCGTCACCGAGAAGAGTGCGGTTTAATCCCGGATCTTTCAGAAGGTCTCTTCCGATGATGCTGGAGATGTTCTTGTGGTCCGCGAGATGTTCCGCGAAGACTACGAACGCAACCGGAAGATACGCAACTGCGACCGTACCGATATAACCCGCATTCAGTTCACTGAAGCCCTTGGATGCTTCCAAGAAGGTAAAGCGCGGTACCGAGAAGAATGTCTTCAGAGTTACCTTGCCGTCCTCGAGAAGATTTGCGAACGGTGCGAAGCTGATGACTTTGAACGCGTCGTTACCGGACGCATTGCCGATCAATGTGAAGATCAGGGCAACACAATAACCTGCCAGGATACCGATGATGAACGGAATTAAGCGAATGCCTTTCTTTCCGTAAGTCGAGCACAGCATTGTCACAAACAGGGTAACCAATCCGCAGATCAGACAAACGAAGGTGCTGGCTAACGGATTGCCGTCCGCACCCGCGACATTTCCTTTGGTTAAGTCACCGATTGCGTTTCCTGCCAGGGACAACCCGATGATCGCAACTGTCGGACCGATGACTACCGGCGGCATTAACTTATCGATCCATCCTACACCGACCTTTTTCACGATCAGAGCAATAACTACATATACGAGGCCCGCGAAACCCGCGCCGATGATCAATCCGAGATATCCTAAGCTCATCGATGCCGCTCCCCAGAATGCCGACATCATGGAACCTAAGAACGCGAAGGAAGATCCTAAGAAGACCGGGCTCTTCGACTTGGTGAACAACTGGTAAACCATGGTTCCGACACCTGCGCCGAACAGCGCCGCCGCAATGTCCATGTTGGAACCGGTCGCCTGGTTTACGATTACCGGAACTGCCAGAGTCGCAGCCATAATAGCCAGTAACTGCTGGAACGCATAAACGATCATTTGTGAAAACTTAGGCTTGTCTTCTACTTTGTAAATCAAATCCATACTTTTTCCTCCCTTTGATTTATCCGTTTCGTACGATGCGGACCTCGTTGGTCTTATCGTAGTACTCCACCATGACCTGAATCATTTCGTTGTGCGATGTCGGTACGTTTTTCCCGACGTAGTCCGGCTTAATCGGCAGTTCCCTGTGTCCTCTGTCCACCAGTTCCGCCAGCTGGATCCGCTTGGGTCTTCCGGCAGCGAACACTGCCTCCATACCGGCTCTTACCGTTCTTCCGGTGTAGATCACATCATCCACCAGGATCACGGTCTTCCCGGTCACATCGCACGGGAATTCATAACTGCGTGTTTTCGGATCTTCCGAAATCTTTGTCAAATCATCCCTGTACAGCGTGATATCGATTTCCCCTACCGGCACCCGGACTCCTTCGAACTTTTCGATATTGTCCGCCAGAATGTTTGCGAGAGGCACACCGCGCCGTTTGATTCCGGCCAGAACAATTCCCTCCGTACCGCGGTTTTTCTCCACGATTTCATGAGCGATGCGCGCCAACGAGCGCATCATGCCGGGTTCATCCATAATTACCGTAATCTGATCCATGGCATCCTCCTACAAAAAAACCTGCCATACCGGCAGGTGCAAATGTTCTCTCATACGCTGAAAACGCATTTCACATTGCGAATCTTGCCGGTCTCTCTGTACCGTCTTAAAAATTCACGGGAACAGTATCTCGTACTGTTGTGATAAAGATAGTC
>CACYEP010000177.1 GCA_902773425.1 uncultured Erysipelotrichaceae bacterium | reverse complement strand
GGTCATGTCCAGGAATACCGGGCATTACTGGTATCTGCATAATCCGGAGTATCCGGAGCAGGGGACGGTGATCATCTTCCACAAGCATAAGGCTTCCCATCCGTATCACCAGCACGGCAGAGCGAATACTCTGCGGCAGGCGGTGCGGAGCATCCGGGGGCATGATCGGTGGCAGATGAATGGGAGAAAATGGTGATTCCATAGAAATATTTGTTGAAAAAATGAGGGAATGTGATATAATAGGGACGGTATAAAGTTTCGCAAAAGAAAGAAGGGATTGACCCGTGGATGAATTAGAAAATTTACTTACAGTTCAGGAAGTGGCTGATAGGCTAAAAGTTACACCTCAATACGCAAGAAAACTCATAAGTGAAGAAAAATTACAAGCGACACGAATCGGAAAGCAATGGGTTGTTAAGCCGGAAGATTTGGATAAATATATAAAAGAGTATGATGTATTAATTGAGCCCGATGATCATGAAAGATTAACTGAAGATGTACCGGATATTGTTGCATTAAGTTTTTTTTCAGGGGCAATGGGATTGGATATCGGCATGAGTAATGGCGGTATACATGCGCTTTTAGCGTGTGAATTTAATAAATATGCCAGGATGACCATTGCGCAGAATGAGCCAGATATGGCTCTGATTGGAGACATAAATAATTATGATGCGGAAGAAATATTAAGAATGGCGAAAATACCTGAGGGAAGGAAGGTGGATGTAATCTTTGGGGGACCACCTTGCCAGGCATTCAGTACTGCGGGAGCAAGAAGAGCATTAGATGATGAACGTGGTAATGTCTTTTTAAGGTATATTGAAATTGTTGAAAAGATTAAGCCGACATATGTAGTTATTGAAAATGTGAGAGGTTTATTATCTGCGCCATACCCTTATAAGGATATTACAGAACCTATAAAGGGAGGTGCCTTGTGTGTCATCCTTGATCGTTTGAAGGCGGCTGGATATACGATTTCATTTGATTTATACAATGCAGCCAATTTTGGGGCTCCTCAAATTCGGGAACGCGTAGTGATGATTGGGAAATTAGGAGACGAAAAAGTTCCTTATTTATCTCCGACTCATTCAGAGAACAGTCAGTTTAATCTTAGGTCATGGAGAACATTGGATGAAGCACTGAAAGATATGGAGGAATCTGAACAACATTATATTGAGTTCCCTGAACAGCGCTTAAAATTTTATAGAATGTTGAAAGAAGGACAGTATTGGAAAGATCTCCCAGAAGATGCACAGAAGGAAGCAATGGGCGAAAAACTAAAACTGGGAGGCGGTAAAACAGGATTTTATAGAAGGCTGAACTTTAAGAGACCTTCACCTACATTAGTTACGAATCCGACCATGCCGGCTACAGATCTTTGTCATCCAACGAAAGACAGACCTCTTAGTGTAGAAGAATATAGTCGTATACAAGAGTTTCCGGAAGACTGGAAAATATGTGGCCCAATTTTGGAACAGTACAAGCAGATTGGAAACGCGGTACCTGTTAAACTGGGAGAGGCAATAGCCAGAACGATTATTGCTGACATGAATGGGGAAAAACTGCCAGAAATAAAAGGATTTCCATTCTCCAGATATAAAAATACAAGTGATATAACCTGGCGTATGGATATGGATAAGGCATTAAAAAAGGCAAGGACAGAAAAAGAATCTGAGGAAAACAGGCAGCTGACATTATTTGATCAGCAACTTGCCGTATCTTGGTAATACCATATGCCAAGCTTCCCTTTAGTGGGAATCGGTGATATTGGTGTGATATCTTTTAGAATCCAGGCATAGCGTCCGGGAGTATAATCGCCACATAAGAAATTGGTATAATCACCCTCTTTGATTGTTTTTGCAAATTGCTCATCGATGAGTATGCAATCAGAGAGGGTGCATTTTACAAATATACTTCCATAATGGAGTGGACCGGAGAGCATATTGGATAGTTGCTTTATTCTGAGGTCGTTAAGCGGAATTTTGGTCATTCCAGCATGAATATATAATTCTCCAAATTGGTTGCAAGCCCAACTGCGAGTTTCTATTGTTTTTATTCCTTCGCCGATTAGGCTTGCCCACGGTTCTTGTAATGTTATAACACGCTTCATTTTTCTGTAATAATCTCAGGGTTTTTGATAACGGCATTTATGACAAAATCAACAAATGCGTCTTCCGTCATATTGCAGTCAGGTAATTGAGATCCTTTCTTTTGGGATGCTTTGATTATTTTGTTGAGTTTTTCCCACTTGTAGTCAGGGGAAAGAACTCCATTCTGGTTTGACGTACCGAGGCGATACCATTTTTTGATAGTAGTTCCTTTTCGCACACTGCTACTTGAACTGTTTTCGGAGTTACTTTTATTCTTAATCTGCAATAGGATTTTTCCGGATGAATTGCAGAAGTCTATTGATTTTAATGTGTTTCCTGCGCACCAGATCCATCCATAATCTTTGATACAGGAGGATATATATTCTTCAAGAAGATTCCCCAAGACATTTTCTGCGGACATGAAAATGATGTGAGCAAGCTCTTTATTATTAGCAGTATCATCGCTTAGACCTTGTATTTGCTGAACCATCTTTTTGACAACAGGGTCAGAACAAGATGATTTTGGAGAGGCTATTCTATTGCTTGGTAATGTAGCCATAGCATTACAGTATGATAGTATCCATCTATGCAAATAAGACGATACGAGCGCATCATCAGGTGTACCTTTATCAATATTGATGGATGGAAAAAGCTTTTTGTTTTTACATGCAACTTCAAATATGCAATCGAGATTGGAAAAATCAAAGCGTGGATAATCTCCGGTTGTAGATGAAATGGATGTTTTTTCAGAAGAATAAGCACTTCGCAAATCTGCGTCATGTATCTTGATACGTTTTTGTGTTCCTATAGAAAACTTGGCCATTTTTCAATCTCCTTTATTATCAGTGTCGTAACCGCTGTATTGTATCTTTTGTTTCTTTCCCGACCTCTCTTGCAATGTCAAGCAATTCTTCATAACAACCTTCACCGCCGATTGTATCCCACATTTCTTTACCAATAAGAACAACAGGATCATTGTGGAAGTCGAATATACCCATCGGAGGATTAAAAGCATAATCCTGTTTGCGTTCTCCAAATGGATTGTAGGGGAGTCCAAAATAAGCATGACAGTTCGGCTGTGCAATGGAGAGATGTAGGCAGTCCTCTTTGGCTACAGCAGTCTGATCAATATTAGGCTTAACGGTTTTTAGACTTATGTAATTATCGACTCCGTCCTTTCTCCACCACATATCAGAAATAACACGAATACTAGTTGTAGAGCCTGTTGGACGAGCAGATTTAATTTGGCTAAGTGCAATGTTCCATGCGTAAGTCATTAGTCGGTTTTTAGCACGGAGCTGCTGCATATGCATGTGGATGGCATCTTCATAAGCGACATCAATCTGAATATAGGTCTCTTTTTGCCTGCAAGCATCCTCAGCACCATTTGATAAGGCAACAAGTCGTGCTAGTTCTTCAATGACACGCTGACCAAAAGATGTACTAAACGATCTTTCAAAGGCACTCCAAAAAATAACATCCTCAGATAAAAGCGCTGTATGAAAAGGGCGGTATGTTTGTTCGTTGTGGGTAACACGTTCGATAGTACCATTTACGCAGTTTCTGAATTCATCCGCAATTAGTTTCCTATATTTTGCATCCATAGGGTTTCTCCTTTATTTTTAATATTCTTATTACATCACAGTTTCCATCATCATATCAAAATGCTGTTCCTGATCAAGAGCGATGAAGATACACTTGAATGTTTCTCGCATCTGCTCTATATCTTCAGAACCATCAACATAGGTGAATCCATCATTGAATCCGACTTGATCAGATCCGACATAATGGAGCAGTGCGTTGACTGCATGAAGCATATCATTATTCTTCGTGCCGTCAGGATTATCCTTAAGGAAGACTTCTTCTTTTTTCAATATCCGATCTGTAAGGCTTTGTCCGTCAAAACCACTTATCTGAATGAAATAGTATTCCAAAATCTGCTTTATTATCCTGCGAAGGACAACGGGGGATTCAGCTGCCTTATATTCTTTCCAAAGCGAAGAATATGCATTATGCACCGGCGTATAGTTATGCTCGATGGCAGGCTCTTCCGAATGAGGATCCTTTCGCGTGCAGCAAGTGATAGTGGACACATTATTCTTCTTATCAATCAGATAGAAGTTCACGCAGTGGAAGTATCGAATCTTGTCATAGGATACTTCCTTATGGAAGAAGGCATTATGTGTAAGAATGAAAATCTGTTTGATAAACGTGTCATCATCTTTCTTCTTTTCTGGTTTGCCGTTATTGAAGCATATTCCAATCAATTCTCTGACAAGGGAGCTGACGATGAAAAGAGAACTGCTGTCCATGCTGGATACGGGATCGTCTATTACAACGATACGGTCTTTTATGGCTTCATCTGGTGTTTCTCTGCCGAGCACTTTATGATAAAAATACAGGAACGCAATGAAGTTCCTTTCGCCTTCGCTCAGGTTACGGGCGGGGGACCCATCGTCGCGGAGTATTTCATATTTGTTGACGGCACCTTCCTTCTTGTGAAGTGTAAACCCCTGGAAGCCGGACAACTGTAATTTCTTGTTGATGCTTTCCATCGTATCATCGATGTTGACAATCTGGCGACGGAGAGCTGTGATATCAGTGTTGAGAGTATCGGAATCACTGTTCAGCTGAGTGATTTCATCTTTCAGCTTCTTAGTGGATTCTTCCACGTTCTTAAGGCTTTCACGATAGCTTGCAATTTCTCCTTTTACAAGAAATGCCATATGCTGCCATACTCTCGTGATGCAATCTTCCTGGCTGTCCTGTTTTGCGGCGATGATATCGTTGCTGGCTTTGATGGTCGTGTTAAAGTCAGTGATTATATCGTTGATTTCGGAAAGCAAAGTATCTATATCTTCCAGAGTTACAACGGTAGCAGGAGCGGCCATTTTATCGGAAAGGGTTTTCTTGTTGAGATTTATGTTGGCGGTTACTGCTTCCAGTTTGGCATCATACTCTTCAAAAGACAGTCCGGGGAATGTTGTTTCTTTATTTGAATTGAGCGTGTCAATAATAGCATCGACGGCTGACTCGTATGCCGTTTTGAATCTGCTCAGTTTGGTTTTCTTTTCTTCGTATGCTTTGTCAAGGCATGATGACACCTGCTCTTCAAAATCATCTGGGAGAGGCTTGCTACAATATGGACATTTCCCGGCTGTTTTGTGAGCAAAGCGATCATGCCCTTGCAGCATCCAGTCCATTGAGCCGATAGTTCTGATAAACTCAGCAAAAGGGGTATCGGCGCTACTCATGATCTCTGTGCCGAGAAGATCATAATTTTCCATATCGGTTAATGAAATCTGGGATACAGATTTCAGAAGAGGGTATGGATCGGTATCTGTGCCGAAGGCAGTATCATATAGAGCCTGAAGGTCTTCAAGCTTATCTTCGTGCGGTTTCTTTTCTGCCAAAAGTTCATCAACAAAACCGGTTTTATTACGGGTTTTCTTCTTCATGGCTTTTGGCATACCGTCACGCGGATCGGATGTCAGTTTCCAACAGGTTTCATCAAGAGAAGAGCGCAGAGCGGCAGGGCGCTTTGAGAGTTCGTCAATAGCGTCTTTTTTCTCCTGAATGGATGCTGCGATATCTCTAAGGGTACCTTCTTTTTCCTTTATTTCAGCTTCCTTTTCGATATTACCTTCATTCATGCTGAAGACACCGGGCATTTCCGGATCATCATCTTCCTTGATATTTCGGTCGATGAAGGGCTTGTCATACACAAGCACCTCATACTGAGAGATGTCCGGAGTAATGTTGCGGCGCTGTTTTATAAACTCTGCTATTGTTGATTTTCCGGCACCATTCTTGCCATAAAAGAAATTTATGAGCGTTGGATTCAGGGGCGGAGCATTATGATATGTTCGCCCTTCAAGCTGAATCGAATGGATGCCGGATTGCATCTTCTCTTCCATGTGAATCACTTCCTATTCTGTTATTTTTCCGTTTCTAACATAATCGTCAACTTCGGACAGTTTGAATTTGTACATCTTTCCGGCTTTGTAATATGGTATCTTTCCTGCTTTAATCCAAGCCCGGATGGTGTCCTTGCTGACGCTTAGGTATGTGGCTACATCTTCAAGATTCACCCATTTTTCAACTGCTTCGATGTTTTCTTCATTTCCCATAGTTCGTACCTTATATCTGAAATCCGAGTTCCTGCAATTCGCTGATTAAATCTACCTT
>CACYEP010000176.1 GCA_902773425.1 uncultured Erysipelotrichaceae bacterium | reverse complement strand
GAACGGAATCAGGATCTCTTCCAGAATGCGTTCACGGTCTACGTTTCCTCCGGCTTCGGCAAACCGCTCCGGCGTACGCTGTTCGGGGCGCAGAAAGAAATCATCCAGGGGAATGCACGGAATCCCGGTGACTTTTGACAGGGAAGCCCCGAAAGTTGTTTTTCCGGAGGCGCATCTTCCGTCGATCGCAATAATTCCGCGAAAACTGCCGTCTTTAAAGGACGGATAGGAAGACAATACTTTTTCGGTTAACTCTATAACACTCATGGAAGTATTGTAACATGTTTGCACAAAAAAAGCGGTCAATTGACCGCTCTGTCTTTTAGTACATTCCGCCCTGCGGTGCTACCGGTTCTTTCGGTTCCGGAATCTCCACAACAGCCGCTTCCGCAGTTAAGAACTGGGATGCGATGGAGGAAGCATAACGGATTGCCGACTTCGTAACGGTGGTAGGATCTACGATGCCGTTTTCCAGCATGTTGACCCACTTGCCGTGTTTCGCGTCAAATCCGAAATGTGTTTCCTGGTTCTTCTGTTTGGCAACAATATCTTCTCCGTCATAACCTGCGTTTTCCGCAATCTGCCAAATCGGTTTTAACAACGAGTTGAGTACTACGTTGTAACCTTTCTGAACATCGGTTTCCTCGGAGTGCATCTTCGGCTTTAATTCGTTATAGATTTCAACCAATACGGATCCGCCGCCGGTGACGATGCCTTCCGCAACTGCCGCCTTGGTAGCGTTTAACGCATCTTCAATACGCAGTTTCTTATCGCGCATTTCGGTTTCGGTAACCGCGCCTACTTCGATGACCGCAACACCGTTGTTCAGTTTCGCTAAGCGTTCCTGCAGTTTCTTCTTTTCATAGTCGCTCTTGATCGTTTCGATCATAGCGCGTAATTCCGCCTTGCGTTCTTCGATGGAAGCCTTGGTGCCCTTGCCGTCGATGATCGTAGTAGTATCTTTCGTAACGGTAACTTTGCGTGCTGTTCCGCAATCAGAGATCTTTACTTCTTCCAGCTTCATCTGTAAGTCTTTGGAGATGAAACGCGCTCTGGTGATCAACGCGATATCCTGTAACTGTTCCTTCTGGGAATCGCCGTAGCCCGGAGCCTTTGTCGCAACAACATTGAATACACCGCGCAGCTTATTGACAACCAAGGTGCTGATAACGTCGTTGTCGATATCATCCGCGATGATCAATAACGATCTGTGAGATTCTACGATCTGGTTCAATAACGGCAGGATCGCATCAATCGTCGTGATCTTCTGGTCGGTAACCAGGATCAGCGGATCATCCATATTGACTTCCATCGATTCTCTGTCGGAAACCATATACGGAGAAACATAACCCTTCGAATATTCCAGACCTTCGGAATGCTTCAGAACAGTTTCGAAGCCCTTCGCTTCATCTACTTTGATGACACCGTCCTTGCCGACTTCTTCCATTGCCTTCGCAATGATTTCGCCGATTTCCTTGGACTGTGCCGAAATTTCCGCAACCGATTCAATTTCATCGTTGGTGGAAACCTTCTTGGTCTTCTTCATTAAAAGGTCTACAACTTTGGCGGTTGCCTCATCCATCCCCTGTTTCAGCAGCACCGGATTGGATCCGCGGTCAATCGCGCGTTTTCCTTCATGAATCATGGTCTGTGCCAATAACGTTGCGGTCGTAGTTCCGTCACCCGCATTGTCGTTGGTCTTGTTCGCGACTTCGTAAATCAGTTTCGCGCCCATGTTTTCATATTTGTCTTTTAATTCGATTTCTTTCGCAATCGATACGCCGTCATTGACGATCAGCGGGGAACCGTAAGAACGTTCCAATACAACGTTTCTTCCTTTCGGGCCTAATGTGACCTTGACGGTATCCGCCAGTTTGTCGACGCCGCGCAACATCGCTTCACGCGCATCATTTCCGAATTTAATATCCTTTGCCATACTTATCTTCCTGTCTTTCTGTTATTTAATGATTGCCAAAATATCCTTTTCATCTACGATCAGATAATCTTTCTTTTCATAGGTGAATTCGGTTCCGCTGTACTTCTTGAATACGACGGTGTCGCCTTCCTTGACTTTTAACGGAACCAGTTTGCCGTCTTCATAATGACCTTCGCCGACGGCCAGAACCTTCGCCAGCGACGGTTTTTCCTTTTCTTCTTTCAGGATAATTCCGGTCGCAGTTTTGGATTCTTCTTTCTGTTTTTCCAATAATACATTTCCATACAATGGCTGTAACATATAAACCTCCAATTATTTTGGCACTCTAACGATTCAAGTGCTAACACTGTCTATTATAATCATTCTTTCAGTTTCGTCAACACCCGCCCGGAACGAAAAAAGAGAGCTCCGGTATCCGTGCTCCCTTCCATATAATTTCCGGATTATTGATTTACGTCCTTCAGAAATTCCGCTGCATTCTGCGCATAGATT
>CACYEP010000175.1 GCA_902773425.1 uncultured Erysipelotrichaceae bacterium | reverse complement strand
GGAGGTTCTGCTTCCGGAAGAAATGGCGGAGGATCCGATCTTGGAGATGTATGACGGAAAAGTCCGGATTCCGCAAAAAGGAAGATATAAGAAATTGGTTGATTTGGCCAAAAACAATGCCCGCACCAAGCTCGAACAACAGTTTGAAGTCATGCAGACTAAACTGATGAAGGAAGAAAAAGCGTTGGCGCGCTTATCGGAACTGATCGGCGGAAAAGATACGCATATGATCGAAATGTTCGATAACTCGCATATTTCGGGAACCAACGCGGTAGCCGGACTGGTTGTATACATGGACGGAATCCCGGATAAATCTTCCTACAGGAAGTACCGTGTCCATTCCGGGGCAGACGATTTGGCGAACATGAAAGAAGTCATTTACCGGAGATATTTCCGTCTTCTGACCGAGAACAAGCCCATGCCGGATATTTTGATGGTAGACGGCGGCTACAACCAGATCAAGGCCGCGGAAGATGTGCTGACATCCTTGGGATTGATTGATAAAATCACGGTTTTGGGCGCGGTCAAAGATGATCATCACCGCACGGCTTCCTTAATGAACCTGAAGGGGGAAATTCTGCCGATTGATCCGGAAGAAGAATTGTTCTTCTTAATTACCCGCATGCAGGATGAAGTCCACCGTTTCGCCATCAGTTATCACAGGGATCTGCGTTCCAAGGCGCTGGTAGGATCGGAATTGGATGATATCAAGGGAATCGGTCCCAAGAAGAAACAGCTTCTGTATGATCATCTCGGATCTTTTGAGGCGATTCAAAACGCGGATGAAATCACTTTGCGCACCGTGCTGGATGCCAAGACCGCTTCCGAAGTATATAAATATTTCCATCCGGACAAAGGAAGTAGTATAATCGAAAAGCCCGAGGTGGAAGTATGATTGGAATCGTTGATTCAGGTTTAGGCGGATTAAAGACATGTTTCACATTAAGGGAGAAACACCCGGAAACATCGTTTATTGTGCTCGCCGATCAGAAAAACGCTCCGTACGGAGATAAAACAAGAGACGAAATCTATGAGATTGCGTATCGCAATATCAAGTGGTTTAAAGAACGCGGAATTCATGAAGTCATTGTCGCCTGCAACACCGTATGTTCGACAGTGCTGGATGAACTTCAGAAAGAATTCCCGGATATGAAGCTTTACAATATCATCAGCGCGACGCTGGAAGAACTGAAGAAAAAACGTTACAAAGGCATCGTGGTTTTGGCAACCGCGGCAACGACCCGCAGTATGAAATATGAAAACGGCCTCAAAGGAATCTTCCCGGGAAGAAAAGTATATCCGGTTGCGCCGAAGGAATTGGTGCCGCTGATTGAATCCGGAGCCTCTTCCAAAGAGATTGAAGACCTCCTCAAAGGATACCTTGCGGACTATCAGGGGAAAGCCGATGCGGTATTGTTGGGATGCACGCATTATCCGCTTGTTTCCAAGGAAATCAAAAAAGCCTTACCGGTCAAACAGTATGATCCGAATGACGCGATCGAAAAGACGGTCTCATTTCATCAGGACGAAAATCCTTCCCTGGAGGTGTACACAACGGGAAATCCGCGGTTAACTTCCTGGCAGATCTTTAAGTTATTTCATGAAGATGTTGAGGTCAAGGGAATATGAAAACCCGTCTGGTAGTTATGTCGGATTCCCACGGGGATGATGATGCGGTGGATTCCATCATCCTGGAAAATCCGGACGCGGACGCGTATCTTCATTGCGGAGATTTATCTTCTCCGGAGAATTACCATCCCGAGCTTGTCTTGGTGAAAGGGAATAACGATTACTTCTCGAACGCTCCGTATGAAAGAGTATTACACTTCGGAGGCATCAAGATTTACATGTGTCATTCCCACAAATTGTACGGATATCCGGCACGAAAGGCATTAGTGCGCAAGGCCAAGGAATACGGCTGTGCATTGGCGTTATACGGCCATACGCACATGTACGATGATTCGGAAGCAGACGGAGTCAGAGTATTAAATCCCGGTTCCTGTTGGCATAACCGGGACGGAAGGGAACCGTCTTATGCGATTGTCGATATCGAGGACGGAGAAATCAAGATTCAAAGAGTGGTCTGTTTCCAAGGAGGACCAAACCGACAGCAGATGTGAATAGCGCTTAATGAAGCGCTATTTTTTAGTAATAATGAAATTATTATCGAAACCTCCTTGACAGTAAAGTCAAGGAAATGATAGATAGGAGGTAGAAAAAGTTATTCAAAATGCTGTTTGGGGAGGAGCAGATGAATTGGTTGACGCTGGAATTCAAACTGGATTGGATAGGCGTTATCAGAAGCATGAGAAGCAAATTTGTGCTCCAACTAACCGATTGAACAGTACTAATCATTTTAAAGGAGAGGGCATGGGGATTTCTCGTGCTATGCTGAGATGAAATATTCAATGTGGACTAATCGATGGGGATGCATCATATGTTGGTGCCTTACAATTATCTTTCTTTTTCCTGTCATAGGGTTAAGTGTTTATTTTGTATCGGAATATCCTCAATCATTTGAAGATCCGCTTCTAAATGCTGTTTCATTTCCAGTTCTGGTTTTTTGTGTTTCTTTATCGATATTAATGCATCGGAAATACCAATTGACAGATGATGGTGTTGAAGAAATATTGTTGTTTTTTAAAAAGAAAACAGCCTGGAATGAAATCAAATATTGGGGTGTTTTTTCGGATGTTAATAGTCGTTATAAACCGGGAGGCCCTGTAATATCGCTGATTTTATCAACAGATATTCCTCTATATCCCGGTCATCAGTATTTGGTTCACAGAAAAAAAGTAGTGCAGTTTTCCTATACGGAAGAACGGTACAAAGAAACAAAAAAGTTTGCCGATTTATATGGGATAAAACAACTGACTAAGGACGGAAAAGGAAAGCAATACGGAGCATTGATTTGATACGGTAAATGGTTGAATGTGAATGTCGATGAAAAAGCATTGGCGGGTGAGCGTTATGAAATATGCAAATACAAAAACAAAGAAACCGACACTGTCTGTTTTGATATTTTTAGCCATTTATATTGGTTGGATTGTTTTTATGGTGGGCTACTTTTTCCTTGGGGACGAGTTGGGAAAAAAAGATGTAATATCAAAAATCTTGTACTGTCTATGTATTGCTTTGGATGTGGGACTGCTAGTCCTAATCGGCTTTTCACTGCGATCGTACGAATTGTCTGACGCGGGAATCACGGAGCAAGTGTGGTTCAAAAACCATTTGACGGAATGGACTGAATATAAATCGTGGGGAGTGTATCATTACTATAACAGCAGGAATAAGTATATCTGTGTATACAAAACCAAAGAGATACCGGTATTGAAACAATTTGACGAGGTATATATCCCAAAAACGTGCCCTAGGACGCTTATTCAGTATACAGAGGAAAGATATAAAGAATTCAAGGAATATGCGGAGAAAAATCATATCCCGGAATTACGTGAGGAATAAGAAATGGAGATTTACCTGTTTGGGTTTTTGCAAAACTTCATAGAGCAGTTTTATTAGCAATACAAAAGAATTAGTCTGTGTTTCATTCATACTGGTATTCAGGTATTTACTCCGCCAAAATGACTCGTTTGAATTGCAGAAAGACGCAGTTCTTTTGAAACAAGGAGGAAGTGTAACTGTCTATAAGGCAGAAGAGATCAAAAAAATCGCGATAGTTCTCGGTGCCATCGAACAAAGAAGAAGACGCATAAATATCGTTGGTGCGTACATAATGGTGGATACGTCAAACCGATTGGAGAAACCATATATAGAAATGCGTAAGAACTTTTTGTATCATGGGCGTGATAACCTTTTGATCAAGGGTACGTATCTTCGTGTCGAAGAATTCAAAAAGTTTGCAGAAGCACACGGGATTCCATTTACAGATATATATGATGAGGATGGAAACCCACTTCAGCAGTTATAGAGGAGGAACGGGGGCAGCCCGTCTATGCTGAGATGAAATATTTTTACGGAGCGAATAAAATTGACGTCGCCGGAATTTGGCTTGCAACACCATTATGGAATCTACGATCCCGAGACATTCCCTATGACATTTATCCGCTATACGGAAGAAATATATAGAGAATTCACAGAATATACCGAGAAGAATCATATCCCGGAATTACGCGAGAAAGAATAACGTGCAGAGACATGTGTTAGATTTGCGCTGAAAAGCCGTCAGATCAAATGGATCAATCAGCGGCAGAACAGGAATTAGATTAGGAAAAGCGGTTGCGGCTGGAAAGAAAAGAGATTGTGACTGTGATATTGTTGTGATAAAATAGTTCGGTAAAAAATGAGGGATACGGTATGGAACATCAGAAGATTATCAACATCGCAGTCATCGCACACGTAGACGCCGGCAAGTCCACATTGGTGGACGCTTTCTTGAAACAGTCGGGTGTTTTCCGTGAAGGCGAGAAAGTTGTCGACTGCGTAATGGACTCCAACGCGCTGGAACGTGAACGGGGAATTACGATTTATTCCAAGAACTGTTCGGTGCAGTACAAAGATTATAAGATCAACATCGTGGATACTCCGGGTCACGCGGATTTCTCGAGTGAAGTCGAACGGATCATCCGTACGGTGGATACGGTAATTCTTCTGGTGGATGCGTCCGAAGGACCGATGCCGCAGACCCGTTATGTATTACAGAAATCCCTCGAACTCGGCTTACGCCCGATCTTATTGATCAACAAGATCGATAAGAAAGACCAGCGTGCGATCGAAGTCGTGGATCTGGTATATGAATTATTCCTGGAATTAAACGCGACGGACGAACAGCTGGATTTCCCGATTCTCTACGGTATCGCCAGAGAAGGCATCGTAAAGGAACGTATTACCGATCCGAATAACGGAATCGTTCCGCTGTTTGAGACGATTATCCGCCATTGCAAGGAATATCCTGATTTCGATAACGAACCGTTACAGATGCAGGTTTGTTCCCTGGCGTATGATGATTATATCGGACGTGAGGGCATCGGACGTGTATACCGCGGGACCTTGCATTTAGGCGACAAGGTATCGATCTGCCGTTATGACGGACTGGTATCCCAGGGAACTGTATCCCAATTATATGTTTATAAGGGAATGAGCCGTATTCCGGTCAAGGAAGCACAGAGCGGTGAAATCGTATTGATTGCCGGTATACCGGATATTACGATCGGAGAAACGTTATGCCCGCCGGATAAGCCGAATGCGATGCCGATGATTCCGATTGAGGAGCCGACACTGTCCATGAACTTTATGGTCAATACGTCTCCGTTTGCGGGAAGATCCGGTAAGTTTGTCACATCGCGCAATATCCGCGAACGTCTGGCAAAGGAACTCGAAGTCAACGTCGGCTTAAAAGTTGAAGAGACCGAGACCACGGATACCTTCAAGGTTTCCGGAAGAGGCGAACTTCATATCACCGTATTGATCGAACAGATGCGCCGTGAAGGATATGAGCTTGCGGTAAGCCGTCCTCAGGTCATCATCAAGAATATCGACGGAAAGAAGTGCGAACCGATTGAATCGGTGATCGTAAGCTGCCCGACGGAGTATTCCGGAACTGTCATTCAGAAGTTATCGATCCGTCAGGGCTTGATGGTCGACATGGATGATGACGGATCGTATGTGAAGATGATGTTTGAAGTTCCGACCAGAGGCTTGATCGGCTACAATTCCGAATTCATCAACGATACGCATGGGGAAGGCACGATGATACGCCGCTACAAGGATTACGAACCGTACAAGGGCGAAATCAATGAGCGCGGAAACGGCGTCATGATTTCCAATGCGACCGGCGAAGCGATGACGTATTCCATCTGGAAGTTACAGG
>CACYEP010000174.1 GCA_902773425.1 uncultured Erysipelotrichaceae bacterium | reverse complement strand
GAAACTGTCCGCAACCGCCTTGCAGGTCAGTTTTCCGTTATACGTGTTAATCGCGGAATAAACCGGCGGATGAATCTCACATGCTTTTTTCAATCCGTACTTCGCAATCATTAAACCGTAACGTAATGTAGCGCTTGTTAAGGCGATCGTAGACGTTCTCGGCACTGCCCCCGGCATATTTCCGACACAGTAATGGACAATCCCGTCTACGATGTAGATCGGATCATCGTGCTTAGTCATATGGGTCGTTTCTCCGCATCCGCCCTGGTCTACCGCCACATCCACAAATACCGATCCCGGACGCATTTCCTTCAAGTATTCCTTCTTGAATAATTTCGGCGCCGCCTTCCCCGGAATCAATACCGAACCGATTACGAGATCCGCGTTTCTGACGGCTGTTTCAATATTCGCGTCATTGGACACCAAGGTCTGAATTCTGGATCCGAACAGATGATCCAGGTATTCCAGACGCTTGAGGTTGATGTCAAGAATCGTGACATTCGCGCCCATGCCGACCGCAATCGTACAAGCATTGGTCCCGACGGTTCCTCCGCCTAAAATGACGACATTCGCTTTCGGCGTTCCCGGAACACCGGACAATAACACACCCGAGCCGCCGAAGATTTTTTCCAAGTACTTCGCGCCTTCCTGCACGGATAACCTTCCGGCAATCTGGCTCATCGGCACCAATAACGGAATCGAGCCGTCTGTTTCAATCAGGGTCTCATACGCGACGCCCTGAATCTTGCCCTTTAACAGCGCGTCCGTCTGAGCTCTGTCTGCCGCAAGATGAAGATACGT
Organism: uncultured Erysipelotrichaceae bacterium; assembly: GCA_902773425.1. Lineage (GTDB taxonomy): Bacteria > Bacillota_I > Bacilli_A > Erysipelotrichales > Erysipelotrichaceae > RUG11872. The sequence continues at coordinate 3,020 of CACYEP010000174.1, read as the reverse complement.
AAATAAGATCAGTCCTTCATGGAAGTATCCGTACTCTTCCGGCAAGGGTTCCTTGACCTTTACCATCATATCGCACGAATCCCATACTTCCTTCGCGCTGTCCAACAGTTTTGCGCCTGCGAGATGATACTCGAGATCATCAAATCCGGAACCGGCACCGGCTCCTTTTTCGATAAATACTGTATGGCCTGCCTTGACATACGCCCGGACATTATCCGGCGTCAAACCGACACGATATTCATTATTTTTAATTTCCCTGACAGTTCCTACGCGCATAAAGACCTCCTTCATTCATTGTGTGTTATGTGCTCGATTGTATGATATTGAAACTGTTTTTCCTGCCTACATTGTAACACGACATACTTTTCAAACAGAAGTCTTTCACGCATAAAAAAACAGCCGGCGCATTGCACTGACTGTTTACATAGTTATTCCTCGATACCCAAAACACGTTTTGCGAATTCTTCCGGAGATTCCGCTTTCTCGTCCGATCCTTCTACGGCAATCTCTTCGGAAGTAGTTACCTTCGGTGCGTTTTCGATTGCCTCACGGTATCTCCAAAGTTCCGAGTAGGACACAAACGGAACCGCGTTTGCCGCTTCCTTGGCGGCCGTTCTCTGCAGCTTGATGTCTCCTCCGTATCTTCCGTTTAACAGGTTCTTCGCCTTCATGTAATGCACGTACATGCACTTCTTTAAAAGATAACAGCGGACGATCGCATCGGTGATTACCGGCTTGCGTTCTTCCTCGGTTTCCAGCAGTTCTTCCGCATGCCTGAACACACGCTTGCTTTCCGCGACGCAGAGTTCCTTCAAATGATCCATGCGCCCGATATAAATCTTATCGTAGTATCTTTGAATCCATCCGAAACTTGTGTTCCCGGATATAACATCCTGAACCGACTTCTTTACTTCTTCGATATGATCCGGGTCCAGATAGAACGATACGATGTTGTTCATATAGTTATCGAACGTTCCTTCCTTTTCGGTCAGACAATAGTATAAAGCCTTCGCATAAAGGTATCCGGCTTCACATTCCGGGACCAGGATCATCGCGAATTCTTCTTCACCTTTCTTCCCGTACACCATATACGGCACGGTCAAGGCCGGGTTTTCCAGCTTAAACGCATCCTTGTAGTGGATGATTTGGCTGGTTACATTTTTGGTAATATCGAACTTCAGACCGGTTACGATCCGAAGCGGAACTGCCGGTTTTTCCTGCGCACAAACTACGCTGAGAACTTCCTTGTTTGCATCCGGAAGCGCCGCATATTCTTCGACGGTTCCGTCAAACAGGAAAGACAGCGTTCTTTCTGCCCCGCCCTCTGCTCCGGGCAAAAAGAGACTTTGAATATTCATTTTTACTTCCCCCCTGGTCAGACCTTTTACAGCCTGTATCTTATTGTATGACTGAAGCACACAAAAACATATTAAGAATTCATTTCGATTCGAGTCATAGGATCACTCTTCCGAGTGGAAACTACATTATACTACAGGTTCAGAAGAGTTGCACCCTCTCCGTACATAGATTCCCAATCTTTTTTGAACGTATCAATCGCTTTATTGATATTTTCATTGGTGAATGTAGCTTTTAAAAGATCCAGCGGAGCCGTAATCGATTCGCATCCGTAGTTGAACGCTTCACGGATCTGACCGGTGCTGTGGAAGCCTGCCGCTACCAGCTTGGTATCCAGTCCTTCGCGTTCGATCTTGTTCTGAACGTCCTGAATCAGGATGTTCGGATCGGTTCCGAAAGTGGTCATACGGTTCACATATAACGCGATGTAATCAACGCCAGCCGCTAACGCATAGTATGCCTGCATGGTGTCATAAACCGCTGTCGCTGTTACATGAATGCCTTCCGCTTTTAACTTCTTCATCGTCTTTAAACCTTCATAGGTTACCGGAACTTTTACATATACGTCTTTATCAACTTCTTCTAAAAGACGGTGCGCTTCCTTAATCTGTGTATCGCTGTCAAGGCCGACAACCTGTACATGCAGGGAACGGTCTTTTCCGATGATTTCACGCATTTTACGCACATGATCGTAGAAGTTCTCCGGCGCAGCCGACTTCTTCACGATCGACGGATTGCAGGTAACCCCCGCTAACGGGAAGTACTCGCAAGCTTCTTTGATTTGTTCAAGATTCGCAGTATCAACAATAATCTCCATAATAAATCTCCCTTTCCTATATCATCCGCAATCAAGCACGGATACATTCAACCAAATCTTTCATAAATGCTCTGGAGATGTCTCCTTCTGTCAGGACATCTTCCGGTTTGGACTCTTCCTGGCGCACAATGAACCAATGGTCCATATCCTTGTAGAATTTCAATGACACATTCTGGGCTGCCTGGAACTCTGTCTGCCAAAGATTAAACTGCACATGAGACACCGAGTAATCATTGGACCCGCCGACGATCATCACAGGTCTCTTAATGTTTCCTGCCGTTCCTAACGCATCATACGCATCGATAAACTTCCAGAATTCCTTGGTATATCCGAATAATTTATATTCGTAATTCTCCAGCAATTCTTCATCTTCGATAATCTCCAGGGAAGCCGCCGCCTGTTCATGACGCTGCTGACGCACTGCCTCACTGTAGGACGCGTCCGCATCAATCAGGAAGTCCTGTTCTTCTTTGACGCATCTCGCATAGTCTCTTGCCGGCGAGCATGCAATCACATACTTGGACGCTTCCGCGTTCTGCGCGATATACGGAAGAAGATATCCTCCGAGCCCATATCCGAATAACGTCACCGGCTGCCCGTTCAATACTCCGTCTTTGCGAAGTTTTGAAATCAGCGCCTTCACTTCCATCATGATCCTTTCCGCGGAGTCCTCCGCCGAAGGATCATTCAGCACCGAACGGTCATATCTTACCGAAGAAATCCCGTTATCCGCCAGCTCGTAGGCTAATTCACGGAATGTGCGGATCACTCCCGATGTACTGTTGCGGTCTAACGCATCTTTCCCGTGAATGAAGATGACAAGCGGTGTATCCTCCGCAATCAGATT
>CACYEP010000173.1 GCA_902773425.1 uncultured Erysipelotrichaceae bacterium | reverse complement strand
CACTTCTACTCCGGCAGGAATGGTAATCGCTTTATTACCGATACGTGACATTGTGCTTACCTCTTTCTAGTCAATTACCATACGTAAGCTACAACTTCACCGCCAATGTGCTGCTGCTTGGCTTCCTTGTCGGTCATCAGTCCACGTGATGTGGAGATGATGGCGATTCCTAAGCCGTTTAATACACGCGGAAGCTTATCAGCCTGTGCATAAACTCTCAAGCCAGGTTTGCTGACACGCTTGATGCCGCTGATAACCTGACCGTTCTTGACATACTTCAGAGTGAGGGTGATTGTTTTCTTTTCTTCGCCCTTAACTTCGAAGCCTTCAATGTAACCTTCTTTTTTCAGGATTTCCGCAATCTGAAGTTTTTCTTTGCTTGCCGGAATGTCGACTGTTTCATGCTTTGCTCTAACCGCATTGCGAACTCTTGTCAGCATATCAGCAATCGGATCTGTTACCATCATGTTCACGTTCCTCCTTCTACCAGCTGGCCTTTCTTACGCCCGGGATCTGGCCCTTGTAAGCCAGTTCACGGAAGCAGATACGGCACAGTTTGTACTTTCTCAATACGGAATGCGGACGACCGCATTTCTGACATCTCGTATACTCACGGGTCGAATACTTCGCCGGACGGGATGCTTTTACTTTAAGACTGGTTTTTGCCATTCTCTTAGCCTCCTACTTTTCGAAAGGCATGCCTAACGCTTCGAGCAGTGCCTTTGCTTCTTCATTGGTCTTCGCGGTTGTTACGAATACCACATCCATTCCGCGGACGATCGCTACTTTATCGTAGTTGATTTCCGGGAAGATCAGCTGTTCCTTCACGCCCAGAGTGTAGTTTCCTCTGCCGTCGAACGCCGTTTTGCTGACGCCGCGGAAGTCACGTACACGCGGGAGGGAAATGTTGAACAGCTTGTCCATGAAGTCATACATTCTTTCGCCCCGTAAGGTTACTTTGCATCCGATCGACATATTCTCACGGATCTTGAAGTTCGCGATGGACTTCTTAGCTTTGGTGATGACCGGCTTCTGACCGGAGATCTGCGTTAATTCAGCAACTGCTTCTTCTAACGCTTTCGGATTGTCCTTCGCATCGCCTACGCCCATGTTGATGACGATCTTGACGATTTTCGGGCATTCCATGACGGAGCTGTAATGGAACTTTTCCATCAGATCCTTCATGATTGTCTCATTGTATTTCTGATTTAAACGGTTCATGTACAGCCTCCTACTTCAACTTCGCGCCTGTCTTCTTGTAGACGCGGACTTTCTTGCCCTTTTCAAGGGTATAACCGATACGGCTTGCTTTCTTTGCCTTGCTGTCATATGCCATAACGTTGGATACGTCAATCGGCAGCTGGATGTCGACCATGCCGCCATCCGGGTTCGCCTGGTTCGGTTTCATCGCTTTCTTGTAGACGTTAACGCCTTCAACGATGACCTTGTGCTCTTTCGGGAATGCTTTTGTTACTTCACCGACAGTTCCTTTGTACTTACCGGTGATAACCATAACCTTATCGCCTGTTTTAATTTTCATATTTGCACCCTCCTACCAAACTTCCGGGGCCAGCGACAGGATCTTCATATAATCGCCATCCCTGAGTTCACGCGCGACAGGACCGAAGATACGGGTTCCTACCGGCGTCTTGTCATCTTTAATAATAACTGCCGCATTATCGTCGAACTTGATGTAAGAACCGTTGTCTCTTCTTACACCGTAAACGGTACGTACGATAACTGCCTTGACAACGTCGCCTGCCTTAACAGTTCCGTCCGGCTGAGCAGATTTCACTGCGCAGACAACGATATCTCCGATGTTCGCGCTCTTGCGGCGGGAACCGCCCAAGCAGCGAATAACAAGTAATTCCTTCGCACCGGAGTTATCCGCAACTTTTAATCTTGTTTCATTCTGAATCATGCGAGTTCCTCCTTACAGTACGATTGCCTTTTCCACAACTTCCACTAAGCGGAAACGCTTGGTAGCGGATAACGGGCGTGTTTCCTCGATCACAACTGTATCGCCGGTCTTCGCTTCGTTATTCTCATCATGCGCGTGGAATTTCTTGGAATACTTAACACGTTTGCCATAAAGAGGATGATTCTTCGATGTGCTGACTTCTACAACGATGGTCTTATCCATATTGTCGGATACAACTACACCGCGGTAGGTTTTACGACTGTTTCTTTCCATAATCTCTTTCCTCCTTATTTCGCCTCACCGGAACGTTCGGTGAGAACTGTCTTAATGCGTGCGATGGTTCTGCGTACTTCACGCATTCTCATCGGATTTTCGAGCTGACCGGTAGCCTGCTGGAAATGAAGAGTATAGAGTTCTTCTTTTAACGAAGAGACTTCTTTGGTTAATTCTTCGTTGGATTTCTCACGAATTTCTTTGATATTCATCATCTGAAATCATCCTCCTCACCTTTCTTTACGAAACGGCACTTGATCGGTAACTTGCCCGACGCAAGACGCAGCGCTTCTCTGGCGACCGCTTCATCAACTCCGCCAACCTCGAACATAACTCTGCCCGGTTTGACGACTGCGACCCAGTTTTCAACGGAACCTTTACCGGAACCCATACGTACTTCCAACGGCTTCTTGGTGCGAGCCATATGCGGGAAGATATTGATCCAGACCTGGCCGCCTCTCTTCATGTAACGAGTCATCGCTACACGGGCTGCCTCGATCTGACGGGAATCGATATAAGCACCGTCCATCGCGACCAATCCGAATTCACCGTTTGTTACATAACGGCCGGCTTTGGTTTTGCCTTCATAGCTTACGCGATGCGGTCTTCTGTACTTTGTTCTTTTCGGCATCAACATAGTCTATTCACCATCCTTCGCTTCTGTCGCCGCTGTCTTTGCAGCTGCGATCGCTTCCGGTGTGTTCGTAGCCGGACGGCGGTTTCCGCGGTTATTCGGGCGGCGGTCGTCACGGCGGTTGAACTTACGGTCACGCGGAGCGAACTTCGGAGCTTCCGGCTCCTTCGCCATTTCACCGCGTTTTACTTCACCGCGGCAGATCCAGACTTTAACGCCCAGACGGCCGTAGGTGGTCTTTGCTTCCGCATGTGCGTAATCGATATCCGCACGTAAGGTATGAAGCGGTACAACACCTTCGCTGTATCCTTCGGAACGCGCGATATCCGCTCCGCCTAAACGGCCGGAAATCTTCGTCTTGATACCCTTCGCGCCGGAACGCATCGTACGCTGGATTGCTTTCTTCTGCGCGCTGCGGAAACTTGCACGTGCTTCGAGCTGTTCCGCGATGTTCTGCGCAACCAAGATTGCATCCAAATCCGGATTTGCGATTTCAACGACTTTGACATGAACTGCCTTATCGCCGCCGACAAGTTTCGCTAACTCTTTGTTAACATTGGCGATGTTCTCGCCGTTAGGACCGATGACAACGCCCGGACGAGCTGTGCGGACGATGATTTCGATCTGCTTAGCGGTGCGTTCGATCTCGATACGGGATACGCTCGCGCCTTTCAGTGTGTCGAATAAGAAGTTACGGATTTTGATATCTTCCAGTAATAAATCGGAATAATTCTTATCTGCGTACCAACGGGAATCCCAGTCACGGATAATTCCGACACGCATTCCTACAGGACTTACTTTATGACCCATGATTTACCTCCTTATTCCTAACCTTTCTTCTCATCGGAGAGGACGACTGTGATGTGGCTGGAACGCTTCAAGATCTGCGAAGCGCTTCCCTTAGCTCTCGGCATCCATCTCTTTAATACTGTGCCTTCGTCTGCATAGCAGGCTTTGACATACAGATTTTCTTCTTCCATGTTGTGGTTGTTCACCGCATTCGCCGCTGCGCTTTTTAACAGTTTGCCTACCGGAACGCCTGCGCGTACACGGCTGAACTGGCAGATCGCCTGCGCCTCTTTGAGGTTCTTACCGCGGATGTTGTCTAACAGAAGACGAACTTTGCGCGGGGAGATGCGAACGTTTCTTGCATATGCTTTTGCTTCCATATCCGTTTACTCCTCCTACTTGCCCATCTTCTTGTCGTCTCCGCCGTGACCGCCGAAACGACGGGTCGGAACGAATTCGCCCAGCTTATGACCGACCATGTCTTCGGTTACATATACCGGTACATGTTCTTTTCCGTTATATACCGCGAAGGTATGTTCCACGAAGGACGGGAAGATAACGGATCTGCGGGACCATGTCTTAATGACTTCCTTTTTACCGGATGCGTTCAGTGCGTCAACTTTTTTCATTAAGTGTTCGTCACAGAACGGGCCTTTTTTAACACTACGACTCATTGTTTATCCTCCCTTATTTACCATTCTTGCGATGGATAATCAGCTTGCTGCTGGCATTCTTAGCGCGTCTGGTCTTCACGCCCATAGCCTTCTTGCCCCACGGGGTCATCGGAGATTTGCGTCCGATCGGAGCGCGTCCTTCGCCGCCGCCGTGCGGATGGTCAACCGGGTTCATAACCGAACCGCGGACTGTCGGACGGATGTTCTTCCATCTGTTTCTTCCTGCCTTACCGATATTTACCAGGGAGTGGTCGCCGTTTCCGACAACACCGATGGTAGCGCGGCAGTTGGATTCGATCTTGCGGACTTCACCGCTGGAAAGACGGATGATGGTGTAATCGCCGTCCGCGCCCAGTGTCTGCGCGCTGGTGCCTGCGGATCTTGCGATCTGTCCGCCCTTGCCCGGCTTTAACTCAACGTTATGAACATAAGTTCCGTCCGGGATGTTCTTTAATTCCATGCAGTTGCCGACTTTGATATCTTCTTTCTCACCGGATACAACAGTCATGCCGACCTTGAGATCCTTCGGAGCGATGATATAGCGTTTTTCACCGTCTGCGTAGTTCAGCAGAGCGATATTTGCGGAACGGTTCGGATCGTATTCGATCGTTGCGACTTTCGCCGGAACGCCGTCCTTATTTCTCTTGAAATCAATGATACGGTACAGTCTCTTGACGCCGCCGCCCTGATGACGGGTGGTAACGCGGCCGGTGTT
>CACYEP010000172.1 GCA_902773425.1 uncultured Erysipelotrichaceae bacterium | reverse complement strand
ACAATGGTGACTCTAACGAGATTCGAACTCGTGAATGTCGCCGTGAAAGGGCGATGTGTTAAGCCGCTTCACCATAGAGCCATCGGGGTTTTCCTGACGTGCTATTGCATTATAACAAACCGGGATAACCTCGTCAACAACTTTTCAACAACTTTTTTCGTAAGATTTTTGGAGAGAAATCAGGCTATTCCCCTTCTTCGCTTTCTTCGCTTTCTTCAATCGCATCCACCGTCAGCCAATCGGAATCCGGGCGGCAAATCTGTCTTGCGTCCTGATATGCCATATCGAGCGTAAGAATCGTCTGTCCCTGATAATTTCCGTTTGCCAGCCGTTCAATCACCAAAGCACAGTCGGCATCTGTCTTCCTCCCGACCAAGCTCAACGGAAGCAGAAGACTGATTGAATTCGTCTTGGAATAATAGATCGGAATGGCAGTTTTGTAGTTCCATTCGCAGCGCTTGATCGTATCTTCCACCGCGGATTTCAATCCGTTCTGAAGTGTCCTCAGTAATTCCGGACGCTCAACGATATATTCTTCATATTCCTTAAACGGAGCCTTGGCACGTAAAAACTCCTGGATCTTTTCATCGTAAGATAGCGAATGAGTCACATATTCGAACGGAAGACGCTTCAGGTTGTCCGTCAGAATATGTTCGTAGTCGCAGGATAAATCTTTCGCCGTATCGAAGTAGATGTTCTGATATTGTGCTGAATTGATATAAGCCGGTGCCTTCGGGAACTTTGCGAACAAGCGGTTAAGTTCCTTACCGTTCTGTCCTTTTCCGCGGCATGCGAAATAACCGATCTCATATTTGTGCTTATGGGTATCATTGAGGTTGCGGTTAGGGCGCAGTAAACAGAAGATGCTGTCATACTGATGATCGACCAAGCCGGTATTGAATACCGCGTGATCGCCTTCTTCATAGACTTCTCCGTCCAGCCTTGCTTTATAGAAGTTAAAGCGCAGATACTGTTTTAAAAGATATCCGGCTCCCCGTTTCTCGTTGACGAAATTCCAATTCTCTTTAAGCGCAAGCGCCGATAGTTCTTCGGTGACCTTGCTCCAATCATCCACATACACAAAGCGTTCCATCTCACGGCTTGGATCAGCCGCCGCAATTTGGGTCATATAGAACGGTCCGGAATCTCCGCTCCGTTTCAGGTCCGCATGCATCGGCACTCCGTTTACATCCTTGAATCCTAAATCCACGTTGATGTAGGAACCGGTGCCGGATTTATACGAAACCAGCGTGTGGTCTGCCAGTACTTCCTTGTAGCGCGCAATCACAAATTCCCGAAGATTCGGATTGCTGACCTCTTTGCCCAAGACTTCCTCCAGTTTGCGTATGTTGGAATATTCCGTTTTCAGTCTCGCAAGAGTCTGCGAAGGAATCACCAGCTGTTTTTCAATTTCATCCTCCGAGGGAATCCAATACGCCGATGCCGCCGCGTTATCAAATTCATTCACGGAAACCGGACGGATCCGGATTTCAAACTTACCTTCGTTCTGCTGGATGCTGACGACCTGGAACTTGTAGATTTTTCCTTCCTTGTAGCTGGAATAATCGATTGCGGTTCCGAATTCGCTGCGCGGAACATTCAGATACGCGTTAGGTCCGATCAATACCGAAAGCGCATTGGAAGCGGCCGACTTCACCGGCAAAGATACAATATCCAAGGGGTTGTATGCCGAGGCAAAAGCACGGTAACTGAAATACGGACTTGTGTTCGGGAAGATGCAGGAAGCAAACATCGAAGTTTCAAACTTGCGCTGCGCCCAGATGTATGTTCCGAATTCCGCGTCCGGATAAGCCTGTTTCAGCTTTTCATTCATCGTGAAAAAATGCTCGCCGTCTTCGGTAAACAAGTGCGCATGAGGACCGCTGACCGAAACATACTTGGCGTATACGTAAGGATAGGATATTTTATTTGAGGATTCGTCCTGTAATACTTTGTTGTCTTCCATACACTTCTGCTCTCTTCTGCAACTATTATAACTTCCGGACCTTAGATTTTACAGATTTTCCGGGAGTTCTTTTTCTCTGATGCCGAGCACCCTTCCCGCAACCTTTTTCAGGATTTCCGTCTTGGCCGGATCCAGCGGAACCTTCGCGAGGAACTTTTTCTCTTCCGCTTTGGGGAACCCGTGATCTCCTTCAAAATCACACCGGAAATCTATTCCTTCGTCCGAAAGATAAGCCAATTCATGTTTTCCCGTTACGATCATTGCGAAAATCAAAGCGGAAAGATAACTGCCGTACGCCGAAGCGTGCGCGCCGTCTTTCCAATAAAGATCAATCTTCGGATACTCACGGTTTACGATATCAAACGCATATCCGACAGGAGCCAGAAGCGAACCGGTTTCCTCGGTCAGGTCACGGTATACTTCCTTCATTTCATAAAATGCTTCCGGGTCATCTTTCTTTGCCCAGGTCATAAATAAAACCGGTGTTACCTTGTTGGAGAAGCACAAATCCGTGATCCGTTTTACATATGTATAGGTTTCTTCGGGATCGGGAAACGGATGCGCCTGCTGCTGGATCACGCAATACTCAAATTTCCCGTACATTAACGCATAGCGCAATGAAAAGTATTCCTCCGAATGCCACTTCAAAGATTTTCCGGAATACGCCAGCATCGTCACTTCCGGCCGTTTTCCCGTCAGCTTCCGGCACATCTTCGCAAAGGTTTCCGGCATATCGTTGAAATAAGTATGACTGTTTCCGACAAATAAAATGCGCATGGCACCCTCCTGTTATGAAAAATGACCGCACTTGCGCACGGTCATAACTGTTATTTTTTGAATCCGTCCTTTAAGGAAACACTGCGGTTGAACACCAGGTGATCCGCACGGGAATCCTTGTTGTCAAGGCAGAAGAACCCTACGCGCATGAACTGGAAGGTCGGCGCGTTGGTGCCGGTGCGGTTCTCTCTTGTGTCAAATTCTTCCGCGACTTCCTTCATGGATTTTTCCACCTTGCAGCCCTGTAAAACCGTTAAGCTGTCCGGATTTAAGGCTTCTATGAAATTCTTGTCCGGTCCGTCCGGATTCGGATCGCTGAACAAATTGTCATAGACACGTACTTCCGCATCCATGCAGTTGTCCATATCAACCCAATGGATCGTTGCGCCTTTGACCTTGCGTCCGTCCGCCGGATTACCTCCTCTGGATTCCGGATCGTATTCGCAAAGAACTTCGGTGACTTTGCCGTTTTCATCCTTGACGCATCCTGTGCAGGTCACTAAATACGCGCCTTTTAAGCGAACTTCATTTCCCGGATACATTCTCTTATATTTCGGAATCGGCATCTCCAGGAAATCTTCTTCCTCCATCCAAAGATGACGGCTGAAGGTAATCGTATGGGTTCCCTGTTCCGGATGCAGCGGATTGTTTTCGACTTCGAAGGTCTCAGACTTTCCTTCCGGATAATTCGTAACCGTGAGTTTGACCGGATGAATGACTGCCATCGTTCTTTGCGCGGTCTCATTGAGATCTTCGCGCAGGCATCTTTCGAGTTCCGCGAACTCGATGACATTGGCGCTCTTCGCAACCCCGATCTGTTCGCAGAAGTTACGGATCGATTTTGCAGTGTATCCGCGTCTTCTTAATCCGCATAAGGTCGGCATTCTCGGATCATCCCAGCCCGAAACATACTTTTCTTCCACCAATTGGCGAAGTTTACGTTTGGACATAACGGTATGGTCGATTCCCAAACGCGCAAATTCAATCTGGCGCGGCTTATGATAAGGAATCGAAACATTCGATACGACCCAGTTGTATAACGGGCGGTGATCTTCATATTCCAGCGAACAAAGCGAATGCGTAATGCCTTCCAGAGCGTCCTGGATCGGATGCGCGAAATCGTACATCGGGAAGATGCACCACTTGGTTCCCTGACGGTGATGATTGATATAGCGGATACGGTAAATGACCGGGTCACGCATGTTGAAGTTGCCCGACGCAAGGTCGATCTTCGCGCGTAACGTCATCTTTCCTTCCTCTACTTCCCCGTTGCGCATCTTTTCAAATAAGCGCAGGTTTTCTTCCACCGGACGGTCACGGTACGGGCTTCTTGCGGGAGTGGATGTATCTCCGCGGTATTCCTTGAATTGATCCGGCGTTAATTCGCAAACATACGCCAATCCCTTCTTGATCAATTCCACAGCGTATTCATAGTCCTTATCAAAGTAATCGGATCCATAGAACAACCGGTCACCCCAGTCAAATCCGAGCCAATGAATATCTTCCTGAATCGCGTCGACATATTCGGTGTCTTCCTTCGCCGGGTTTGTGTCATCCATACGGAGGTTGCATAAGCCTCCGAATTTCTCTGCCATGCCGAAGTCAATGCACAATGCCTTGCAATGGCCGATGTGCAGATATCCGTTCGGTTCCGGCGGGAAACGGGTATGTACGGTCATACCTTCAAACTGTCCTCCCGGAGCAATATCTTCTTCAATGAAGTTGTAGATGAAATTGCGGTTTACTTCTTCTGTTCCGTTGTTTTTCATTTCGTCTGCCATAATCTTTCTCCTTGCAGTACGCCGTTTTGCCATAAAAAAACGGCGCGGATCTGTTTTCCTTGACTATTATAACAGATTCCGGCGTCAGTTTTTTTCTTATTTCAATTAATGCGGAAGATTCAGGAAAACCAAGGCAGCCAGGATACAAATGATTCCGAGCACTCTCTGTTTTTCCAGGCGTTCCTTGAAACATACCGCGCTGATCAGAATTACAATCAGGATGGCTCCGGTGCTGTAGGTCGGATAAACAAATACCGCAGGCAATCCGACCAAAGACTTCAGCAGCAAATACGAAGAGAAATAATTCGGAATTCCTACCGCAATGCCTCCCGCAAGCTCGGATAACAAGATCTTCTTTCCTGTCTTACGGTATTCCGCATATGCAAGAATCATTGTCAGGATCGCCGCTGTAAAAAACACATAGAACATGTAGATACCGTCCTCTTCCCGCACACCGAACTGTTCATAGACTTTCGCCATCGCGCCCGATCCGCCGCAGAATAGAAGCGTGGAAACCAATGATCCGGCAGACAGTTTCCCCGTTTGGGAGGAACCGTTGTCAGAATGGATCAAAACCATGGCAATGATAACGAATACGATTCCGATAATCTGCAGAACACCCGGCATTTCCCCGAACCAGAAGATGCTCAGAGCAACCGAAACAATCAATCCGAGCTTGGAGAACGCGGTTGTCAAAGAGACTCCGTTCTTCGGAATGCTGTATTGCATGGCCACCAAGCCGGCCACAAAGAAGAACCCGCCGGTCACTCCGATCAACAGGGTTTCCGGATGACATGAGAAGATTTTGCCCTTATCGGGAATCACAAACAGCGATACCAGAATACAGGTCAGATAGTTTCCCAAAATAACACCGAACCGGTTTCCCCGGTCGGAACGGATCACTTTTAACGCTACGGATAATAATGCGTTGGAGACGGTCGCAAGCAGCAGATACAACATAATTTCACCTTTATTACAGAGGGATTATAACGCGGATCCGGCATCAGAAATCCTGAAAACGTTCCCAAATAGAAAAAGGCGCATTATGCGCCTGATTCTTAACTGATATACCGTCAGGATGTTTACGGCTTGATTCAGCGCCGGCTCTGTTTGGACAAAACGTAGGTCACGATAAACACAAGAGCCGCGATGCAAAGATACATGAAGAAATTGGTCATCTTACTTCTTTCCCTTCAAAAGCCACTTCTGACCGTCAGGCATCGTCATCATCGTTCCGGGGAACGTTTCAAGGATTTCTCCGGAAGGATATTTGCGGATTACCACTTCTTCGCGGTAATCGGGATCTTCATACCATTTGGAGAACACCAGATAACCGTTTTCCCGGTAATCAAAGGACTCCGACGGATCAATCGGGAAAGACCCTTTTTCGGGCCATACGACATCAAACACATCTTCGTGACCCTGCCGGATCAGTGTCAGGGGTTCAATATCCAGCATCAGATTGTAACAATCTTT
>CACYEP010000171.1 GCA_902773425.1 uncultured Erysipelotrichaceae bacterium | reverse complement strand
GTTATCCGGCGGAAGAGCACTTCCGTGATCATCAGCACCGCAAACAGTTTAATAAATGAAAATAGAAAGAAAGAATGACGTTTGAACATAAAAGACTCCTTACTGCATAATCCGGTCTACCGAGGTAATACTGGTTACCTTTTTCAGATTGGCGATCAAATTTGTCAAGGCCGCCTGAGAAGTAACACTGACGCGGAGTTTGATATATACCGTGATTTTATCTTCCAGGACCTGGGAATTGATGCCGGTCAGGCTGACTTTGCACTGACTGATGATTGTTACGATATCGCTGATCAGGAAGTTGCGGTCCGTACCGGACAGCAGCAGCTCGGTTTCATAGGTCTTGCTTTCGGCCGTATCATCCCATTCCACATTGATCAAGCGGTCCTGCCCTGCGACATTCGGGCAATCCCGGCGGTGAACTTTGACACCCTGTCCCTTGGTGATAAATCCGACGATGTCATCGCCGTAAACCGGGTTGCAGCAGCCCGCGAAGCTGACCATCATCGTACTGATTCCATCCACGGTAACTCCGATATTGGAAACGGTTTTGGCCTTCTTGCGGTTAAAGAACCGCGCGAGGTTTGCCACATCCAGACCGACCCCGGAGGAATTCTTATTCTTGGATAAACGTTCCGCCACCTGCGACAGTGACACGGATTTCATTCCGAGACCGTATAATAACGCATCGTATCCGGACAGATTGAAATGCTGGTAGACAGGCTCCAGATGCTGCTTGTCCAGGTATTCATGTTCATCCATTCCCCTGCGCTTCAATTCATCTTTCAGCAGCTGTTCGCCCTTTTGAATATACTCTTCGCGCTCCGCTTCTTCTTTTTTCTGCAGGAACGCACGGATTTTATTACGCGCATGCGCTGTCTTGACAATCTTCAGCCAGTCTTCGCTCGGTCCGCTGGATTGCTTGGATGTACGGATGTTGACGACATCGCCGGTTTTCAAAACCGTGTTCAAAGGCACCAGAGAACCGTTGACGATGGCTCCTACCGTGGAATTTCCGATATCGGTATGAATACGGTACGCAAAGTCAATCGGCGTAGAGCCGTTCGGAAGATCGATGACCCTTCCTTTCGGAGACATTACATATACATTGGCTTCAAAGATATCTCTTTGAAGAACATTCATATAATCTTCCGGCGTGGACTCGTCCACATCGTCCGTTAATGTTGTCAGATTGCGGTACCACGCAAGTTTCTGCTCGATTTCTTTTTGTTCATCGTGCGCATTGTACTTGATGCCTTCTTTGTATCTCCAATGCGCCGCAACGCCTAATTCCGCAATGCGGTCCATCTGTTCGGTGCGGATCTGCACCTCAAAAATATTCCCGTCCGCCATGATCGTGGTATGAAGGGACTGGTACATATTCATCTTAGGCATCGCAATATAATCTTTTAAGCGTCCCGGAATCGGATGATATTTCGCGTGAATGTAACCCAATATCTCGTAACAGTTCAATTCGGTCTTGGTGATAATGCGTATGGCATAAAGATCCAGAATTTCATCGAAGCGCTTGTTCTTCGTAACCATCTTGCGA
This sequence comes from uncultured Erysipelotrichaceae bacterium, assembly GCA_902773425.1. GTDB lineage: Bacteria > Bacillota_I > Bacilli_A > Erysipelotrichales > Erysipelotrichaceae > RUG11872. The sequence continues at coordinate 7,409 of CACYEP010000171.1, read as the reverse complement.
TGAATGCTGTAGAGATGCTTGGAGCGTCCGAAAATGCGGAACTGGAAATGATGTTCATTCAAAAGTTCACTGATCTCATGGATCATCTTCTGCACTAACGCATTCCGTTCATCCTTGCGGACTTCCACCAGATGGGCGATTTCATGATAAGCCTCCGGCTCCAAATAGAAGAAGCTGAGGTCTTCGAGCTCATTCTTGATCTCGCTCATACCTAAGCGATGCGCAATCGGCGCATATACTTCCAAAGTCTCCGATGCGATCTTGATTTGCTTGTTGCGCGGCATATATTGCAATGTACGCATATTGTGAAGACGGTCTACCAGCTTGATCAGAATGACACGCACGTCTTTAGCCATCGCGATGAAGATCTTGCGGTGATTCGCTGCCAGATATTCTTTTTCATCTTTGAACTGAAGGCTGCCGATTTTGGTGACCGACTCAACCAGTGTCGTGATCTCATTTCCGAACCGCTCCACCATCTCATCATGCTCAATGCCGCAGTCTTCCATAACATCGTGCAAAAGTCCTGCCGCTACCGTCTTAGGACCTGAACGCAATGTCTCCAGGATGTAGCCTACAGCCACTACATGAACCAAGTACGGCTCCCCGCTCTTACGGAACTGCCCTTCGTGCTTCTCTTTGGCAAAATCAAAAGCCCGGCGAATCAAATCCATTGATTCCTCGGATAAGTACTTTTGTCCTTCCTCGAACAGCATGTCATTCGTAACGGTAAAATCTTTCACGCGATACTCCTTTGCAATAAGAAAAGCGAAGTATTCCTTCGCTTTCTATTATAGCGTTTTTTTAAAAGATGCCCAAATTATTCGCCTTCGTATTCCATTAAAGCGTATACATCGTAACCCTTTAATGCTTCACGGCCCTTCAGGTCGACCAATTCGATGCAGAATCCGCAGCCTACAACTTCGCCGCCTAACTGTTCAACCAGATTGATTGTCGCTTTGACGGTTCCGCCGGTCGCCAACAGGTCATCAATGATTAATACTTTCTGACCCGGCTTGATACCATCCTTGTGCATATGAAGGACATTTGTGCCGTATTCGAGCGCATATTCACAGCTGATTGTTTCACGCGGAAGTTTACCCGGCTTACGGACCGGTACGAAACCGATCGAAAGATTGTACGCAATCGGGCATCCGAAGATAAAACCGCGGGACTCCGGTCCGACAATTACATCCGCACCGATTTTCACCGCATATTCAGTCAACAAACGGCACGCTTCATGAAATGCTTCGCCGTCCTGCATTAACGGAGTAATATCTCTGAATAAAACACCTTTAATCGGGTAATCCGGAATCGACGCAATATAGTTCTTTAAATCCATTAGAATGATACCTCCTGAACGTTCCTATTATAATGCTTTTTCCTTTGGAACTCTATGGATTTCCGAGAAAAAACACTATTTCTTGATTTTCGATAACCGCAGCGTATAACTGCGCTTCCCCCTGAACCATTCCTCATCCAATTGACCTATATAAAGAGGCTGATCCGTTCCGGTTTCATCCGTGATTTTGGAAGCTTCGAAAGTTAATGCCGATAATCCGTTGGAGAAGGTCCACTTCTTGAATTCCGGTCTTCCGAGTTCCCTTTCCGACGTTACAGCCGGACCGGCAAGTCCGACCTTCGGCAGCTTTGCCCCCATGCCGAACGGACGGTACGAGAACAATTCTTCCAGATTCTCACCGGAAAGATCACTGTCCTGAAGGATCACGAACGGTTCTGTCAAAGACGGAGCTTTACACGATAACTGTCCGATAAATTCACGGACCGTTTCCAGATTATCCAAGGAGAAGGAGAAACCGGCCGCCCCCGGATGTCCGCCGAACGCATCGAAAAGATTCGAAACCGGTGCCAGCAGTTCCATCACATTAAGCCCATCCGGACATCTTGCGCTGACAACCGCCTGATTGCCTTTCTTCCCTGCTACCGCGACCGGTTTTTTCAGATCTGAAGAAATATGTGCAGCTGCCAGTCCGACCACTCCGGGCTTAAAATCTTCATGATACACAAACACGAAATCCTGCGTCAGTTCTTCCGGGCGGATGCTTCGGATCATGCGGTCGGTCAGATCTTTGCGCTCCGTATTCTTTTCCAGCAATTTCCCTGCCAATGCATGAATCCTTGCGGGATCGTCCGAGGTAAGATACTCAACGACGCGGTTTGTTTCATTGCCCTCCGCCAGCCTTCCGACGGCGTTAAGTTTCGGAACGATCTGGAATGCAATGTCCGATTCGTTGTACGGAGGATCCTTCCGTACGATCAATTCCTTCAGCGCCGGCATCGGACGTGAATTCATCCATGCCAAGCCTTTCCGCACGATGGCACGGTTTTCCCCGCGCAGTTCCATCATATCCCCTATGGTTGCGGTCATTGCCAGCATCACCATCTCCGGATCGTCTTCATATCCGAACATCCTGGCGGTTTCGTAGGCACACCCTGCGCCGCATAACCAGCTGCGTTTCCCTTTGGCAATGTCCGGATGAAACAGATAATCGCACGCGACTTCTTCGTCTATCGTATGATGATCCAAAACAATCGTATCCACCCCGTTGGCCTTACAATATGCCAAAGGCTCCTTGGCTTTGACTCCGTTATCTACCAGGATGAACAATGTATATCCCTTGGTAATTGCCTGCACGGTACGTTCCATGTTTAATCCGTATCCCTCGTTGGTACGGTTTGGAATATAGTATCCGTTTTGAATTCCCAGCCGGTTTAAAAGACGCACTAAAATCGCCGTCCCGCATAACCCGTCCGTATCGTAATCTCCGGCAATAAACACTTTTTCGCCGGTCTGGGCAGCCTTTTGAATCCTCTCCCGGATTCTTCGAAGAGTCAAATCGCCCGATTGATCCTCCAGGGACGGCGTTCCGGTAATGTCCAGGATTTGTTCATCTGAAAAGCCTGCGGCGAAGAATAATTTTGCCGCAAGGCTCCCGATTTTATATTTGTCCATGTATTCGCGGTAACCCGCCGTATCTACTCTTTCGAACTCCATTCTTCCGCCTTTAACTCCCGGCGCATCAGCCGGTCAATTGATTCCGAAGGCTTCGCACCGCGGAATAAAACTTCGTACATTTCGTTGGTAATCGGCAATTCCACACCGAGTTCTTTTGCGTACCCGTATAAGACTTCACATGTTGAAACGCCTTCGACGGTCTTCCGGTTGTTTTTCCAGAATCCCTCTGCGCTGTCTTCTTTACCGATCATATATCCCGCGGAAAAATTACGGGATTGTTTGCTGGTGCAGGTTAACACCAGATCTCCGACTCCGGATAATCCCAAAAATGATTTCGGATTTCCTCCGAGCGCAGCTCCAAACCGGGTGATTTCCGCCAAACCGCGGGTAATTAATCCTGCCAGCGCATTATGTCTCAATCCGCGTCCCGCCGCCATGCCGGCAGCAATCGCAATAATATTTTTCATGCTGGAGGCAGTTTCCGCACCGATCAGATCGCTTCCGGTATACACCCGGAAAGTCTCATTCGAAAACAGTAACTGCGCAGTTCTTGCAGCGTTTTGGTCTTCGGAGACCGCATCAATGGCTGTCAGTCCTCCCTTTACGACTTCTTCCGCAAAAGACGGGCCGATCAGGGACACAATTCCCGCACAATGATCTTTGCTTACGCAGCGCTTGATCACCTGGCTCATACGCTCCTTGGTATGCGGGAAAAAGCCTTTGGCGGCACAGATCCAAATCACCGGCCGGTCTGCATACCGGTCTGCCGTTAACGTAACTTCTTCTATCTGACGGCTCGGAACCGCTAAAATCACCGCTTCTGCGCCTTTCAGACAGTCATAGGAAAGACTCCCGGTAACACGGGAGTCCAGAACCGTATCCGGAAAATACTTCGGATTACGATGCTGCGTATTGATTGCGCGGATGACTTCAGGATCTCTTCCGATGATCACGCACTCATTTCCGTTGGACGCCGCTTGCTGGGCAAGCGCAGTTCCCCATGCGCCGGCACCGATTACTGTAACGTTCATTCTTTTACTCTCCCGATAATACGGATCGGGTTTCCGTCGTATCCGAACGCATTGCGGAACTGGTTTTCCAAATATCTCTGATAAGAAAAGTGCAGCAGTTCCAAGTCATTTACGAATAACACAATGGTCGGAGGCTGCACCGCAACCTGTGTTCCGTATTTGATGCGAAGCCGTCTTCCTTTATGAGTAGGCGGAGGTGTAATTGTGGTCGCTTCTTCAAGAACTTCATTGATCACTGAAGTCGCCACCATCTTCTTCCCTCCGTCATAGACCTGATGAATCAACGGGAAAATGGATTGAACGCGCTGACCGGTCTTTGCGCTGACAAACACCACCGGTGCGTAATCCAGATACGGCAGCTGTGCGCGGATCTCCTTGCGTTTCTTCTCCATCGTTTTTTCATCTTTATCAATCAAATCCCATTTATTGTAAACCAGGATCACGCCCTTGCCGGCTTCATGCGCCAGCCCGGCGACATGTTTATCCTGATCACGGATTCCTTCATTTCCGTCCAGAACCACCAGCACAACATCCGCACGGTCGATTGCCTTTTCCGCGCGCAGGATTGAATACTTCTCTACCTTTTCGTAGATTCTTCCCCTTTGGCGGATGCCGGCAGTATCGATCGCCACATAATCCTGCCCGTCACGGGTAAAGGTCGTGTCAACCGCATCACGGGTCGTACCCGCAATATCCGAGACAATTGCGCGTTCTTCCTTTAATAACGCATTAATCAGGGAACTCTTTCCGACATTCGGCTCGCCGATTACCGCAAACGAGATCTTCCCTTCGTAATCTTCGTGCTCAATGTTTTCGAAGGATTCCATCAGCCGGTCTAAAAGATCTCCGATGCCGATTCCGTGCTGTCCGGAAATTGCCATCGGTTCCCCGAATCCCAGTTTATAAAACTCGTAGATATTCGCAATCTTGGAATAGTCATCCACTTTATTGACAGCCAGAATGACCGGTTTCTTACCGGCCTGAAGCTTTCTCGCAATGAAAAGATCGTCATCGGTCAAGCCGGATTTTCCGTCCACCAAAAAGATGACGGTGTCTGCCTCATCGATGGCGATTTCCACCTGCATCTGGATTTCCTTCTGGAAAGGCTGATCCTCGATCTGGATTCCGCCGGTATCAATCAGCCGGAATTCCTTGGTGAGCCATTCTGCCTTACCGTAAATCCGGTCTCTGGTAACACCGGGAGTATCTTCAACGATGGAAACCCTATCTCCGATCAAGCGGTTGAATACGGTCGATTTCCCGACGTTCGGTCTTCCTACAATTGCCGCAATACCGCAAATCATTCATTCACTCCCGCGATCCGCTCCATCGCCAATTCATATACTTTTCCGGTTACTTCTTCAATCGATAAATCGGAAGTATCCACTTCCACTGCGTCTTCCGCCTTCATTAGAGGGGATTCTTTGCGATGGATATCCTGGTAATCACGCTCACTGATCTGACGCGCGATTTCTTCATAATCACATTCGATTCCTTTTTCAAGGTTCTGTTTATAACGGCGCATGGCACGCACTTCCACGGACGCGGTCAGATAAATCTTCAGTTCCGCATTCTTTAATACAACCGTACCGATATCTCTTCCGTCCAGGATAAATCCCTTGCGCTTAGCCATATGTTTCTGACGGCGCACCAGATCTTTCCGTACAGCGCGGAGCGTAGAAACATCCGAAGCACCCTTGGACACTTCCGGCAGCCGGATTTCGTCGGAGACATCTTCTCCGTCCAAGAAACTGCGTCCGTCCGCGGTCTGGTCAATTTCTACCTCTTTAATGACTTCCATGACCTTGTCTTCATCTTTAAGCGGTACGTTTTCGCGAATGCACGCCAAAGCGACACAGCGGTACATCGCCCCCGTGTCCAAATGAATATATCCTAATTTTTCCGCCAGATTGTCCGCAATTGTGCCTTTTCCCGCAGCACTCGGTCCGTCAATCGCAATATTTATCTTTTTCATAATGTTCTACCTGCCATTCAATTCATTCAAGTTCGGAGAAACGGATCCTGTATAAAGGGATCCGTTTCATTTTATATAGTATTTTTTGAAATATCACAACAGGTAATTTCCTGCAAGATACATATATACATTCTCGGTGATATCGTTGAAACTCTCACCGCCGAGAATTCCTCTGCCGGAGAGCGCCAGATACGCAAACGCGGCAAGCAGCGCAAACAGGATGAAAATCAATAAGCCGAGGACAAAGTTCAGCAATTTATTCGCCTTGCGCACCGACTTGGTAACGGTATTCACATCCGCTCCGAGTTCATCGATGTCCATCTTCATCTGTTTGGTCTGTTCTTCCAGATCCGCACGCATGATGTGTTCACGGTCAAGTTTCGCAGTCAGATCATTGATCAATTGCGTCTGATCCTTGATCGGCGCAACAACGATCGTATCTCCCGGATCCGAATGCATGACAGTATTATCCGGTTCTTCTTCCGGCTCTTCTTCAGCTGCCGGTTCATTGACATAGGAAGCTGAGAGAAGTTCCGGCGCCTCTTCCGGTTCTTCATTGAAGAAGTTATTATCCAGATCATCGTCACGGATGGCTTCTTCCGCTTCATGGTTCAAAAATGAACTGATATCTTCCGCTTCTTTCTTATCATCATATTCCGGCTTTTCTTCTTCCGCCGGTTCGGTTTCATTCACCGGTTCTTCTTCCGGCTCTTCTTCGATTACCGGTTCTTCTTCCGCCGGTTCAACCGGGATTGGATCCGGAGCGTTGACTTCTAACGGCGCCGGTTCATCGAGTGTAATGATCTTGCGGTCTGCCGGTTCAACCTCTTCCGGTTCACCGTTTAATAACGCATCAATATCAGCGTTGAATTCCATGGATTCTTCCGGTTCGGTGCTTTCCGCATCCGTACGCTTGGTCAAATCATCGATCTGCGGAGCGTTTTCCGGAGCTGCGAGGGATCCGGATTCTTCCGGTTCCGGCATCGGTTCCTGCGTTAATTCCGCAATGATTGCCGAAGTTGTATCAAGCGCCGAACGTTCGCCCTTGGACATGCTGTAGCGCTTCGCCTCATCGATCGTCTGGCTTAAAAAATTATCCCCGATCTGAACTCCGAGATCATCGTTTTCCTGTTCGAGTTCTTCCGGATGGAAATCATCTTCGGTGAAATCTTCTTCACGATCTTCCGTCGCTTCAAATTCTTCATCAGCTTCCGCTTCTTCCGGCACAGCCGCCGGCTCTTCTTCCGGCAATTCCTCCGGTTCTTCCGCTTCGCTTTGCGGTAATTCAGCGGTTTCAGGCTCCGGAAGCTCCTCAGTCTCCGCGTTCAGATTCTGCGCGTCTTCCATAAGACGTTCGGATTCTTCCAGAACATCTTCAGCGGACACCGGTTCCTCATTGCGTACTTCCGGTTCTTCTTGGGCAGCC
>CACYEP010000170.1 GCA_902773425.1 uncultured Erysipelotrichaceae bacterium | reverse complement strand
TAATGAAGATAATGGGGATCCTGGGTCGCTTTAAAGATGGCTTCCTTGGAGGCAAATCTTCCCGCAAGATATTCCCTGCGGCGTTTCTCGGAAGTAAACGTTCCGTATACAGAGTACTCCTCTTCTGTCAGGATTCTCCGCACGAAGGACTCTTCAAAGTGAATCCGGGACATATCAACTAAATCGAGGCCGATCATTACTCCGCCTCGATTTCTTTGATGTTGTATTCATTTCCGGACACTAAATATGTGTGTTCGCTTCCGCAATGAGGACAGGTTTTCCCGTATTGCAGAGTCGGATAGGTTTTCTTGCAGTCTTCGCAGAAAGTTACCGCCGGAATCGTTTCGATTACCATTTCGGATTCTTCCATGACCGGATATTTCTTGCGGTAATAATTCCAGCAGTCATACATGAGCTCCGGAATAACACCGGTGACTTCACCGCATTCCAGGACGACTTTTCCGACCTTGGTGAGTTCGTTTTCTTTTGCGAGTTCATCAATCGTCTTCGCGACGTGAACGATAATACTGAGTTCGTGCATAGTGAGCTCCTTTATTTCTTGGACTTCTTCTGTTTGGCCTCATGGGGGTCCTGGGTCGTTCTGGTCAAAAGGATCACTCCCTTGATCAAACTTAAGATCGGGTGGTAATCATCCGAAATCATACCGGTGATTTCAATCAGAAGTTCTGCCATCAAAATCAATACAACCAGAATCCAGACACCGACTCCGGGATTGATGGCACATACATACGCGCAGATTCCGAACATCGCGGTCATTGCGTAAATCAGCAGTACGGTTTCTGTCTGTCCCAAACCAAAGCCTTTCATCAGAACATGATGAAGATGACTCTGGTCGGCTTCCGAGATCTTGTGACCGGAGAGTTTGCGCCGCAGCATCGCCGATAAGGTGTCCATGATCGGAATAAACAGTAAGATGATCGGAATCAGCATCGTGATGAAGGTTCCGCTCTTAAAGCCCTGAATCGAGATCGACGCAATCGTGAATCCGAGGAATTGTGCCCCGCAGTCACCGATAAAGATGGATGCCGGGTGGAAGTTAAACACCAGGAATCCTGCCGCCGCACCCGCCAGCAATAATGCGATCCGGATAATTTCCGGACGGTTCACCGCGCTGGAAATCAAGCACAGGGAAATTAATACGATGATGCAGAATCCGCTGGATAATCCATCCAGGCCGTCCAGCAAATTTACGGCATTCGTAATACCGATCAGCCAGACAAACGTAATGATCTGCGTAATGACACCTGCCGGAATCTTCAGTCCGAAAATCAGATTGATATCCAGAAGTTCCACTTTGCCCAGGAACATAACGATCAAAGCACCGGCAATCTGGAATAAAAGCTTATAGCGCGGTCTTAAATCGAAAATATCATCAATCAGACCTCCGGCAAACACTACGGTTCCTCCGATCAGGATGGCGCGCAGGGAATTGGTCATCGGTCTTGCGAACAGAAGACATCCCAGAATAAACGCGATATATACCGCAACTCCGCCGATGCGCGGAATCTTTCCGTGGTGCACCGTACGCTCGTTTTCCACAGCGAAAATGCCGTATTTCCATGCGACACGTTTTACAAACGGCACCAAGAACAGAGACACGATCATCGGCACCGCGAAATAGACAATTCTCATCAAAATTTTACTCATAGCTGAACGCCTCTATTCCTCACTGAGAATCTCGCCGGCTTCGCAACGGTCAATCGCGTCACGGACCTTCTGAACATCCTCATAGTTCGGATAAACAATCGACAGTTTATCGGTATATCCCATCGCAGCGCAGTATTCCATTCCGAACCCGCCGGTTACAGAATATGTCTGAATATTCCAATGCGCCAAATCATCCAGCTGCATCTGGCAGAACGCATAGATTTCATCAATCGTAAATGTGGTTAAGAACTGGCCTTCCATCGCCTCCAAAATCTGATCGATCTTGGATACGGATTCCAAAGACGTCAATTTCTGAATCAAAGCTTTCAAGACAATCTGTTGGTGCATGTTCCGGTCAAAGTCCCCGTTAGGAAGGTTATACCGTTCGCGTACATAAGCCAAAGCTTCCACGCCCCAGCGCATGAAGATTTCGCCTTCTTCAAAATACCCCTGATACTCCGGAATCGAATCGGCCATAAATCCGTAAGGATTGTAGATGGTGATACCGCCGATGCGGTCAATGATCCGGGTAAATGTATCAAAGTTAACCAGTACATATTGGTTCACTTCGGTTTCATACAGATCGGATAATGCTTTCATCGTATTCTGCATGCCGAAAATACCCATATGCGTAAGCTTATCGTTGGTATAAGCCAATGCCGGATTCGGGATCCAGGAATCACGCGGAGTTGTCGCAATGACAACCTGTTTGGTCACCGGATTCACCGTCGCAAGAATATTAACATCGGTTCTTCCGCCCAGCGTAACTTCCCCGTTTTCATCCGTACCCGCAATCAATACGGTAAACGGTTCCTGCGTGATATCACTGACCGTTCCCTTGTCAATCAGCTGGATTTTTTTCTTTACGCTGTAGATTTGATTGGTGCGTTCTTCAAACACGCTGTATTCGGTTACGTTATTGATGACCGGAATATAACTCGTGTTGATCATCAGAAGGTCGGTTTCCCCATTGTAGAAGGAATCCACCGCGGCCCACAGATCATCCATCATGACGGTATTCACATGATCGGTATCCATGGCGCGGGAAAGATACAGCAGCGCGTAATCCTCGTTTTCTTTATCTAATCCGGGCACGACTGCAATCGTCTTATCCTTGTAGGACTTGATATCGATCGTTTCATTCTCAAGAAGTGCATCCGCGGCTTCGGTCTCCGGATTTTTCAGTTCAAAGAAAGCGACTTCCAGTTCCCCTTCCGTCGGCACTTCCGTAAACATGATTTCCACTCTGGAACGGATCTGCGGCAAATACCAGCATCCGAAGAACAAAACCGTGGAAAAGATCAGGCAAATCACTCCCCAGATCAGTTTTCCCATCGTTTTGATATTCGGCCAGATGACAAATACACCCAGGACGAAACATAAAGCAGCCAGTCCGGTCAATAACCATTCGCCCCATTTGACCGGCAGCATTTTAAAGGTTGAAAAGATACTATAGAATCTCCATGACGCGTAAATTAAAACGCCGAGGCATACAAAAGCAAACACAATCGCCAGAATATATCCGGTTTTAGCTTTCCTCTCTGCGTTTTTTACGGATTCAGACATTGATAATTCCTCCAAAAACTCCTATACATTAAACAATTATTTCGCGTTTTCGTCAATTATCCATGCCTTCAGGATATTTCCTTTGCGCCTGTCTTCCGGCGGTAAAGTCATATAATCACCGTAGGTAATGGATAATACCTGTTCGGGATCGGTAGGGCACCGGAAAAGATGTCCTTCGAATTCCCTCATGACTCCCGGTTCCAGCAGCGACTTGTCATATGCCGGGATAATTCTTGTGTCATACGCGTACTGGTTTACGCGCTTTGACGTTTTATAATCGTATGTCTGCGCCAGCGCGGACATCTTCTTTGCGTAATACGCCGGCCCCAGAATATGACGGTATACCTGAAGCGGGAACTTCGCGGCCGTCCTTATCAGGCCGTTTCCCTTAATCAGCGGATAGCGGGAACGGTAATGGTTTTCATATAACCTGCGTTCTTCATTGTGAAGCCTCGTCTCGGCCTCCTTATCCTCCGGAACTCCGTCCATCGGGAAAATATCGATCCAGAGATTCTCTTCCGTGCCTACACCGACGGCTTCCACTTTTGTCGCAGGATTGATCACCGTGATCCATGGATAAGTGCTGTCGTTGGTTTCCAAAGATGTCGGACGCATTCCCATCGGAAGCGGCTCTTCTTTCATGATCGCATAAAGCG
>CACYEP010000169.1 GCA_902773425.1 uncultured Erysipelotrichaceae bacterium | reverse complement strand
GTTTTTTCAATTCCGTAATAAACGATGAACCCGGCGAATTGCTTCGCCGGGACCAAGCGACAATGATAATTTCCCTGTATCAGTACAGGTGGGTGTCCTGCGCTGCCCTTTAGGATCCCGACTCTTTGGAAGGCTTTCGACACCAGGAAGCGACATCCGGACTCCCTTATCACAAGTGTAGGAAATAAAATAAATCACTTGGCAAACTCATCATACCATATTTACGGAAGATTATCAGTTTTCTTTTGAAACTTCGATATGAAGATCGCTTAAAGATTTCAGCGGTACCGGATGCGGAGAACCGGACATCAGTTCGCTTGCGGAATTTGTTTTCGGGAACGCGACGACATCGCGGATGTTTTCGGTATCCGCCAGAATCATCACCAGGCGTTCCAGACCGATTCCTACTCCTCCGTGCGGCGGAGTGCCGTAACGGAATGCGTCAATGAAGAATCCGAACTTTTCATAGGCTTCTTCCTTAGTCATGCCGATAGCTTCAAAGACCTTTTCCTGCAAATCCTGATCATGGATACGGATCGAACCGGATAATAATTCATATCCGTTTAAGACAAGGTCATACGCTCTGGAATAACAATGTTCCGGGTCGGTCATCAGCTTATCAACATCTTCGGCATTCGGAGCGGTGAACGGATGATGCGCCGCGACATAGCGGTTTTCTTCCTTCGAATATTCAAACATCGGGAAATCGGTGACCCATAAGAACTTATAGCCCGGTTTGATCATGTTCAGATCACGCGCAGCTTTCTTGCGTACGGCACCGAGCGAAGTCTGAGCAACACGTTTTTCATCCGCAATGATGAATACGATATCTCCGTCATGAACATCCAGCACTTTCGTCAAAGCTTCTTTTTCTGCGTCAGACACAACTTTCGCAACATTTCCGGAATACATGCCGTTTTCCAGTTTCAGATAAGACAGTCTCTTGCAGCCGAAGCTCTTCGCTTCCCTTTCAAGTTCCTCGATCTTTTTGCGGGAATATTCCGCAGCTTTTCCTTCAACTTTTAAGGCATTGATGATTCCCTTGTCTGCCAAAATATTACGGAATGCTTCAAATTCGGTATTCGCAAACACAGAGGATACATCCGTGCACGGCATATCAAACCGTAAATCCGGCTTATCGGATCCGTATTTCTCCATGCAGGTATCATACGGAATTCTTACGAAATGTTCTTCGAGGTCCACGTTCTTGATTTCCTTGAAGATTCTCTTCATCAGGTTTTCGACAACCCCCCAGATATCTTCTTCTTCAATGAAGCTCATTTCGATATCAATCTGGGTAAATTCCGGCTGACGGTCGGAACGTAAGTCTTCATCACGGAAACAGCGCGCAATCTGGAAATACTTTTCAAAACCTGCCACCATGCATAACTGTTTATAAATCTGCGGAGACTGCGGAAGTGCATAGAAACTTCCCGGATTCAAACGCGACGGAACTAAATAGTCTCTGGCACCTTCCGGTGTAGGATTCGATAAGATCGGGGTTTCAATTTCCGTGAAGCCTTCCCCGTTCAGGTACTGACGCGCAACCCAGGTAACTTTATTGCGCATACGTAAGATCTTCTGTAAACGCGGTGTGCGAAGATCCAGATAACGGTACTTCAGCTTGGTGTCTTCCAACGTGTCTGCGTCATCCGATACGATGATCGGTGTGGTTTCGGCGCGGTTGATGATCTTGACATCCTTCACCAGGACTTCCACTTCGCCCGTTTCCAGTTTCGGATTCGGAACACCCTTTTTTGCGACTGTTCCGCTTACCTGAAGAATGTATTCCGTGCGTACATCCTTGATTTTGTCCGCCATCGTTTCATCAAAAGTGATCTGTACGATACCGGTATGGTCTCTTAAATCAATAAAGACTAAAGAACCGAGATTTCTGCGCTTTGCGACCCAGCCGATCAGGGTAACTTCTTTTCCTACATCGGATAAGCGCAAAGTTCCGTTATAAACTGTCCGTTTCATTCAAAATATCCTCCATCATTTCATCGAGTGTATCCGCATAATCTTCCAAGGATACGGTAACCTGTTCCTTGGTGCGGTTGTTTTTAATATTAACCTTGCCTTCTGCCAGTTCACTCTCACCGGCAATTACGGTAATTTTTGCGTCAAGACGGTCAACGGTCTTGAATTGTGCCTTTAAGGAACGCGGCGCATAGTTGAAATCGGTAATATAACCTAAAGCTCTTGCTTCCGTAGCTAATTCCAGCGGTTTGGTGCCGACATTGCCAAGACTCATGACATAGACATCGGTCTTCGGTTTTTCATCAAGCTTTACGCCTTCATCTTCCGCTAAAAGAATCAGCCGTTCCATTCCCATCGCGAATCCGAACCCGGAAACTTCCGGTCCGCCGAAATACGATACCAACCCATCATAACGTCCGCCCGCAAATACGGTTGCCTGCGCACCGGCTTTTCCGGTGATATTTTCAACTTCAAATACCGTATCGGTATAATAATCCAGACCGCGGACAAGCTTCGGATCAATCACATACGGAATAACCAATGCGTCCAGGCACGCGAGAACTTCCCGGAAGTATTCTTTCGACGGTTCGTTCAGCGAATCGCTGATCAGCGGAACATCTTTCATGACCGGATTGTCCGCATCCACCTTGCAATCCAGGATACGAAGCGGATTCTGTTCGAGTCTTCTCTTGCAGTCCGCGCATAATTCCTCTGCGTGAGGACGGAAATACTCCGTAAGTTTCGCGCGGTAATTCTTTCTGGATTCATCATCACCGAGCGAATTGATACGTACGCGGACATTGGATAAACCCAAGGTCTTGATCATGGAATAACCAAGCGCAATCCCTTCCGCATCCAGCATCGGACTCTTCGCACCGATGCATTCAATACCGAATTGTTCAAATTGACGGTATCTGCCTTTCTGCGGATGCTCATGACGGAACATCGGCCCGTAGTAATACATCTTTACCGGCTGATCCGCATTCGCGTACATCTTGTTTTGTACGTAGGAACGCACAACTCCTGCGGTTCCTTCCGGACGTAATGTAAAGGAATCTTTTCCGTTCATCGAGAACGTATACATTTCCTTGTTGACCATGTCGGACGAATCATTTTCACGCTTGAATACACCTGTATCTTCAAAAATCGGAGTACGGATTTCTTCATATCCGTAAAAATGCGCCAGACTTTCCAGAGTACCCTCGAGCTGCTGGTATTTCGCAGCCATCTCCGGACTCACATCATATGTGCCTTTGGGGTTTTGATAATTTTTCATTCGAACCTCCTGAAAATAATAAAAGCGTCCCGTCTAAGGACGCCTTATAGCGCGGTACCACCTTAGTTTGCCTTGCGGCACAACTTAACCCTTAACGCGGGATACGTTTTTTCCTACTGCTTTTCAGAAAAAAACCTAGCGGATGTCTTTAAACGGTCTTGGGTAAGCCTTTCACCAATCAAGCTCTCTCTGAATCCGTATCCCCGTTTATTTTCCGTATCATCGGATATGACGTTATTCTAGCACATTTTTCAGGACATGCCTTCTTTTTTCTGCGATAATATAGAAAAAAAGGAGTACTTATGCCGAATATTCTGGTAGCTTATTTTTCTCCGAGCGGAGAAACCGCCGACACCGCCAAAAATCTTGCGGAAATCTTACATGCCGATCTTTACGAGATCAAACCTTCTGAACCCTACACCAAAGAAGATCTGGACTGGTCCAATCCGCATTCCAGAAATGCGCTGGAAATGATTGATCCGGCCTGCCGTCCGGGATTGGCAGAGCCAAAGACCGACCTTTCCGGATATGATACGGTTTTCCTGGGATTCCCGATTTGGTGGGATACGGCGCCGAAAATTATTCTTACCTTTGCCGAAAACAATGATTTCGCCGGAAAGACCGTTATCCCTTTCGCCACCTCTAAAGGAAGCGGAATGGGATCAAGCTCCAAGGATATAGAAAAAGTAATAGGAGAAAATGTACGGGTCAGCGAAGGAATGCTTCTAAACGGATATATCAGTTCCTTCAAAATTCAAAACTGGCTCAACAGTCTCGGTATTTCCAAATAAAAAATAAGGGATGAACAATTCGTTCATCCCTTTCATATTCCTACAGATTATTAACGGTTAAGTAAGCTTCTTCGGTAGCGTCTAAGATTCTTCTCGGCTTATTGGCGTCTCCGATCACATACACCGGGTATCTCTTTTCAAGTTCTTCCTTCAGAGAATTCACGGAACGATATCCTGTAGAGATAACAACCGTATCGCACGGCAGGGATTCACCTTCCAGTTCAACGGAGTTTTCCGTGATCTCCGATACTTTAACGCCGGTTTTGACGGTAACACCGTATTCAGCGAGTTTTGCGAACATATGGCCGACAAAAGTCGCACCGATACCGTTAGCGATGGAATCCAGCATTTCTACCAATGTGCAGGATACTCCTTTGCTGCCAAGATACTTACAGGTTTCCGTACCTACCAAACCGCCGCCGATTACAACAACCTTATCGCCGGTCTTTACGCCGTTTAATACATCTTCCGCCAAAACAACATTTGCGCCGTTGACACCTTTGATCGGCGGAATTGCCTGTTTGGAGCCGGTAGCCAAAATGACCGTATCCCCTTCCACATCTTCCGCTTTCTCAACATTCTTTTCTATAACATTTACTCCCTTTTTAGCTATCTGATCTTTCAGATAGTTTTCAAAAATCAAGAAGGAGTCTTTTTCCGGCGGAGTTGCAACGATTTCCATTTTGCCTTTTAATCCGTCATTGGTATAAAGATTTACTTTGAATCCGCGTTCTGCGGCAGTTAATGCTGCCTGCATGCCTGCCGGACCGCCTCCGACAACCGCAACCGTCTTATTTTCCGCAGCCGGTTTTAACTTACGGTCCGCTTCTTCACCGGCAACCGGATTTACCATACAATGAGCCGGCATACCGCCCAATACACGGTCAATGCATCCCTGATTGCAGGCAATGCAATAACGGATATTCTCTTTATCGTCATTTTGGATTTTTTCAATGAATAATGGGTCCGCAATAAGACCGCGTCCGATTGCAACGATATCCGCTTTTTCTTCTTCCACAACAGATTCAACCAAATCGGCATTATTCAATCTAGCAGCAACGATCACCGGAACATTAACCGTTTTTTTCATTTCTTCAGCAAACGGAATAATGAATCCCTGAGGAACAAACATAGGCTGAATCGCATATTCTACAGCATCATAGCATCCTGCAGACAAAGAAATCGAATCTACGCCCAGTTCTTCGGAACGGCGGCAGACTTCCTTTACTTCATCAAAATGCATTCCGTCTTCGACATACTCATCCACGGATACACGGATCTGCACCGGAACTTTTCCTTTGCAGACGTCAATGACAGATTTCAGAACTTCCAGCGGATATTTGACACGGTTATCAAATGAACCTCCGTATTCATCCGTACGCTTATTCGTATGCGTGCTCATGAATGAATGCAGAAGATATCCGTGCGCAAAGTGTACTTCCACAAGATCATATCCGGCAGCTATAGAAATTTCCGCCGCGCGCACAAATTTCTTTTTTACTTCTTCCATCTCTTCATGCGTGATCTCTTTCGGATGATTTCCTAAAAGACCGCAGGGAATCGCGCTCGGGGCGAGCGGAGTCAGGCCGGTGATAGCTTCGGAAGCCTGACGGCCGGCATGATAAATCTGCGCGCCGATCAAAGCACCTTCGGAATGCACCGCATCAACCAATTTCTTGTGCTCAGCAATATGGCGGTCTTCCCACATGGAAAGCTGTGTCGGAAGGCCTCTTCCTTCCGGAGAAACACCGATTGAACCGGGCATGATCATCGAAACACCGTGTCTTGCGCGCTCTTTAAAGAATTCGCAGATGCGGTCGGTAACATCGCCGGTTCCCAATCCGGCCATGCCGTTTTCCATCGGTGCCATAATAAAACGATTCTTGAGGGTAATACTCCCAATACTGATAGGCGTAAACAGTTTCTTCATTATGAATTTCTCCTTTTCTGCTTTAATTATACTATGTGTAAATCTCACAACTGGTGTCAAGTCCTGAAACCAAAAAAAGAACCTTTGAAAGGTTCTTCTATCATCAGTCAACGTCGAGGAATCGCATGGTGTTGGTATCACCATGACCCGCATGCCAGCCGGATACCATGATCATCGTAGAATCCTTCGGAAGATTCAGTCTCTTGGCAATTCTCTGCGCCGTATTATCGTAAAGATCTGCGTCGGTGATATCGAAATCCAATTCCGGGTAAACGCCCCAATAAATGGACATCTTACGTGCGGTGCGGGTTGAATTCGTCGCCGCAATCAATGGCATCATCGGACGGAAACGGCACATACGTTTCGGAGTGCCGCCGGTTTCGGTAAATGCCATAACGCAGGAAACATTATCGAGAGTAAGGCAGCTTTCCGCAATCGCGATACCGATAGCTTCGTTCTTAGTGCGGGAAGTCTGATAACTGGAAACACTGATGTATTTGCGGTAATCAATCAATAATTCCGCTCTTTCCGCAATGTCTGCCATGGTTTTCACGGCTTCGACCGGATACTCACCGGCAGCGGTTTCACCCGACAGCATAATCGCATCGGAACCGTCAATGACTGCGTTTGCAACGTCACTCGCTTCCGCTCTGGTCGGACGCGGATTATGCATCATCGATTCCAGCATATGGGTCGCGGTGATGACCGGCTTACCTACATAGTTGCAGCGGGAAATAATGGATTTCTGATAGGTCGGAACTGCGGAGAACGAGACTTCAACTCCGAGGTCACCTCTTGCGACCATAACGCCGTCCGCAACTTTCAGGATTTCATCAAGGTTGTCATAACCTTCCTGGTTTTCGATCTTAGCGATGATTTCCGTGTTGTAGTTATCCTCATCGTGCAGAAGATTACGGATTTGAATGACATCATCCGCGCGTCTGACAAAGCTTGCGAAGATGAAATCTACATCGTTTTTCGCAGCGAAACGGATATCCGCTTCATCCTTTTCGGAAATAAACGGCATGGATAATCTGGCTCCGGGGACGTTAGCGCTCTTACGTGTGCGTAACAATCCGGAATTCAGAATACGGCATTTGATTTCACCGGTTTTCATTTTTTCAATCACTTCCATGGACATCTTGCCGTCATCCATTAAGATCCGGCTTCCGATTTCCACGTCATTGAAAAGTTCCGGGCACTGGATCTGGAACCCTTCCTTCGATCCGACAATCGGTTCTTTTGTGACGGTAACAGTATCACCGGTCACAAATTCCACGCCGTCTCCCATATCACCGAGACGGATTTCCGGACCTTTTGTATCAACTGCGATCCCAACCTGCGTG
>CACYEP010000168.1 GCA_902773425.1 uncultured Erysipelotrichaceae bacterium | reverse complement strand
GGGACTCGAACCCATGACCCCATCCACGTCAAGGATGTGCTCTCCCAACTGAGCTAAGCGCCCGTGCTCAAGTAGAATAACACATTTTAAATGGAGATTCAATATTCTTTTACGCGAGGTAATCAAAAATCCTTATAAGATTTCTATAGTAATGAATCAAAACTTCGCATCATGAAGCCAAAGATACGCTTCATCTTCATTACGCGTAGACTGTAACCACGGATTGCCGTCCAAATGACGGATCATCCAGCAGGTATACATCTGGAAGCCCGGTGCCGCGGACTGCGGATGCAATCTTCCGCCCGGAATCGCGGAGAAACTGTTGTCGACACTCTTGAAGACATCATCCCCGACAAAGCTTGCGCCGAATCCTTCCGGACGGTCAAATTTGAAATAGTACAGTTCAGGCTGCGGATGACGGTGCGGAAGGAATCCCGACCAGTTTCCGCGGTCATTCAACACTTCGCCCAGAACCATGTTGGACCAAGGCGCAATGTCCTTGTCAAAAATCGTATTGACTCTGCGCTTGGCGACATTGCCGAATTTCCCGACGCAGGAGTATCCCCACGGTGCATCTTCCGGACGGTACAGCTTCGCATCAAACACGGTTTCGTTCTTGGTGCACTGTACAAGAATCTCTGTATCAGATTCAGCCGTTACGGTTACCTTGGTTCCAGCGCACACATGCAAGGCATACGGCCCGTCGGTAAACACATCCGTACGGTGCGCTTTTTCTTCGTTTCCGTTCCAAGTGTAAACTACATCTCCCGACAACAGTAATACCGCCGTCTCTTCCGCATCACGCAGGAACGTGCGTGTTTCGCCCTTTTTCATCCGGTATACGCGCACATCCATCATCATATCCCGGTATTCATTGTCATACGTCGTTAAGATTTCTTCCCCGTTTTCATCAAAATGAGGATACCCAAATAATTTCTTTTCCATGTAAACTATTCCTTCCCTATTTTCTTCCGATTGCCTTCTTGGCTGCCTTTGCGATATCTTCCGCCGTTAATCCGTATACTTTTTCCAGATAGTCCTGGCTTGCCGCCTGTCCGTAAAGATTCTGAATTCCGATGAATTCCTGCGGAACCGGGCAATTCTTTGCGAGCACATTCGCTACCGCCGACCCCAATCCGCAATAAGCCTGATGGTTTTCCGCCGTAACGACCGCTCCGGTCTTCTTCGCATATTCAACGATCAATTCCTCATCCAGCGGTTTCCATGTGAACATATCGATCACTGCCGCGGAAATGCCTTCTTTTCGTAAAAGTTCTTCCGCCTCCAGCGCGTTGTTTACCATGATTCCCGACGCGATGATTGTTACATCGGTTCCTTCACGCAATACGATCCCCTTTCCGATTTCAAAATCGGTCCCGTCCGCGTAAACCGTCTTAAATTTCTTGCGGATCATACGCATATATGTCAATTCCGGATACGCCGCAGACTTCTTGGTTAAGGCATATGTCTGGGCATAATCGCACGGGTCCAAGACAACCGCGTTAGGCACACTCATGTACAGCGCACCGTCTTCAAACGGCATATGAGTTGCACCGTTAGCTCCCGCGGTCACACCCGGATCGGTTCCGAGAATGTGCACCGGCCATCTCGAATAACCCGCGGATAAGAAGGCCTGGTCAAATGCGCGTCTTGCGGAGAACACGCCGAATGAATGTACAAATGGAATAAAGCCGGTTGACGCAAGACCTGCGGCAACCCCTACCGCATTGGCCTCTGCGATTCCTGCGTTGATCAAGCGGTCCGGATGCGCGGATTTAATGCGTTTTCCGTTGATGCATCCCAGCAAGTCACAGTCAATATGGATATATCTTTGATCCTTGTCCATCAATTCCAGCATCGCGTCATCATACGCGTCGCAGTTCGAACGCGGATCCGTATTCTTCGTCCATGCCAGTTTTACGCTCATAAGGATGCCTCCTTTTCAATTTCCGCAAGGCTCTCTTCGCATGCCTTCACGGCTTCATCCCAGACTTCCTTTGCCGGGGAAGAGGAATGTGCGCCGGTCGGTTCCGCGAACGTTGCGCCTTTTCCCTTGATTGTATGAAGAATGATTGCGGTCGGATTTCCGTTTGTCTGTTTCGCTTTTGTCAGCGCGTCATAGATCTGTTCGACATCGTTTCCGTCTTTTACATCGATCACATTCCAGCCGAACGCCTCAAATTTCGCGCCGATGCCTTTCGGATGGCTCATGACCTCATCGGTCGTACCGTCGAGCTGTCTTCCGTTATTGTCAACCAGCGCAATCATATGATCCAGATGATAGTGCGCCGCGAACTGCGCCGCTTCCCAAACCTGTCCTTCGTCACATTCGCCGTCACCGACAAACACGTAGACATAATTGGACTTGTTCAGAAGTTTATGCCCCAATGCCGCACCCGCCGCTTCGCTGATGCCCTGTCCGAGGGAGCCGGTTGTAAGATCGACGCCTTTGGTCTTGGTGCGGTCGGTATGGGACGGGAAATCCGTTCCGTTCTGATTCAGCGTGTAGGCTTCCTCCACCGGGAAGAATCCTTTCAGCCCTAAAGTAGCGTACATGACCGGGCCCGCATGTCCTTTGGACAATACGCAGTAATCACGGTCTTCCCATGCCGGGTTTTCCGGATCCACATTGATGATGGATCCGTAAAGAACCGCGAATGCGTCCGCCAATGACATTGATCCGCCGACATGACCTTTTCCGAAATGGGAAATGATCCGCATGGTCTCCAGACGGATTCTCGCCGCGAACACCCGGAGTTCTTTCATTTTCTCTTCTTTGTTCATAGAGTAAGTCTCCTTATGATGCTATTATACAGCAATTTCTGGTAGTTTTTATATCAAGTTTTGATAAATTGTTGCGGAAGTTTGCAAAAAAACAGGCCCGGGACAATTTCTCCCAAACCTGTTTAGAAAATCAAAATTTCCGGAAAACGGCGGATACAAATCAGCGCACTTCTACAGTAATGCCTTTACGTCTTCGTAGACGGTTTCCACTCTCGGTCCCACCATGACCTGGACCTTCTTGCGGCTCGGACGGTTGATATTCATCACACCGGCCGCCTTGATGGCTTTCTCGTCAATCAATTTGGAATCCTTGACTTCGAATTTCAGGCGTGTCTGTTCGTATTCCAGATTCGCGACATTGTCTTTGCCGCCGATGGCCGCGACCAACGCTCTTGCCATCACTTCCAGTTCATCCTGTTTCTTTTGTTCTTTGGCTTTCTGTTTATTCTTCTTGGTGAACACGATTGCTAATACAACAACCGCAATAACTGCCAAGACGATTCCGATCAGCAATCCAAGATTTGCTTTGATCCATTCCATAGATGTACTCCTTTACTTTCCGAGTCCGTCCGCAATGCGTTCTGCTTCATCGAGGACCTTTTCGAACTTCGTTAACGCGATATCTACCGGTTCCGGTGTCGTAAGATCTACGCCGGCATGCTTGAGCTCGTCAAGCGGATCCTTGCTTCCGCCCATCGAAAGGAATTCGATATAGCGTTTTCTTGCCGGTTCTCCTTCATGCAGGATGCCTTCGGACAATGCTACGGCCGTGGAATAACCTGTCGCATAAACATATACATAGAACGGAGAATAGAAATGAGGAATCCTCGCCCATTCGTATTGAACTTCCGGATCCATCACAAGATCTTCACCGAAATAATCCTTCACCAGGGATTCATACAGCGCATTCAGAGTAGCCGGATCAAGCGCCTCGCCCTTTTCCGCCAATGCGTGCGCGTCCTTTTCAAATTCCGCGAACATCGTCTGGCGGTATACGGTGCCCTTGAAGTTTTCCAGATACTGCTGTAAAAGAGTCAGTCTCTTTTCCGGATCGGTTTCCTTCTGAAGAAGCTGTTCGATCATCAGGTTTTCGTTGACCGTGGATGCCACTTCCGCCACAAACAGCGTGTAGTCCGCATATTGATGCGGCTGGGCGGTTTTCGAATGCCAGGTATGCAGCGAATGGCCCATTTCATGCGCAATCGTGGATACACTGTCCAGGGTCCCCGTGAAGTTGGTAAGGATCACCGGGTTGGAATCATAGGTTCCCGCGGAGAATGCTCCGCCAGCTTTTCCCTTGTTCGGATATACGTCGATCCAGCGGTTCGCGAAGCCTTCTTTTACGACCTTCACATAGTTTTCACCAAGCGGAGCGACTGCGTCCAACACCATCTGTTTGGCCTGATCATACGTGTATTTATCTTCTCTTCCTTCGGTAAGCGGCGCATAAACATCGTAATAGTGAAGTTCATCAACGCCTAAGAGTCTCTTGCGGAGTTTTACATAGCGGTACATCGCCGGCATATGCTTTCTTACCGTCGCAATCAACTGATCGTATACGGATACCGGAATATTCGAATGATATAACGACATCTCACGGCTCGAACCGTAATGACGTGCTGCGGCTTCCGCGGTCATTGCCTTTACATTGGCCGCATAGGTTGCCGCAAAGGTATTGATATGACCCTTGTAGCCCTTGTAGAAACTGCGGAACGAGTTTTCGCGCAGTACGCGGTCTTTCGAACTCTGTAACAGAATATAATTCGAATCGTTGACTTCCACGGTGTTTCCTTCTCCGTCTTTGACATCTTCGAATGTCAGATCTGCGTCCATCAGGTTTGAAGCGATTTCACCCGGTGCGCCGAGTACTTCGCCGAATCCCGCGAGAAGACGTTCTTCCGCAGCGCTTAACGTGTGCGGCTTCATACGCACGATCCGTTCCAGATTGATCTTGTACGGTTCGGTTTGGGGATCATTCACCAGCTGTTCAAGCACTTCTTCCGGAAGCGACAGCAATTCCGGCTCCGCAAACGACAAAGCCGCAACCGCCTTCACCTCTTTGGCATATGCCTTGGACCACATCTTCTGCGCATCCTCGGCACGGGTGTCTTCCTGTCTTCTTAACGAAGCGTACGATGTCACATCTTCCAATAACAGCGACAGTCTGTCCTGCGCATCCAGGAATTCACGCACGGTATGCGCGTTGTTCAGTTTTCCTTCAAACGCGGCAACTTCCGCCGTCATTTCATCGATCTTCGCAAAATCCTTTTCCCATTCTTCATCACTTTTATAAAGCGAACTTAAATCCCACTGGTACGCGGGATCCATTTCTTTGCGTTCTTTTAATACTTCCGCCATAATCTGCCTCCTGAATATCTATCTACGATTATATACGATTTCCTTATTTTCATTCATCATTTGGCTTGGTAAAATAAGTTCAAACGAGGCAATTTATGAAAAAATTCAAGAAACTGATCTTACTGATCCTGGCCGTACTCCTGTTTGTCTTCGGCGGCTGCAGGAAGCCGGCAGCGGATCCGGGCACAAATCCAGATCCTGTCATTGTTGACCCGGTGAAACCGGAAACACCCGATCCGGTCATTGAAAATCCCGACCCGGTGATCGAAATAGCGGAAGACGGAACCTATACCACCAAGGAAGATGTGTCCCTGTACCTGCATGTCTACGGAAGGCTTCCGGATAACTTTATCACCAAGTCCGAAGCGCGTAAGCTCGGGTGGACTTCCGGAGGACTTGACAAATATGCGCCGGGCATGTGCATCGGAGGAGACCGCTTCGGAAACTACGAAGGCATATTGCCGGACGGATATAAATATTACGAGTGCGATATTGATACCCTCCATCAAAAATCCCGCGGGTCGAAACGGCTCGTATTCACCTATGAGGGCACGATTTATTACACCGAAGATCACTACGGTACATTTGAATTGCTGTATGAAGGAGACAAAAAATGACGTATATTGTAGAGCTGAAACACGTGCGTTCCAAAAAGCGATTCTGGGCGGAAATCGAACGGGGCATTCCGGTTCCGGATTACTTCGGAGAAAACCTGGACGCGCTGTACGATGTATTATCGGAAACCGCGGAAGAAACCGAAATCATCTTCCGCCATGCGGAAAAGTGCGGAAATTACCTTCCGGCTTACATTCCGAGGTTAAAGCGCATGTGCAAAGACCTTTGCGAAGAACTGCCGCATCTGACCGTCACCTTCGAAGAATAAAAAAATCCTCCGTGAATCTCACGGAGGTTTCTTTTTGAATGGTGGTCCCGGTCGGAGTTGAACCAACGACACGAGGATTTTCAGTCCTCTGCTCTACCAACTGAGCTACGGAACCATG
>CACYEP010000167.1 GCA_902773425.1 uncultured Erysipelotrichaceae bacterium | reverse complement strand
GTCATAAAGAATCTGGCCTTATAACGGATCAGGTTGCGCATTGTGATTTTTCCGGTAAATGACAGTTTCTTCCAGATGAACGGAATATACTCCAGGAATACCTTGCGGGCATTCTTCGGAGCTTTCGGGCGCATCAGCTGACTCGGCGCTTCCTTTAATGTCTTGCGCACAACAATCACCGTGACTAATGACATCAGCAGCGTAAACGCAAACACACTGATCAAAACATTGCCGATGGGGAACAGCCTCAGCATCTTTGGCAAGTCATACATCAATTTCCATGTTTCATAGATGACCGCCGGGAAAATCAGCATTCCCGCAGCCAATCCGATCAAGCTTCCTGATAAAGCCGCCGACACCGAATAGATGACATATTTTGAAATGATTTGTCCCGAGGAAAACCCCAATGCCCGGAAGATACCGATCTGACCGCGCTGTTCATCGACCAGACGCGTCATCGTCGTAACGCACACGAGCGCCGCCACCAAATAGAACAGCAGCGGCAGCGCGATTCCGATGGCGCCCATCTGTTTAGCGTTTCCTGCGTACATATATGAGGAATAGTGCGAATCGCGGTCCAAAATAATCCATTCAGCTGCCGGCAGTTCTTCCAAATCCTGATACGCTTTCCGGATCTCGGCTTCCGCTTTTTCAATTTCTTCATTGAATACGGTCAAGCCTTCGTAGTACTGCGCTTCGCCTTCCCGGTACGCCTGACGGCCGGCTTCAATTTCCGATCCGGCATCCGCAATTTCTTGATTGAAACGCGCAATGACTTCATTCGCCAAACGGATTTCTTCCTTGACTGCCTCCGTACGGATACGGTCCTGGGCCAATGCGCTTTGCGCAAGATACGCCGTCTCCACCGAGCCGTCATGTCTTGCGTCGATTTCGTCCATGCGCTGTTTCGCGTCTTCGGAAAGACTCTGCGAGCTCATCTCTTCCAGATTCTCGATCAACAGTTCGTTGACCCGGATCTGATCTTCCAGAGTCCGGATCTCCGTTTCGGTCTGTCCGAGTTTGGTAAGCGCCTCATTGCGTTCATCTTCACTTGCGGAGGGGTCCGCAATCACCGCATTTAACCGTTCCCTCTCGGGATACAGTTCGTTATCCAGACGTTCTTTCGCCATCCGGTTTTCTTCTTGAATTCGCGCGATATTTTCCGCATACGGATCCACGGAGATCTCATCCCGCATATTACGTAATGCGTTGTATGTGGCGTAATCGGCTGCGGTCTCGCGGAAAATCTCCGCAAATTCCCTGCCGCCAGGATCTTTTTCCTCGATGGCGCGAATCTTTTTGTCTGTCTCCGCGGACTCGGTATCATATTGTGTCTGTAATGTTTTGACCCGCGCTTCCGCCGTCAATAAAGCCGTCTTTAATGTTTCCAGCTGCGTTTCCGACGCAACAATCTGGATTTTTGCCTCATCCAGCTGCGCCTTTGCCGCATCAAGTTCCGCCTGTCCTTCCGCGCGCTTTTCTTCCAGTTCCTCTTCGCCTTCCCGGATCTTTTCCCGGTATTCCTCCAACAGGGTTTCCTTGAGATGATCCTGTTGTTTCTTGGCGAATACAGTCATATCGGACTTCACCGATTCAATATATTTGTCGTAGTCTTTCCCGAAGGAATTATAGGTTTCTCCCTCCGGCGTCGTAAAGTACACCGTCGTATAGTAGTCTGCCTTGAAATTTGATTCCGGAACAAACACCACAATATCCAGTTCCAGATTCTTCAGTAAACTGGTCCCCATGGCTTTGGCCATATACGAAGGCGTGCTTACCACACCGACGATCGTATAAACATCATTCTCCAGGGTATCCTTCACATCCGCGTCATCTAAGAACAGCTCCAGTTCACTTCCGATTGAATACACATCAAAGTTCATCGTAGTGCTGGCGATGACTAATTCGTTTTCTTTTTCCGGAAGTCTTCCCGCAGTCAGTTCGAACAGATTCATATTGCGTTCGACCTCTTCCACCCGGGTGACCGCCACATCCCCGTTTTCGTTCCGGCTGAAAACGTCCGTCATCTTAGACGCGAAACAATCCTTCACAAATTCCTGGGACCGGAAGGCTTTGACATCTTCCTCATCAAACCCGTACGAGGAATAGATTTGGAAGTCCTGGAGTTTTTCGGCATCTTCATAGACATCCACGCTCTGTTCCATCACTGTGCGCGTACTCAGCAGCCCCATCATAAAAGCCACGCCGATCAACACAATCATAAACAGTGAAAAGAACCGGTTGAATGTACTCTTGATCAGTCGAAACGTATCCTTATGAAACATTAATACTCAATCTCCTCCGCATCTTTCGGATTTTCATTCATCGTAACGGATTCAATATGTCCGCTCTTAACGCGGATGATTTTCTCTCCCATTTCCGCCAATGCGCTGTTATGGGTAATCATGATGACCGTCATATTCTGCGTGCGGCACATTTCCTGCAGAACTTTTAAGACCTGTTTGCCGGTCTTGTAGTCCAATGCGCCGGTCGGTTCATCGCACAAAAGAAGCTTCGGGTTCTTCGCGACAGCCCTCGCAATCGCGACACGCTGCTGTTCGCCTCCCGATAACTGGGACGGGAAGTTGTCCATGCGGTCCTGTAAGCCTACAAGGCGCAGCACAAAACCCGAATCCATCGGATCCTTGGAGATCTGCACCGCGAGTTCCACGTTTTCCTTCGCTGTCAGATTCTGTACCAGATTGTAGAACTGAAAGACAAATCCGATGTCAAACCGGCGGTATTCGGTCAATTGTTTCTCATTGGCCTTGGAGATATCGTTTCCGTCCACGATCACATTTCCGGAAGTAACGCTGTCCATTCCTCCCAGGATGTTCAGGATCGTACTCTTCCCGGCGCCGCTGGCCCCTAAGACCACCACAAATTCTCCCTTATCGATTTCAAAGGAGATATCATCCAGTGCCCGGATCTCCACTTCGCCCATCTGATAGACTTTACTGACATGTTTAAACTCAATGAAACTCATACGGATTCTCCTTCCCGTACTTTGGACACAAAATCAATATCCAGCATATCCACATACGACTCGATGTAGATTTTCACAATTCTCTTCAGGGTTTCATTATCGGAACGGTTATTGCGCAGAATCGTCTTAAATCCCGCAAAGATCGATTCCGCGTAACCCTGCGAAATCAATTTCAGAGGCTCCGCGTTCTCATCAACCTGATAGTTATCCGCGATGATGCGCCGGATCATACCCGCCACCCAATCGGTCAGATATTTGTTCAGCGACGAGCGCATCATCAAAATGTTGACCTCGGTTTTATGTTCCGTGTAGATGTCGACCACACCGTTTCCCAAGGAATCCAGCATCTCCCGAACATCTTCCTTGGTCAGATGAATATCTTCCGAATGAAGAATATCCACCTTGTTGCCGGATAAACGCAGAACCAGTTCCTGGATCTTTTCCAATGCCGGTCCCACGATAAACGAATTCAGTTCTTCCTTGTTTTTGAAGTAATGATACAGATTCCCAACCGTGAGCTTGCTTTTGCCCGCAATCGAACGCATCGAGGCCTTCTCATACCCGCTCTCCAGAAATTCCGATTTCGCCGCGTCGACGATTCTTTCTTTGACATCATCTTTTAAGATTTGCGCCATAATAATAATCACCCGTTCATTATTATACAGGACGTATCTTGCAGGGTAAATAAAAAGACGGAAATCTTAAGAAATCCGCCTGTATTCATTGTATATATGTTATTTCTTCCGACCTGCTCGATACAAAGCGTATCCCGACAAGATTGTAAGAAGCGTTCCGCCGGCCTCCATCCGAAACCCGTATCCAGAAATATCCCAGTCAATCAGGAAATAACACGCCAGAAGCGTACCCGCAAAACATAATACGAACGCGATCCACGCGCCGGCTTTTCCTCCCGGAACTTCATAAGCTCTTTCACTATGATCGGAGTATTTCAGTTTGATAAACGCGGCGAACATGTACAGGTAACACATCATAAACACCAGAGATGAAAAGCTGAATAATGTCCAGAAGATTTCATTCGCATTCCCCGACAGCAAATAGTTCATCACAATCAGGAACGTCGCAATCACACCCATGGCGTAATACAGATGATCGGCAGTCCCGCGGGTGGGATGTCTGTGTCCGAAGAAGGCAGAGCGCTGATCCAGTTTCGCGCCCATAAACGCTTCATTCCCGCCCATAGACCAGGTAATCATATTGGACACCAAGCTGATGATGGATGCGACAGAAACGGTATAGAACAGCGGTGTCCCGGCACTTCCGAACACTTTAAAGAGTTCCCTGCACGCATGAATAAACCCGTCAACTTCATCAATCTGTTCCGCCGGAAGCGCAGTCAAAACCCCGAATGTTCCAAACGCGTATAACACCGTGATCATGATTCCCGCGATCACGATCATCTTCGGAACCGTACGGCGTGCATCTTCGATTTTGGAGCCGACCGAACCGATCAGTTCGAACCCCATGAGATTGTAGACGATGACCGCGGTATACTTTAGCGCATCATCCGCCTTCGGGATGAATGCGCCCGCCGAAAACTCATTGGCTGTACCGTACTTTGTGGCATAAAGAATCCCTGCCGCCCCGAACAGGATCAAAACGGATACTTTTACAACGGCCATCAAGGAAGACACCTTCACCGAGACATCGATTCCCCGTACCCCGATCCACACAATGATCCAGCACATGATAACGGCGATCAAGCCTTGAACCCATAGCGGCATCTCCGGGAAAAACACCAGGGACAGCCATCCGGAAAATGCGGTGAATACTGCCGGCATCCAGAAGGCCACATTGATCCAATACATCCATCCGACCATGACACCGTGTTTCTCCCCGAACGCCCTTGTCACCCACGAAGTAATACCTCCGTCATCGGGATAAGAAGCTCCGAGTTCCGAGGAAATCAACCCATACGGAAAGAAAAACACGGTCGCCGCAATGGCCCACAAGGTGATGGCAGGGACCCCGATCATGGAAGGCGCAACAAAAGAGTCCAGCGCAATGATGGAACAAACCGTAAACAATACCGTGCCGACCAGATTCACTTTTTTTGTCATAAAGGTTCCTGTTGGGTAATACAGTGAATATTCCCGCCTCCGTACACAATTTCCCGACTCATCACTCCGATGACGGTATATTCCGGGAAGATGCGGCGCAGCTGATCCAGCGCAAGCTCATCATATTCATCCCCGTATTGCGGACAAATGATTCCTCCGTTGGTAATCAAAAAATTCAGGTAGGACGCCGCGCAAAGGTCTCCTTCTTCTCTGGGCAAAGATCCTTCCGCGCTGTCGATACCGAAATCCTTTCCGATGCGCACCGGTACCTTGGGCATAATCAGTTTATGAACCTTCAGTTTTCTTCCTTTGGCATCATAGGATTCTGACAGAGTCTTATAGGCCGACTGACATACTCCGTAAAACGGATTTTCCGGATCCTCCGTCCAGATACAGATGGCTTCCCCGGGCCTTGCGAAACATGCCACATCATCCACATGCCCGTTGGTTTCCTCCGGATCGATTCCGTCTTTGATCCAGATGATTTGATGCACACCGAGATATTCCCGGAGTTTTTCTTCAATCTCTTCTTTTGTCATATGAGGATTTCTTCCCGGCGACAAAAGACACATTTCGGTGGTCAACAAAGTCCCTTCCCCGTCCGTATGAATCGAACCGCCTTCCAGCACAAAATCTTCCGTGCGATAGGAATCTTTCCCGGCAAGATCCGCAATTTTCCCGGCTAACGCATCATCATTGTCCCAAGGCTTATATAACCCGTCATAATCGCCGCCGTACGCGTTGAATTTCCAATCCACTGCCCGTACTTCTCCGGTCCTGTCATTCTTTACGAAGGTCGGTCCGGTATCCCTGGACCAGGCATCATCGTTCATAACACATTCGACACGGATATTTTGCGGAAGCATTTCCCGCGCATGCGCGAATTCCTCCGGCGATGCCAGCATAGTCACCGGCGTAAAACGGGACACCGCAGCCGCAACATCCCGGTATGCTTTCTGCGCATACTTTCCGTGCGCACGCCAAACATCCGGTCTTTCCGGCCAAATCATCCAGACACGTTTCTGCGGTTCAAATTCTCCCGGCATCCGGAATCCGTCTTCCCGCGGTGTCGAACCTGTAATGCGTTTTCCCATAATACCCTCCGTGTTGCTGTCCATATTGTACCGCCCGGAACGTTCGATTCGCAAATCTTCCTAAACAAAAGAAGCCCCGCGCACCGCAGGACTTCTTCATTTATGATGGATTGTGATTATTCCGCTTCGAAGTTGGATTTATCTACACCGCATACCGGGCATTCAAAATCTTCCGGTAAGTCTTCAAACTTTGTGCCCGGCGCAATACCCTTTTCCGGATATCCGGCTTCTTCATCGTAGGTAAATCCGCAGATCTGACAAACGTATTTCATCTTAGATCTCCTTTTTCCATAATCCGTGCAGGTTGCAGTATTCATATGCCGCAACTGCCTTTTCATCTTCCGCCAAAACGAACTTCGCTTCCGCAACTTCTCCCGGATTCAAAGTTCTCTTGTAGTAACCCTTATCGGTTTCCAAAACGATCCATTCAATGTAGTGTGCCGGCAGCATCGGATGAGCGACTTCACCGACTTTAACGCATACTGTCTGTCCTTCAACCGCTACAACCGGTACGTGCTTTTCATTTGCCGCATCCGTCGTATTCGGCTCCAGAAGATCCATCGTTTCGCCGCAACATTTCGCATCACAGCCAGCCTTCTTAAAATAAACAATGATATTCCCGCAATGAGCGCATTTATAGAATTCCATATTTATGTACCTCCGCAAAGACATCATATCATTTTTTTCTTCAGAACCAAATCAATTTGACCAATTCCTCTTCATGTGCGTCCGGATCTTACTCTTCGAAGCAAATGTAATACTCTGCCGTCCCGTAATACCCGTTCTCCCGGTAGTTCTTCTTGTCCCATTCCGCGATGATCCTGTAGGTGTATCCGTTCTGGCACGCAAACATACAATTCCCATGTTCACTGTCATAACTGAAACTGACACCGTAGAATTCCGGAATCTCCGTATAATCTTTTTCATCGAAGCTTCCCTTGACGGATGTATACAGCACGGTGACTTTATCCGGTACCGGATCATGGATCCACACGTTATAGAAGTGCACTCCGGTTTGCGCATCCAACACATCCTTGACAGACACCTGAGCTTCCCCACGAACAGTCTGGGTTTGCGATTTCCCATCTTTGAAGTACGTGAAATCTACAACGTCCGGGTCAACAGTCATCACTGTCGGACCGGAACTGACAGTGTTTGAAAACTGAGCTTCCGGTGCATGATCAAAAGCAGATTCATTGACGGAACAACCCCCCAATGTCATCAGCGCAACCGCCAATAACAGCCTAACTATTTTTCGCATACACATCCCTCCGGCCGCCTTGTGCATAATAATACTCTTCTGATTTTATTATACCCCCGCCCCCCGCTTTAAAATAACAATTCCGGATGTGATAACCCGGAATTGTGTTCACTTATTTATCCAAGAACTGTATTGATGCCGGACACTCCGTAACCGCCTTCACTGTAATCAGGCAATTCAATCTGATTCAGCAATTCTATGAATTCCTTTGAATCGTACCATTCGTCGGTGAATCCGTATAAGCGGCTCATATTTCCGATCGGCATAATGATTTCTTTATCGCCGCATTCCGCAATGACAAGAGTCATTCCCTGCGGAATCAGTTGTACACACCAAATATCCGCATTTCTTGTTCCGGTTGCCCTGTACGCAATATCACGGGCCTTTTCCATATTTAAAAGCTCATCCGCCGGTCCTCCGCCTCTGGACTGAACGAATTTATACTTCCCGTCTTCATACATATACAGGGTATCCGATGTTTCACTCGTCGGAATCATGATTCCCTTATGATCAAATTGGAAATCGGAGAACTTCTCAAAAGGAACATCTTCGACACAAACATAATAATAGTATTTGTAACAGTCTTCCTTCGTGAGTACCAGGTCCTTTACCGCAATGGACGTTTCCTTGGAGAAACCCAGCGCAGTATCCGCAAGTGATTCACGGTCTTCATTGTACATGTCACAAATCATTTTCCATTCTTCATCTGAAATCACGCATGTCGGATTTTCCGCGGTTACTCTGTTCTGAAAAGATAAAACAAGAACGATCAGAACGCACACGATTGCTGCAATAACTTTTTTCATATTTATTCCCTCCTAATCTGGTGTTTCTCCACCTGTTTCACTGCTCAATTTTGAAATCATTATATGATATTGAATATTATCATTACAATAAAAAAGGGTCTGTCCACAAATTGGGACAAAACACCCGTTTTTTGTCCCTGAAAAGGGACAAACTGTGTTATCTACAGTTTTTATGCGATTCTATCGGAGTAGTTAGTAATCACACATTATCCAGGCTTTCTGCAAAAAAGGCGAAATACACTATCGATATTTCGTCCTCTTTATCAACTGTATCTAAATGGCTTCAATGCGAAATCAATTCGTCAAACGAACTGATAATTACCAAAAACTACTAATCCGATTTTGTGACTTCAATCTTTGAAAGCCAATCCGGAAGTCCCCACACCAAAGAAACAGCCGCAAGTGTGGTGTAGACCAGCCACACAATCATCAGAAGCAGCACGGCAATAAGCACCGCCTTCTTCCAGACTTTATATTTTTTAAAGCCTTTAAGCGGCAAACAGAAAATAGCCCCCAGCGTGAAAAACGGAGTGTAAGGCATGACAAACGGAGAAGCGAATAACAGGATTACGAAGAATACATTGCGGATAATTCCGCCGAATGAAGTGCTCCAATTCTGCAAATCATTTCGCAATCCGGTTACAGCTTTCGTTACTTCCTTGGCGCCTTCAAGAGTATACGGCTGCCGGATAGACGAACTATCCTGATGCTCAAAAAAGTATGCGATAGGTTTGTTTAATGCGGAAGCCAGTCTTTCCAATTCTGATATTCTCGGTTCCGACGTTCCGTTTTCCCATCTGGAAATCATTTTACGGTCAACATAAAGGAGTGCCGCAAGTTTTTCCTGCGGGATGTTCGCGTCTTTTCTTGCCTGCTGAATTCTGCCGGCCAAAAAAGGTAATTGCTGTTCCATAGTTTTCTCCTTATGCCCAAGCGGGTTCTGTTCAGAAGGGAATCGTGCCGGTTTTTGGAAGCTCAGAAGTTATTTCAGACGAAGAGAATCAACGTACTTCTTTTCTTCATTATAAATCTTCTTGGTCCTCCAAGAAAGATAGGCTACAAACAGGAAGATCAATACCGGATAAAGCCATTGAATTTTATAGATATTTACCACCGGGGATAAAAAGACCGCAATGATCAGATATCCGAAGAAGTACCAGGTATTGGCTTTGTGCACTTTTACACCGTCTTCCTTGATTACAATGTTCTTCCATTCTTTTTTGTACGGAGCATCGTTATAGATGATCTCACCCCACTTGGTGATAATCGTATAAAGAAGAATGCAGGCAGCGGCCACGATCACAAAGCCGGACAGGAAATTGTCAAACAGATTTACCGAAAAAAGCTGCAAGGACAAAAGAACACCTGTCATTGCGACAATTCCGGTTAAATAAAAGCTTAAGTCAAAGGCGCTGATGAAGCGCTTGTTTTGTTTGTGGCATTCCGGGCATACATACTTGCCGTCCTCAAACCGTAACATATACGCACTTA
This sequence comes from uncultured Erysipelotrichaceae bacterium, assembly GCA_902773425.1. Classification (GTDB taxonomy): domain Bacteria; phylum Bacillota_I; class Bacilli_A; order Erysipelotrichales; family Erysipelotrichaceae; genus RUG11872. The sequence goes on along the minus strand of CACYEP010000167.1, from coordinate 673 downwards.
CAGGACGCGAAAAGTTTTTTCCGCAGCGATCACATACAACCATTCTGATTCCCTCCTATTTCAGATGTTTTCCGATTTCTTCCGCCGCGATGGCTCCGTCACTTGTCGCGGTAACTACCTGGCGAAGATCTTTTTTCCGGACGTCACCGGCCGCATAAATGCCCGGGACTCCCGTTTCCATTTTATCATTGGTCACGATATAACCGTGATCTTTTTCAATTCCGAGCCCTTCCGTGAAATCTGTCATCGGATCGGCTCCGATATACGGGAATACCGCGGAGGTTTCTTCCTCAAATAATTCTCCGGTTTCCACGTTTTTCAGCACGATGGAGCTCACGACACCGTCAGTTCCTTTGACTTCGTACGGGACTGCCTTGGTGATGATATGAATCTTTTCGTTCGCGTAGACATCATCCTGCACCGTCTTGGTGGCGCGGAATTCATCACGCCGGATCACCACATTGACCTTGGACGCGAATTTCGTCAGATACAGTGCGCCGCCCAGCGCAGAATTTCCTCCGCCGATCACGGTTACGGTCTTATTACGGAAGAACGCTCCGTCACATACTGCGCAATACGATACGCCTCTTCCCGCGTATTCCTTTTCGCCCGGAACACCGAGCTTGCGTTCAATTGTACCGGTCGCGATAATGACAGCTTTCGCAAGGTATTC